>NZ_JBVJLD010000004.1:192685-257655 GCF_055584905.1 Kitasatospora sp. NPDC088742 | reverse complement strand
AGGTCCGGGTCGCCACCGCCGAGGGCCTCGGCACCATCGCCTCCCCGGTCGCCGTGCCCCCCCCCACCCCCCCCCCCCCCCCCCCCCCCCCCCCGGGCCCGCCCCCCCCCCCCCCGCCCCCCCCCCCCCTCCCGCGTTCCCGCGGCGCACGACGCCCGGGGGCGGTCCTGGTGACCCGGAACGGCCGCTCAAAGCGTTCCGAAGCCTGTTACCGCTCCCCGGCGTCGTGCGCGAGGCCGCCGAAACGGTTCGGCAGCCGTACCGGGGCCCGCCGGAGCCCCGTCCCGACGGCCGGAGCCGTCGTACTACAAAGGTAAGACGTGTCTGGGGTCGCAAAGTTACGGGGAGGGGGTGTGAGTTGGCTCTCTCCACGCTCCGTGCATGACCGGCTGCATGGCCGGTACACGGCACATACCACACCATCTCAGACGGGCAACGTCACCCTCCCCACAGTCGCCGCAACCGAGCGTGATAGGAATCGACCCATTCCGGGACGGACCGCCGCGCCCTCAGCTGCGGTGGCCGGAGCAGGGAGGGAGTGCGCAGATGGCCAGGAACGTCGTCGTCACCGGCGGTGGCACCGGCATCGGGTACGAGGTGGCCCGCCGCTTCGCCGAGGCGGGCGAGCGGGTGGTGATCGTCGGCCGCCGCCGGGAGGTCCTGGAGAGAGCCGCCTCCGACCTCGGCCCGAACGTCTCCCCGCTGGTCTGCGACCTGGCCGACCCGGACGCGGTGGAGGTCGCGCTGGACTCGCTGCCCGCCCAGGTGGACGTGCTGGTGAACAACGCCGGCAGCCGGGAGACCGTGATCGGCGGCGGCCCGCACGCCCTGCTGGCCCGCTGGCGCGGGGACTTCGAGCGGAACGTGCTCACCGTGGTGCTGCTCACCGAGTCGCTCCGCGACCGGCTGACCCAGGGCAGCGGGCGGGTGGTGACGGTCAGTTCGATCGCCGCCCTACGCGGGGCCGGCTCGTACGGGGCCGCGAAGGCCTCCCTGCACGCCTGGAACCACTTCCTGGCCGCCCAACTCGGCACCTCCGGCATCACGGCCAACATCGTGGCACCGGGCACCGTCTCGGGCACTGAGTTCTTCGGCCCCCGGCTGGACGAGGCGGAGGTCTCCCGCCGGGCGGCCCGCACCCTGCTGGGGCGGATCGGCGAGTCCGGCGAGGTCGCGGCGGCGGTCTACTTCCTGGCCTCGCGGGAGGCGGGCTTCATCACCGGCGAGATCCTGCACTGCAACGGCGGGGAGCTGCTCGGCCGCTGAGACGCCGTCAGGGCCCGGGACGGTTGTCCGTCCCGGGCCCTGACGCTGTGTCGGCTCCCGGTCAGCGGGCCGCGTCGAAGCGGCGCAGACGCAGGCTGTTGGTGACCACGAAGACCGAGGAGAAGGCCATGGTGGCCCCGGCGACCACCGGGTTGAGCAGTCCGGCGGCGGCGAGCGGGATGGCGGCGACGTTGTAGGCGAAGGCCCAGAAGAGGTTGCCCTTGATGGTGGCCAGGGTCCGGCGGGAGAGCCGGATGGCGTCGGCCGCCGAGCGCAGGTCGCCCCGGACCAGGGTCAGGTCACCCGCCTCGATGGCGGCGTCGGTGCCGGTGCCCATGGCCAGGCCGAGGTCGGCCTGGGCGAGGGCGGCGGCGTCGTTGACCCCGTCGCCGACCATGGCGACCGAGCGGCCCTCGGCCTGGAGCGCGCGGACGGCGGCGACCTTGTCCTCCGGGAGGACCTCGGCGATCACGTCGGCCGCGTCGATGCCGACCTCGGCCGCGACGGCCTTGGCGGCGGCGGCGTTGTCCCCGGTGAGCAGCACGGGCCGCAGCCCGAGGGCGCGCAGCCGGGTGACGGCCTCGGCGCTGGTGGGCTTGACGGCGTCGGCGACCACCAGGACGGCGCGGGCCTGGCCGTCCCAGCCGACCGCGATGGCGGTGCGCCCGGCCTGCTCGGCGGCGGTCTTGGCATCGGCCAGGGCGGGTGGCAGGTGCTGGGCCCAGTCGGCGAGCAGGGCCTCCCGGCCGGCGATCACGGCGTGGCCCTCGACGACACCCTGGACGCCGCGGCCGGGGATGTTCTCGAAGCCCTCGACCGGAGGCAGGGTGCCCAGGCGGTCGGTGGCGGCGGCCGCGACGGCGGCGGCGATGGGGTGCTCGGAGGCGTGCTCCAGGGCTCCGGCCAGCCGCAGCGCGTCCTCCTCCGACACGCCGTCAGCGGTGTGGACGGCGAGCAGGGTCATCTTTCCGGTGGTGACGGTGCCGGTCTTGTCCAGGACGATGGTGTCGACCTTGCGGGTGGTCTCCAGCACCTCGGGGCCCTTGATCAGGATGCCGAGCTGGGCGCCCCGGCCGGTGCCGACCATCAGGGCGGTCGGGGTGGCCAGGCCGAGGGCGCAGGGGCAGGCGATGATCAGCACGGCGACCGCGGCGGTGAAGGCCTCGGTGGGGCTGTCGCTGACGAGCAGCCAGGTGACCATGGTGGCCAGGGCGAGCACGATGACCACGGGCACGAAGACGGCGGAGATCCGGTCGGCCAGGCGCTGGGCGGCGGCCTTGCCGTTCTGCGCGTCCTCCACCAGCTTGGCCATCCGGGCGAGTTGGGTGTCGGCACCGACCCGGGTGGCCTCGACCACCAGGCGGCCGCCGGCGTTGACTGTGGCTCCGGTGACGGTGTCGCCGACGCCGACCTCGACGGGCACCGACTCGCCGGTGAGCATCGAGGCGTCGACGGCGGAGGTGCCCTCGACCACGGTGCCGTCGGTGGCGATCTTCTCGCCGGGGCGGACCACGAACCGCATGCCGACGGTCAGTCGACCCACCGGCAGCCGGACCTCGCGGCCGTCCTGGAGCACCGCGACCTCCTTGGCGCCGAGGTCGAGCAGCGCGTGCAGGGCGGCGCCGGCGCGGCGCTTGGAGCGGGCCTCCAGCCAGCGGCCGAGCAGGATCAGGACGGTGACCCCGGCGGCGGTCTCCAGGTAGAGGGTCGAGGCGGCGTCGGCGCCGCCGACCGCGAGGGAGAACTCGTGCCGCATGCCGGGCATCCCGGCGTGGCCCCAGAACAGTGCCCAGACCGACCAGCCGAAGGCGGCCAGGGTGCCGAGCGAGACCAGGGTGTCCATGGTCGCGGCGCCGTGCTTGAGGTTGGTCCAGGCGGCCTTGTGGAAGGGCCAGCCGCCGTGGAAGACCACCGGGCCGGTGAGGGCGAAGGCGAGCCACTGCCAGTTGTCGAACTGCAGCGCCGGGATCATGGACAGCAGGACCACCGGGACGGTCAGCAGGGTGCTGACCACCAGCCGGTCACGGAGCGGATCGGCGGCCTTGGCGGGCTCGCCGGGGGACGCGGGGGCTTCGGTGGCCGGCGGGGCGGGCAGCTCGGCGGTGTAGCCGGTGCGCTCCACGGTCGCGATCAGGTCGGCGACGCTCACCTCGGGGCCGAAGTCGACCCGGGCCTTCTCGGTGGCGTAGTTGACGATGGCCTGGACGCCGTCCATCCGGTTGAGCTTCTTCTCGACCCGGGCCGCGCAGGAGGCGCAGGTCATCCCGCCGATGGCGAGTTCCACCCGGTCGTTGACGGCGTCGGGCTCTATGCCCGGTGCGGTGGTGCTCATCGCTGGCTGCTCTCCTCGGGTCGTGCCCCGGGGGCCGGCGGGCGGCCCCCGGAGGGGGTGGGGGCTCAGGCGGTGCGGCCGACCAGCTCGTACCCGGCCTCGTCCACGGCGGCGCGCAGCTGCTCCTCGTCGACCGGGGCGTCCGAGGAGACCGTGACGGTGCCGGCCTTGGCGTCGGCCAGGACCTGGAGGACGCCGGGCAGGGCCGAGACCTCCTCGTGGACGGACTTCTCGCAGTGGCCGCAGGTCATGCCGGAGACGGAGTAGGTGACGGTGCTGGACATGGGTGCCTCCCGATGGGCTTCCGCAGGATTCCGTGCCCCGCTGCCCGGGGCTCGACTCTGATAACACCATACCCCCAGGGGGTATTCCCCGCATCGGGCGGCGATCTGCGGACGGTGTTGCGGTCGTCACGTTCGCCAGCCGAGAGTAACCGCGTGGCGACTCTCGGTGTGCGACCGTCCGTACGGCCGCGCCCCGGGGACGCCGAACGGGCGGCACCCGGAGTATCCCGGAGCCGCCCGTGGACGGGTGCGCGCTGTGTCAGGTGGCCGGGGCCGCCTCGGCCCTGTCCTGCCGGACCAGGGAGCGGAGCCAGGCCAGGCCGCCGAGTGAGATCAGGATCAGCCCGAGGGTGTCGTAGAGGGTGTAGAGGTGCACCTGCTGCTCGGTCGGGGTGGGCATGTAGCCGAGCTCGAACAGCGAGCGCTGGAAGTCGCTGGTGGTGGTGCGGGCGACCAGCCAGACCGCGATGCCGCTCATGCTGTCCCAGAGCGCGTGCAGCAGGGAGACGCCGAGGTAGGTGGCGAGCACCGGCCCGTTGAGCCGGAAGTGCGTGCCGCGCCGCTCGCGGAACAGCACGCCGCCCATGATCCCGGTCCACAGGATGTGGCCGACCGGGGCCAGGATGCCGCGCAGGATCTCGGTCTCCACCAGGTCCTTGAGCGAGAGGCCCTGGATGGTGAGCACCGCGTTGAAGGCGTAGCCGGCGCTCTCGAAGGCCGCGAAGCCGGCGCCCACCGTGGCGCCCAGGACCAGGCCGTGGCGCAGTCCGGCGACCGGGATCCGGCGGGCGACCAGGATCAGGGCGCCGAGCTTCACGCCCTCTTCGATCAGGCCCACGCCGAGGTACATCCAGACCGAGGGGGAGAGCAGGTACGTCTCCAGCACCGAGGCGCCCAGCACGCCGATGATCCCGCCGACGCCGAAGCAGGCGGCGATCCGCTCCAGGCCGACGTCGTCCGCGAAGCGCTCGTACGCCCAGACCACGAAGGTGGCCGGGACCAGGAAGCTGCCGAGCAGGACGATGGTCGGCACCAGGTTGCTGTTGTCGGTGAAGAAGGTGACCACGACCGTGGCGACCCAGAGCGCCAGGCCGGTCAGGAAGAGCTTCAGCCAGTAGGTCGGTTTCGGCCTCGGCGGGGCGGTCGTCTGCGTGGTGCGGACCTGGTCGGACATCGGCGAGGACCCTTCCCTCGGTGGACGGGGCGAGTGGGGTGATGGGGCGTCACGTCGTCCGTACGGTATGACAAAAGGGTCATTTCGGGCCGGATTGCCCCCGGGACGCGCGGGCCTTGGTCGATTTCTCCGCTATGTTCGGTATGTGTCCCGGTTTGCCCGCGCTCAGTCGCCCACGGTGCCCAAGGCCGCAGGGCTGTCACCCGCCCGGCGTGAGCGGGCCCTGCTCGCCACCGACCTCCAGGACCTCTCCCGGCGGCGCCGGGCCACGCCCGCGCTGAGCGCCCTGCTGCTGGTGGTGGTGGCCGACCTGGCCACCGGCCGGGACAGCTACCTCGCCCCGCTGATGGTCGTGGTCCCCTCGATGGCCGCACTCACCCTGCGGCCGCTGGAACTGCTGGTGGTCTGCCTGCTGGGCTTCCTGGCGCTGATCGGCCTCGGCCACTACGACCAGGTGGCCAACCTGAACAACGGTCAGTTCCTGTTCGGCGCGGTGGTCAGCTACGTGGTGCTCTCGCTGTTCAGCGCCTGGGTGGCCGGGATCAGGATGCGGCGGGCGGCCGCCTTCGCCGCCGTCTCCTCGGTGGCCGAGGCCGCCCAGCGCGCCCTGCTGCGCCCGCCCGGGCCGGTGGTCGGGCCGCTGCGGCTCGCGGTGCGGTACGCCTCGGCGGCGGACTCCGCCCGGATCGGCGGCGACCTCTACTCGGTGCTGGAGACCCCGAACGGGACCAGGGTGCTGGTGGGGGACGTCCGGGGGAAGGGGCTGGGCGCGGTGCAGACGGCGGCGGTGGTGCTCGGCGCGTTCCGCGAGGCCGCCTACGACGAGAGCGGGCTGACGGGGGTGGCGGCCCGGGTCGAGGTCAGCGTGGACCGGCACGTCCCGGACGGGGAGTTCACCACCGCCCTGTTCGCGGAGTTCCGGCGGCCGGGGGTGGTCGAGCTGGTGCACTACGGGCACGTGCCGCCGATCGTGGTCTCCCGGGACGGGACCGTGACGGTGCTGGAGGCCGACGATCCGTGGGTGCCGCTCGGGCTGGGGGCGATGGCGGCGGGGGTGCCGACGAGCATGGAGGCGGCGTTCGGCAAGGGGGACGTGCTGGTGCTCTGCACGGACGGGGTGGTGGAGGCGCGGAGGAAGGGGGCGCCGGCGGGGGTGGTGGAGTTCTATCCGTTGGCGGAGCGGGTGGGGCCGTTGGTGCGGGACGCTGCGCGCTCGGCGGCGGAGCTGGAGACGGCGGTGGGGCGGGTGTACGCGGACCTGCTGGCGCACACGGGCGGGGAGCTGGGGGACGACGCGCTGCTGCTGCTGATCAGCAGGACCGACGGCTGAGGTAGGTACGGGCTGGGCTGGGGAACGGCAGCATGTGCAACTGGCTGACGGAGCCTCAGTTGCAGGTGAGCCGCTTTCCGACTCGCGCCCCTGCGGGGCGCAGCCGGGTGCGGCAGCTCAGGCCACGTCGGCGAGGGCGCGGAGGAGGAGGGCGGTGGAGGTGGCGCCCGGGTCCTGGTGGCCGGTGCTGCGGGGGCCGAGGTAGGAGGCGCGGCCCTTGCGGGCCTGGAGCGGGGTGGTGGCGGTGGCGCCCTGTTCGGCGGCGGTGGCGGCCTCGGCGTAGGAGCCGGTGCGGCGGTAGGCGGCGACGGCGGGGGCCCAGGCGTCGACCATGGTCTTGTCGCCGGGGGCGGCGCCGCCGAGCTGCCGGACGGCGGCGAGCGCGGCGTCGAGGGCGTCGGCGAAGGGGGAGCCGGCCGTGAGGGCGCCGCCCATCGCGCGGAAGGCCTTGCCGTACAGGGGGCCGGAGGCGCCGCCGACCTTGGAGATCAGGGTGGTGCCGGCCTTGGTGAGGACGGCTCCGGGGGAGTCCAGGCCCTCGACGGCGGGGAGCACGGCGGCGAAGCCGCGCCGGAGGTTGGTGCCGTGGTCACCGTCGCCGATGGCGGTGTCGAGGTCGGTGAGCTCCTGCTGGTGCTTCTCGACGGTGGCTGCGGCGGCGTGCAGCCAGGCGAGGGCGAGTGTGGTGTCCACGGGGTGACGTCCTCTCAGGGGCGGTGCAGGGCGGGGGTGGTGGCGGGGGCGTCCCAGTGGTCGAGGAGTTCGGGGTCGGCCTTGGTGAGGGTGAGGGAGAAGCCGGCCATGTCGAGGCTGGTGACGTAGTTGCCGACCAGGCTGCGGGCGATGGTGATGCCGCGCTCGGCGAGGCGGTCGCGGACGGTGCCGTAGAGCACGTAGAGCTCCAGCAGCGGGGTGGCGCCGAGGCCGTTGAGCAGGGCGATCACCTCGTCCCCGGCGCCGAGGGTGTGGTCGGCGAGGACGGTGTCGACCACCTCGGCGGCGAGTTCGGCGGCGGGGCGCAGGGGTTCGCGGCGGCGGCCGGGCTCGCCGTGGATGCCGACGCCGACCTCGATCTCGTCCTCGGGGAGGTCGAAGCCCGGCTTGCCGGCGGCGGGGGTGGTGGCGGCGGTGAGGGCGATGGCGAAGGAGCGGGAGGCGGCGTTGACCCGGGCGCCGAGGGCGGCCACCGCGTCGAGCGGCGCGCCCCGTTCGGCGAGCGCCCCGGCGCACTTCTCGACCAGGACGGTGGCTCCGGTGCCGCGCCGTCCGGCCGTCCAGGTGGAGTCCTCGACGGCGACGTCGTCGTTCACCAGCACGGTGCGGACCTCGATGCCCTCCTCCTCGGCGAGTTCGGCGGCCAGCTCGAAGTTGAGCACGTCGCCGGTGTAGTTCTTCACCACGAAGAGCACGCCCGCGCCGCTGTGCACGGCCCGGGCGGCGGCCAGCAGCTGGTCGGGCACGGGGGAGGTGAAGACCTCGCCGGGGCAGGCGGCGTCGAGCATGCCGGGGCCGACGAAGCCCCCGTGCAGGGGTTCGTGGCCGGAGCCGCCGCCGGAGACCAGGGCCACCTTGGGGGTGGCCGGGCGGCCGGTGCGGTGGATCACCCGCTGCTCCAGGTCCACCGTCAGCTCCGGGTGGGCGGCGGCGAATCCGGCCAGCGCGTCGGTGAGCACGTCCTCCGGGGCGTTGATCAGCTTCTTCACCGGTGGTCCTCCCTCGAACGGATCCTCCGGCCGACGTTACGTCAACGGGCGGCGCCGGGGCGGGAGATACGACACGCTCGGCGCGAACCGGTCGTCTGGGCAGGCGGGGTGACCGCCGTTAGGGTCGGGGGCATGGGCAACCACGTGGGCATCGTGTTGGTCTCGCACAGCCCCGGCCTGGCCGCCGGGCTCCGCGACCTGCTGGCCGAACTGGGCTCCGGCCAGGTGGTGGTACGGCTGGCGGCGGGCACCGAGGACGGTGGCCTGGGCACCAGCTACGACCTGATCGTGCGGGAGGTGGCGCGGGCCTGGAGCCCGGCGGGGGTGGTGGTGCTGGCCGACCTGGGCAGCTCGGTGCTGACCACGGTGGCCGCGCTGGAGGACCACCCCCGGGGCGGGGTGCGGCTGGTGGACGCCCCGTTCGTGGAGGGCGCGGTGGCCGCCGTGGTCACCGCCTCGGCCGGCGGGGGGCTGGACGAGGTGGTGGCGGCGGCCGAGGACGCCCGGGGCTTCCGAAAGTTCTGACCGGACGTCAGGGACTCATTTGGCCTCGGCGTAGCTCTCCACCACGGCCGTGGTGAGCGGGAACTGCACCGGGGTGTCGCCGAAGACCAGCCGCCGGGCCTCGTCGGCGCTCTCGGTCACCGCGGCGGACACCGCGTCGGCCATGTTCACCGGGGTGTGCACCACCACCTCGTCGTGCTGGAAGAGCACCAGGTGCGGGCGGTCCGGGCCGTCGGCCAGGGCGCTCAGGCGGCGGCGCAGGGCGGCCAGCAGGGCCAGTGCCCAGTCCGCCCCGCTGGCCTGGATCACGAAGTTGCGGGTGAAGCGGCCGCGGGCCCGGGCCGAGCGGCCGCCCGCCTCCCCGGAGGTGTCCGGCGCCTCGGTCAGGTCCAGCCAGTCCGCCGAGGGCGGCGGGCAGGTGCGGCCCAGCCGGGAGCGGACGATGCCGCCCTCCTCGCCGGTGCGGGCGGCCGCCTCCACGTAGCCCATCGCGGCCGGGTAGCGGCGGCGCAGGGTGGCCAGCAGCGGGCCGATGTCCCCGCTGGTCTGGCCGTACATCGCGCCGAGCAGGCCGAGCTTGGCCTTCTCCCGGTCCCCCTGGAAGGCGGTGGCGGCCAGCGCCGCGTACAGGTCGCCGCCGGCCGCGCTGCGGGCCATCCCGGCGTCCTCGGAGAGCGCGGCCAGCACCCGGGGCTCCAGCTGCGCGGCGTCCGCCACCACCAGGGCCCAGCCCGGATCGGCCACCACCGCGCCGCGCAGCACCCGGGGGATCTGCAGCGCCCCGCCGCCCCGGCTGGCCCACCGGCCCGAGACCACCCCGCCGACCACGTACTCCGGCCGGAACCGGCCCCCGCGCGCCCAGGTGTCCTGCCAGGCCCAGCCGTGCGCGGCGTGGATCCGGGACAGCTCCTTGTAGCGGATCAGCAGCGGCGCCGCCGGGTGGTCGACGCCGCGGACCTCCCAGCTGCGGGTGGAGGTGAGCCGGATGCCCTGGTCGGCGAAGGCCTTGAGCACCTGGGCGTGCGAGTCCGGGTTGAACGGGCGGCCGCCGAGCGCGCGCTGCAGCTCGACGGCGAGCTCGGAGAGCAGCCTGGGCTGGGTGCCGGGGACGTGCGGACGGGGGCCGAGCAGCTCGGTGAGCAGCCGGTCGTGCAGGTCGGACCGCCAGGGCAGGCCGTCACGCGCCATCTCGGTGGCCAGCAGGCCGCCGGCCGACTCGGCCGCCACCAGCAGGCGGAACCGGCCCGGGTGCTCGGTCTCGCCGATCCGGCGCAGCTGGTCGGCGTGGACGGCCACCACGGCGGCCAGCGGGTCGGTGCCGGGCGGGAGTTGGAGGCGGTCGGGGGCGAAGAGGCTCTCCTGCTCCCCGCCTCCGGCGGCCTCCGGGAGGTCGGGCGGGACGGGGGAGCCCTGGAGCCGGGCCCAGGCCGCGCCGAGGCTGCGGGGCTCGCCCCAGCGGCCCTCGTGGCCGAGCAGCAGCGCCTCGACCAGGCGCAGGTCGTGACACCTCGCCACCTGCCGCGGCAGCAGCGGAGCGTAGGCGCTCTCGACGGAGGCGAACACCCAGCGGGGCTGGACCGCGGCCTCCCGCTCGGCCACCGCCGCGGCCAGGTCGGCCACCTTCACCGGCCCGCCCACCGGCCGCCCGTCCTCGGCCAGCTCCACCATCCGCCCGCCGGGGCCGTGCTCCGCAGGCACCACCGCGATCCTCGCCACCACGACGGGGCCTCCTTGCACGCACCGGAACAGACTTTCGGCCCCGACGCTACCCGTGACCACCGACGAAAGTGGCTACCCCGGGGGCGCGGGGAACTGCGCGCCGTGGAAAGGCAGCACGTGCAACTGTCTGACGGTGCGTGTGTTGCAGGTGAGGCGCCTTCCGACTCGTGCAGTTCCCCGCGCCTCCGGGGTGACCACCAACCCACGCCCCCGGGGCGGCCACCTGGGTTCGCCGCTCGGCCGGGCGAGTAGGGTCGCGGGCATGACGGACAATCCCTTCTTCGTGCCCAGCACCCTGGTGTTCGAACTGCCGCCCTTCGCCGCGATCCGGGAAGAGCACTACCTGCCCGCCTTCGAGCGCGGCATGGCGGACCAGCTCGCCGAGACGGCCGCCATCGCGGCCTCCGAGGAGCCGCCGAGCTTCGCCAACACGGTGGAGGCGATGGAGCGTTCGGGCGCCCTACTGCGCCGGGTCCGGCTGGTCTTCGACAACAAGAACGCCTCGGACACCACCCCGAAGCTGCAGGAGCTGGACGCCGAGCTGAGCCCCCGGCTGGCCGCGCACCAGGACGCGATCCTGCTGGACCAGGCCCTGTTCGCCCGGTTCGACGCGCTGTACGGGCGGCGGGCCGAGCTCGGCCTGGACGCCGAGGCGCTGCGGCTGCTGGAGCGTCACCACGCCCGCTTCGTCCGGGCCGGCGTCCGTCTCGACGAGGCGCAGCAGCAGCGGATGCGGGACCTCAACTCCCGGCTGGCGACGGCCGAGTCGGCCTTCCGGCAGAACGTGTTCACCGGCACCCGGGCCAACGCCCTCGTACTGGACGAGGCCGAGCGGCTGGCCGGTCTGGCGCCGGGCGCGGTGGCGGCGGCCGCGGCCAACGGCCGGGCGCTGGGCCAGGACGGCAAGTACGTGCTGAGCCTGAAGAACTTCTCCAACCAGTCCGAGCTGGCGGACCTCACCGACCGGGCGGTGCGGGCCCGGCTGCTGGAGGCCTCGCTGGAGCGGGCGGTGGAGGGCAACGGTCCGCTGGCGGCCGAGCTGGCCGCGCTGCGGGCCGAGCGGGCGGCGCTGCTGGGCTACCCGAGCCACGCCGCGTACGTGGTGGCGGACGAGACGGCCGGGACCGTGGAGGCGGTGGAGGAGCTGTTCGCCAAGCTGATCCCGCCGGCCGTGGCCAACGCCCGCAAGGAGGCGGAGAAGCTCGCCGAGTTCGCCGAACGGCTCGACGGGGTCACCGACTTCGGGGCGCACGACTGGCAGTTCTACGCGGAGAAGGTCCGGCAGGCCGAGTACCAGCTGGACAGCGCCGAGCTGCGCCCGTACTTCGAGCTGGAGCGGGTGCTGCACGACGGTGTGTTCTTCGCCGCGAACCTGGCGTACGGGCTGACCTTCACCGAGCGGGCCGAGCTGACGGCGTACCACCCGGAGGCCCGGGTCTTCGAGGTGTTCGAGGCGGACGGCTCCTCGCTGGGGCTGTTCATCGGGGACTTCTTCGCCCGGGAGTCCAAGACCGGCGGCGCCTGGATGAACGAACTGGTCCAGCAGTCCGAGCTGTTGGGCCGGCGGCCGGTGGTGGTGAACAACCTGAACATCGGCCACCCGGCGGATGGTGAGCCGGCCCTGCTCACCTGGGACGAGGTGCGCACGCTCTTCCACGAGTTCGGCCACGCGCTGCACGGGCTGTTCTCGGCGGTGCGCTTCCCGTTCTTCGCGGGCACCGAGGTGCCGCGGGACTTCGTGGAGTTCCCCTCGCAGGTCAACGAGATGTGGATGACCCGGCCCGAGGTGCTGGCCAACTACGCCCGGCACCACCTGACCGGCGAGCCGCTGCCCGCCGAGCTGGTGGAGCGGATGGCCGCCACCGAGAAGTTCGGCTACGGCTTCCGGACCGTGGAGTACCTGGCGGCGGCGCTGCTGGACTGGGCCTGGCACACCCTGCCGGCGGGTGAAGTGGTCGAGGACGCGCAGGAGTTCGAGGCGGCCGCGCTGGCGAAGGCCGGGCTGGCCGAGCCGCTGATCCCGCCGCGCTACCGGACCACCTACTTCAGCCACGTGTTCTCGAACGACTACAGCGCCGGGTACTACGCGTACATCTGGTCCGAGGTGCTGGACGCGGACACCGTCCGCTGGTTCGAGACCAACGGGCGCGGCGTCCGGGAGAGCGGCGAGGTCTTCCGGGCCGAGCTGCTCTCCCGGGGCGGCAGCGTGGACGCGCTGACCTGCTTCCGGAACGTGGTGGGCCGCGCACCCGAGCTGGAGCCGCTGCTGGCCCGCCGGGGCCTGGACGGCTGACCGTCCTGACGTGTCGTCAGGGGCCCGCTACCGGCCGGTGATCCGCACCGTGACCACCGTGCCGGGGCGGGCCAGTGGGAGCAGCACCCGGGCGGTGCCGGCCCGGCCGTCCCGGGGCTGCTCCACGTCCACCACCGAGGCGCGAGTGCCGGAGACGGTGACCTTCGCGCCGCCCGGGTAGGCGGTGGCGGGCAGGGTGATCTCGGTCCAGCCGCCGCTGCCCCCGGCGGTGCGGCCGCCGGCCGTGAAGGTCAGGGAGTAGGCGCCGCCCTCGAAGGCCTCGCCCTGCGGGGTGCCGGCCAGCGCCCGGGCGTACGGGGCGAAGGCGGGTTCGTGGCCGGGGGCCGGGCGGCCCTGCGGGTCGAGCGCGCAGTAGCCGCCGCTGCCCTTGCACCAGTACCACATGGCCCAGCCGTCGGCGAAGGCGGACATGGCGGTGGTCTGACGCCGCACCAGTTCGCGGTTGCCGGGGGTGCGGGCGCTGGGCGGGCCCCACTCGCCGACGATCACCGGCAGCCGGTGGGCCGTCGGGTAGGCGGTGATGGCGGCCTGGTAGTTCTCCACGAAGCCGCCGGACGGGTCCCAGTCCTTCCCGGCCTCGACGGCGGTGTCGTAGAAGTGCGGGGCGTAGCCGATCCGGTCGGCGCCCGGGCGCGGGTCGGCGAACGGCGGCAGCTCGGTGGGCACGCCCAGGCCGACCAGGACCGTCGGCTCGACGAACAGCCAGGCGCGGGAGTCCACTTGGCGGACCGCCGCGATCAGCCGCCGGTACATGGCCGGCAGCCGGTCACGCTCCAGGGCGGCGGAGGCGGCCACCAGCACGGCCGGGTCGGTCGGGTCGCCGGGGATCGGGCCGGACGGCTCGTTGAACAGGTCGTAGCCCAACAGCGAGCCGTGGCCGCGCAGTTCGCGGGCCAGCCGGGTGTAGAAGTCGGCCTGCCAGCGGCGCAGGTCGGCGTCGTCGTAGAGGTGGGTGAAGGCGGCCTGCACGGCGGGCTGGTAGTAGCCGGCGAACCAGTCGTCCGGGTCCGGCTCGAACGGCAGGCCGTCGTCGCGGGTGGCCCAGAGCGGTATGCCGCGGTCGCCGCCGCCGAACTTCGGCCCGTAGACGTCCTGGTGGAAGTCGACCAGGGCCAGCAGCCGGTACTTCTCGGCCCAGTCGAGCACCCGGTGCAGCCGGGCCAGCTCGGCGGGGTCGAGCCGACCGCGGGTGGGCTCCAGCCTGGTCCAGGAGACCGCCACCCGGACCAGGGTGAAGCCCTGGGCGGCCGCCGCGCGCAGGTCGGCCTCGGTCGCCTCGGCGTACTTGTCCACGTTGAAGCCGCGCAGTTGGACCACCCGGCCGTGCGCGTCGGTGAGGTGGGTGCGGCCGTCGGCGGTGGTCAACGTGCCTGCGGGGAACAGCGGTTGCTGCTGGTGGGCCGAGGCGGTGGCGGGGGCGGCCAGGCCGGTGAGGGCGGTGGCGGCGGCCAGGGAGAGAGCGGCGGCGGTACGTCGAGCACGCACGGGACACCTCGCGGCTAGGGGGTGCGCCGATCCTGCCCCAGGCCCCTGGTGGGCACAAGAGGTGAGGAAGGCTCATATTCGCGGATCAGCCGAGCGCTCCCGGCAGTGCGGCGGCGGCCGCGAGGCGACCCCAGAGCAGGTCGGCCAGCGCCTGCACCATCCGGGCCCGCGGGCAGGGCTTCTGGTCCAGCCACCAGTCCCCGGCGGCCAGCACCATGCCGGTGATCGCCCGGCCCCAGGTCTCCGAGAGCAGCGGCCCGTCCGGGCCGAGGTCGACCTGCGCCTGCACGGCCTTGGTGATCTCGTCGGCGATCTGCTGGAGCGCGGGCGCCAGCGCCTGCCCGGCGGCCCGGCTCTGGTCGCCGCCCTGGGTGATCAGCCGGTAGACCTGCGGGCGGGACTCGATGCCGGCCAGGTAGACGTCCAGCACGTGCTCGACCCGGTCGCGGCGCTCCAGCGGTTCGTGCAGCGCGGCCCGGACGGCGGCCAGCAGGCCGCCGGTGTGACGCTCCGTCAGGGCGCTGATCAGGCCGTTCCGGTCGCCGAAGTGGCGGTAGAGGATCGGCTTGGTGATCCCGGCCTCGGCCGCGATGGCGTTCATGCTGGCGCCCGGGCCGTCCCGCTGCACGACCCGGTCGGCGGCGTTCAGCAACTGCTCGCGGCGGGGCTCGTCCGGCATGTGCTGCTCCCTGGGCGTGGACGTGGCGGTGGACGTGGGGTGGACGTTGACAGGCCTACCAATCAGTAGCAGACTCCGGGCATGTTACCGGGGGTAACACCCCACGGCATGGGACGACACCGACCGGAGGCACCCCGTATGAGCACCTTCTCCCTCGACCCCGGCCCGGACCAGCTCGCCGTCCGGGACTGGCTGCACGGCTTCGCCGCCGACGTGATGCGCCCGGCCGCGGCCGAGTGGGACGAGCGCGAGGAGACCCCCTGGCCGGTCATCCAGGAGGCGGCCAAGCTCGGCATCTACTCGCTGGACTTCTACGCCCAGCAGTTCTTCGACCCCTCCGGCGTCGGCATCCCGATCGCCATGGAGGAGCTGTTCTGGGGCGACGCCGGGCTCGGCCTGGCCATCACCGGCACCACCCTGGCCGCCGTCGCGGTGCTGGCCAACGGCACCGACGAGCAGATCGGCACCTGGGCGCCGCAGATGTTCGGCACCCCCGAGGACGTCAAGCTCGCCGCCTTCTGCTCCTCCGAGCCGGACGCCGGCTCGGACGTCTCCGCGCTGCGCACCCGCGCCGTCTACGACGAGGCCAAGGACGAGTGGGTGATCAACGGCACCAAGACCTGGGCCACCAACGGCGGCATCGCCCACGTCCACGTGGTGGTGGCCACCGTGGACCCGGAGCTCGGTGCGCGCGGCCAGGCCTCGTTCGTGGTGCCGCCCGGCACCCCGGGTCTGAGCCAGGGTCAGAAGTTCAAGAAGCACGGCATCCGCGCCTCGCACACCGCCGAGGTGGTGCTGGACGGCGTCCGGGTGCCCGGCAGCTGCCTGCTCGGCGGCAAGGAGAAGCTCGACGAGCGCCTGGCCCGGGCCCGCGAGGGCGTCCGCAAGAGTGGCAAGAACGCGGCGATGGCCACCTTCGAGGCCTCCCGCCCGGCCGTCGGCGCGCAGGCCATCGGCATCGCCCGGGCCGCCTACGAGGTCGCGCTGGACTACGCCAGGACCCGGGTCCAGTTCGGCCGCCCGATCATCGACAACCAGGGCGTGGCCTTCCAGCTGGCCGACATGAAGACCCGGATCGACGCCTCCCGGCTGCTGGTCTGGCGGGCCTCCTGGATGGCGGCCACCAACCAGCCGTTCACCTCCGCCGAGGGCTCGATGTCCAAGCTCTACGCGGGCGAGACCGCCAAGTACGTGACCTCGCAGGCGATGCAGCTGCTCGGCGGGAACGGCTACACCCGGGAGTACCCGGTGGAGCGGATGCACCGGGACAGCGCGATCTACACCATCTTCGAGGGCACCAGCGAGATCCAGCGGCTGGTGATCGCCCGGGCCATCTCGGGGATGCCGATCCGCTAGACCTTCGGGGGCCCGCTAGTGCCGTGCCCGGCAAGGTTTGCCCCGTCACGCCGCCCGGCACGCACTCTCGCCGCACCGGCCAAAAGCCCGGGTAGCTCCGCTACGACGGGCCTTCGCCCGGCACGCCGACAGCACGCACCGAACGACGCGACGGGGCAAACCTTGCCGGGCACGGCACTAGAACCTGGGGGGCCTGCGCTCCAGGAAGGCGGCCAGGCCCTCCCGGACGTCCGGGCTCCGGCGGGACTTGCGCTCCCAGGGGGCGAGGGCGGCGTGCGCGTCCTCGACCCCGGGCCCGGCCTCCAGGGCGGCCTTGGCCGCGCCGATGGTCTGCGGGGAGCGGGTGGCCAGCAGCGCGGCGAACTCGCGCGCCCGGGCGTCCAGTTCGGCCGCCGGGTGCACCTCGTCGGCCAGGCCGAACAACTCGGCCCGCCGGGCGTCCACCAACTCGCCGGAGAACAGCAGGTACTTGGCCCGGGCCGGGCCGACCAGCCGGGCCAGCCGGGTGGTCGGCACCGCCGGGTAGACCACGCCCAGCTTGGCCGGGGTGATGCCGAGGCGGGCGTCGTGCGCGACGAAGCGCAGGTCGCAGGCGACCGCCAACTGGCAGCCGCCGCCCACGCAGTGGCCGTGCACCACCGCGACGGTCGGGTGCGGGAAGGCGGCCAGCGCCTGCTCGGCCGCGACGTTCCGGGCGTGGTAGGCCTCGGCCCGGTCGGGGTCCGCGTACACCTCGGAGAGCTCGGCGATGTCGGCGCCGGCGCTGAAGGTGCCGCCCGCGCCGGTGAGCAGCAGCGCACGCACGCCGGGGGCGGCGGCCAGCCGGTCGAGCACGCCGGGGAGCGCGCGCCACATCGCGAGCGTCACGGCGTTGCGCCGCTCGGGGCGGTCCAGGACCAGGGTCGCGACGGCACCGTCCACGTCGGCGCGCAGGCCGGGGACGCCGGTGTCGAACTGCTCGGTCAAGGCCGCCTCCTGAGGGTGGGTCGGCTCAGCCTTCCACGGCGGACGGCTCCGGCACCACGGCGGTGACTGTGATCTCCACCAACTGGCCGGTGTAGCCGAGGGTGGAGACCCCGAGCAGGGTCGAGGTGTGCGGGCCGTCGTGCAGCGCCGAGGCGTCGACCACGTCCCAGACCGTGGAGAGCGGGCCGGGCCGGTCGGCCACCACGTAGACGGTGGAGGCGATCACCCGGTCCAGCGAGCTGCCGACCGAGGCCAGTGCCGTCTCCAGGTTGGCCAGCACCTGGTGGGCCTGGGCCACCGGATCGCCCGGGCCGACCAGCGTCCCGTCGGCGTCCAGCGGCACGCCGCCGGCCAGGAAGACGAGCCGCTCGCCGGCCTCGACCACGGCGGTGTGCGCGTAGCCGGGCGGCGGGAAGAGCGCGGGGACGGTGCGGTGCTGGGCCATCGGGACTCCGACCGGTCAGAGGCGCGGGTGCGGGCGGGGCCCGTGGGCCCGGTGGCCGGACCGGTCGGGGAGGACCGGGCCGGACGACCTCCGATCCTCGGCCGTCCGGCCCGGCCTGTCACATGGTTTTCCGGCCCGCCGTCCCGAGCGCTGTGCGGTCCTCGGGCGCGCTGACGGGGCGCCAGGTGGTCCAGGAGCTGTCAGGCACGCCCGGAGCCTCCCCGCTTCTCGGCCCACTCCGGGGCCAGGATCGCCCAGAGCTCGTAGTCCAGGCGCTCGCCCCGGTAGAGGGCCGACTTGCGCAGCACGCCCTCCAGTTGGAAGCCGAGGCCCTGGGCCACCGCGCGGCTGCGCGGGTTGACCGTGCTGTTGTGCCACTCCGCCCGGTGGAGGCCGCGCTCGGTGAAGGCGTAGTCCAGCAGGCGGGCGGTGGCGGCGCTGATCAGGCCGTGGCCCTGGCCGGCCGGCTCGGTCCAGGCGCCGATCTCGCAGTTGCCCTGCTCCGCGTCGAAGGCCACGAACATCACGCCGCCGACCAGCGTGCCGTCCAGCCAGATGCCGAACAGCCGGCGGGCGTCGGCGGCCTGCCGGTCGGCGAAGCCCTGCAGCGTGGCGGTGGCCGACTCCAGGTCGGTGGAGCGGGTGGCCCAGGGGACGTACGGGTTGACGTTGTCGCGGGCCCGGTCCATGTGGGCGAGGAACTCCTCGGCCTGCCACGGTTCCAACGGGCGCAGCTCGGCGCCCTCGGCGAGGGGTACGGCGAACACGGGGCCTCCTGTGGGCGGCTGGTCGTACATGCATAACAAACGTTTGGTAGGTACCCTAGCGCCATGCCGCCCGCCCGTGGAGACCACTCCGCCCGCCGTAACGACGTCTCCGCAGCCGTCTGGCGGGTGCTCGCCGAGCGCGGCTTCAGCGGCCTGACGCTCCGTGCGGTGGCGGCGGAGCTCGGGGCCAGCACCGGTCTGCTCACGCACTACTTCCCGAACAAGCGGGCGCTGCTCTCGTACGCGCTGGAGCTGCTGGACCGCGACGCCCGGGAACGGCTGCCCGATGCGGAGCCGTCCGATGCCGAGCCGGCCGGCGGTGGGGTGCCCGGCGCCGGGGCGCCGGGGGCGGAGGGGCTGGAGCGGCTTCGCGAGGTGCTGCTCGACATCCTGCCGACCACGCCCGAGTCGGTGGCGGGGAACCGGATCTGGGTCAGCTCCTGGGACACCGCCCTGGCCGATCCGGAGCTGGCGGCCCGGCACGCGGAGCGGTACCGGCGGGCCAGGGAACGGAACGCCGCCCTGGTGGAGGCGGCGCAGCGGGCCGGGGAGCTGTCGGCGGAGCGGCCGGCGGCGGAGGTCGCGGCGGGGGTGCAGGCCTTCGCGCTCGGGCTGGTCGTGCAGGCGCTGCTGTCGCCGGAGGAGTTCCCGGCGGAGCGTCAGGCGGCGCTGCTGGAGGGGTACCTGGACACCCTCTGACCGGACACCCCCCGAGGGGTGGCGACGGGGGCCGGGGGTCGGAGCGGGCCCGTCGGGGCGGGGTGGTGCCCCCAGCAGGATTCGAACCTGCGACCTACCGCTTAGAAGGCGGGTGCTCTATCCGCTGAGCTATGGGGGCGTGACGACGTCGGCCCGGGAGGGCTTCGGTCGGCGTGCGAGGTCCGGGACAGGATAAGGGTGCCCAGATACTCGTCCGGGTCTTCACGCACCTCGCCGGGTGTGTCGAGCCGGTTGAGCGGTCCGATAATCGCAGGTGGCGGCCGGGTGCGCAGCGCTCTGACGGCTTCTGGCGGCGGACGTTGTGCAGTCGTTACGGGGCTGTCTCCCCACCTGTTATGGATTCGGTGCGGAGAATGCCCAGGTCCGGTGGCCGGGTGGGGGAGGTTTTCGGCCTTACGGGCCCCGGGTGACGTGCAGGGATGCCCGGGCGGCGCACCGACCGGCGGCGGGGCCCGGGAGGGTCGGCGGGCGGTCGGCCGGAGCTCTCGGGGCGAGAGTGTTGTCATGGCCCCGAAAAGGTGACGTCAAGTCAGCCGGAAATGCGATTGATTCACTCCGGAGAGTGACATCGGTTATCCCCATGCCCGAGTTGTCCACAGGATTTCGGAACTTCTCCGTGCATTTTCCCGGAGGGGGCACCCTCGGTTCCGCGGGCGATTCCGCAGGGTGATTCCCGACGGACGGAAGGTGTTCCGGTGAACGACTCGATGGTGACCATGATCGGCAATGTCGCGACGGTGGTGAACTACTCGCAGACCGCCGCCGGTGTGCCGGTGGCCAACTTCCGGATGGCGGCCACCGAGCGCCGCTACGACCGGGAGAAGGGCGGCTGGGTGGAGGGGGACACCAGCTGGGTCACGGTGAAGGCCTGGCGCTGGCTGGCCGCCAATGTGGTGAGCTCGCTGAGCAAGGGCGACCCGGTCGTGGTGAGCGGCCGGCTGAGGGTCCGGGAGTGGGGCGAGCCGGAGCGGCGGCACTGCGTGGTGGAGATCGACGCCCGGGTGGTGGGGCACGACCTCGGGCGTGGCACGACGGCGTTCCGCTGGGCGGTGCAGGCCAAACCCGAGCTGGTGGGCGGTCGTTCGGGCCGGGACGATCCGGTGGCCGGGCCGCCGCCACCGGGTGACCGGGAGCCGGCCCCGGCCGAGCAGGCGGTGCCGGAGTGGATCCTCGCGGCGGTGGGCTCCCGGCGGGCGGCCGTGGCCGCCGGGGCGTCGGGCGGGGCGTCGAGTGGGGCGTCGGGGGAGGTGCCGGGGGAGGTGCCGGGCGGGCCCCGGGCCGAGCCGGGGCGCGTCCCGGTGGCGGTCGGGGTGGATGGGGTGGATGGGGAAGGAGAGGTGGTTGGTGTGCGGGAGTTGGAGCAGGGAGGTGGCGGAAATGCGGGAGTTGATCGAGTAGTCACGGGATGAGTCCGGCTCCGACCGCCTCGGGGCACTTCCGGGCCGGGGGAGTGCCGAAGCGGAAACCGGCTTGATTGATCGTGAGAATCTGGCGGATCGTCAGCACGCCCTTGTGATCAGCTGCTTGATAACAATATAGATACGGAACCGTCCTGGTTCGGCACGGAGGTTTGCTGGCGCTCATCCGTCAATAGGATGCGTCTGGTTCAACACTGGTGCGGCGGTGTCACAGCGTGCGTCGCTTTGCAAGGCGGGCTGCCATCGGCAACGCCCAGCCCGGAGGGGTCGAGATGTTCCACAAGCAGGGGCGGGCACTTTCCCGCATAGGTGCTGTCATGCTCGCGACGAGCATGCTCGTCGGCGGCGGGATGGCAGCGGTCGCGTCCGCGGCCGACACGCCGGGCTCGACCGGTACCAAGGCCAAGCTGCTGCCCGGCGTTCGGCACAGCGGCAGCATCAAGTACGACCGCAACGGCCAGGAGCACAAGGTCCAAGGCGGCATCCTGCAGCTCGCGACCGAGGACGAGAAGACCCTCGACACGTACTGCATCGACCTCCTGAACCCGACCCAGGAGAGCGCGGACTACACCGAGACCGGCTGGTCCTCCACCTCGCTGGCGGACAAGCCGACCGAGGCCGGGAAGATCCTCTGGATCCTCAAGAACTCCTACCCGCAGGTGAAGCCGGCCGCGCTCTCCACGGCCAGCGGCATCGCGGGGCTGACCGAGGACGACGCGGCCGTCGCCACCCAGGCCGCGATCTGGCGCCTCTCCGACGGGGTCAACGCGACTCCGATCAACAACGAGAAGGCCGTCAAGCTCGCCGACTACCTGAGCCAGAAGGCGATCAAGCTCGACGAGCCGAAGCCGACCCTCACCCTCAACCCGACCTCGGTGTCGGGCAAGAGCGGTGACCTGCTCGGTCCGATCACCGTCACCACCAACGGCTCCTCGGTCTCGCTGGCCCTGGACGAGGCGGGCACCAAGGCCGGCCTCTCCCTCACCGACAAGAACGGCAAGGCGGTGACCACCGCCAAGAACGGCGACCAGGTCTACGCCAAGTCCGCCGCCGGTGCGGTCGCCGGCAGCGCCGCGATCAAGGCCACCACCGCCGCCGAGGTCTCGGTCGGCCGTGCCTTCGTCGGTGTCGGCAAGGAGAACAAGCACAGCCAGACCCTGATCCTGGCCGGCTCCGAGCCGGTCAAGGCCGCCGCCAGCGCCTCGGTCGCCTGGGCCCCCACCGGCCCGAGCCCGGCCGCCTCCGCCAAGGTCGACTGCGTCCAGGGCGCCGTCGTGGTGACCGTCGCCAACAACGGCGACCAGAACTTCACCTTCACGCTGGCCGGTCAGACCGTGACCGTCCCGCCGGGCGGCAGCAAGAGCGTCCCGGTCAAGGTCGCCGAGGACTCCCCGTACGACATCAAGATCCCACTGACCCACGGCGAGGTGGCCCAGTTCACCGGTGTGCTGAACTGCAAGACCGACACCGCCGAGACCCCGAGCCCGAAGCCCTCGGTCTCCGCCAGCAGCAGCGTCAGCCCCAGCACCAGCGCCACCCCGTCGGCCAGCCCGACCGGTCCGGTCCTGGCCAACACCGGTGGCGGCGGTCAGACCCCGCTGGTCGCGGGCATCGCCGGTGCGCTGGTGATCGCCGGTGGCGCCGCGGTCTACACCCTGCGCCGTCGCGGCCGCCACAGCCGCGCCTGAGCCTGACGGTGACTCAGCCCGCCGAGGGCTGAGCCCCCGCACCGGCCCCGCTCCCTCCACCGTCGAGGGGGCGGGGCCGGTGCCGTCCCGGGCGGGTCCGTCGCAGCGCCTCGGGGGTCCCCCGGGGAAGGGCGGTTCGGGGCGGGTGCCGCGTTGCGGCAGAATGGAACGCTGCAAGCCGAATGTTCGGCTCCCCGTAGTTGCGGGGCGGTCCCCATCTCACACGACGACGCCGGAGCGATCTCACGTGGCGGAATACATCTACACCATGCGCAAGGTGCGCAAGGCCCATGGCGACAAGGTCATCCTTGACGACGTGACGCTGAGCTTCCTCCCCGGGGCGAAGATCGGCGTCGTGGGCCCCAACGGCGCCGGTAAGTCCACGGTGCTGAAGATGATGGCCGGGCTGGAGCACCCCTCCAACGGTGACGCCTTCCTGTCGCCGGGCTTCACCGTCGGCATGCTCCTCCAGGAGCCCCCGCTCGACGAGACCAAGACGGTCCTGGAGAACGTCCAGGACGGCGTCAAGGAGATCAAGGGCAAGCTCGACCGGTTCAACGAGATCGCCGAGCTGATGGCGACGGACTACTCCGACGCCCTGCTCGACGAGATGGGCAAGCTCCAGGAGGACCTGGACCACTCCAACGCCTGGGACCTGGACGTCCAGCTGGAGCAGGCCATGGACGCCCTGGGCTGCCCGCCCGGCGACTGGCCGGTTACCAAGCTCTCCGGTGGTGAGCGCCGCCGCGTCGCGCTCTGCAAGCTGCTGCTGGAGCAGCCCGACCTGCTGCTCCTCGACGAGCCCACCAACCACCTCGACGCCGAGTCGGTGAACTGGCTGGAGCAGCACCTCGAGAAGTACCCCGGCACCGTCGTCGCCGTCACCCACGACCGGTACTTCCTGGACAACGTCGCCCAGTGGATCCTGGAGCTCGACCGCGGCCGCGCGTACCCGTACGAGGGCAACTACTCCACCTACCTCGAGACCAAGCAGTCCCGTCTCAAGGTCGAGGGCCAGAAGGACGCCAAGCGCGCCAAGCGGCTCCGGGAAGAGCTGGAGTGGGTCCGCTCCAACGCCAAGGGCCGCCAGGCCAAGTCCAAGGCCCGTCTCGCCCGTTACGAGGAGATGGCGGCCGAGGCCGACAAGATGCGGAAGCTGGACTTCGAGGAGATCCAGATCCCGCCGGGCCCGCGTCTGGGCAGCGTCGTGATCGAGGTGGACCACCTCGGCAAGGCCTTCGGCGAGAAGATCCTCATCGACGACCTCAGCTTCACCCTGCCGCGCAACGGCATCGTCGGCATCATCGGCCCCAACGGCGCCGGCAAGACCACGCTGTTCAAGATGCTCCTGGACCTCGAGACCCCGGACTCCGGGACCGTCAAGGTCGGCGAGACGGTCAAGATCAGCTACGTCGACCAGTCGCGCGCCAACATCGACCCGAAGAAGACGCTCTGGGAGGTCGTCTCCGACGGTCTGGACTGGATCAACGTCGGCCAGGTCGAGATGCCGTCCCGCGCCTACGTCTCGGCGTTCGGCTTCAAGGGCCCGGACCAGCAGAAGCCGGCCGGGGTGCTCTCCGGTGGTGAGCGCAACCGCCTCAACCTGGCGCTCACCCTCAAGCAGGGCGGCAACCTGCTGCTCCTCGACGAGCCCACCAACGACCTCGACGTCGAGACCCTCTCCTCGCTGGAGAACGCGCTGCTGGAGTTCCCCGGCTGCGCCGTGGTCATCTCGCACGACCGCTGGTTCCTGGACCGGGTGGCCACCCACATCCTCGCCTACGAGGGCGAGAGCAAGTGGTTCTGGTTCGAGGGCAACTTCGACTCGTACGAGAAGAACAAGATCGAGCGGCTCGGCGCCGACGCCGCCCGCCCGCACCGGGCCACCTACAAGAAGCTGACCCGCGACTGACCGGTCGGTGCGACCCGGTCCGGCAGCCCGCCCCCCGCGGGCGGGCTGCCGGACCGCCGCCCGTAAGCTGCCGGCGGGTCACGTCGGTTGACGGGCAACCAGATTCTGAGGAGAGATCGACCGTGGCACGCCACATCTACGCCTGCCCCCTGCGGTGGTCCGACATGGACGCCTTCGGACACGTGAACAACGTGGTCTTCCTGCGCTACCTGGAGGAGGCCCGGATCGACTTCATGTTCACCCAGGCCGCCGCCGCCGGTGCCGGGGAGTTCGCGGGCGGCTCGGTGGTGGCCCGTCACGAGATCGACTACAAGCGCCCGCTGGTGCACCGGCCCGAGCCGGTCACCGTGGAGACCTGGGTGACCAGGATCGGCGGGGCCTCGCTCACCGTGGCCTACGAGATCAAGGACACCGCCGCGGACGGCACCGAGACGGTCTACGTCCGCGCCTCCACCGTGGTGGTCCCCTACGACCTGGCCGAGGGCCGCCCGCGCCGGATCAGCCCGGTCGAGCGCGAGTTCCTGAGCCGCTTCACCGAGGACGCCGACCAGGCCGGGGAGCGTGCCGGAGGCCGGTCGCCCGGTGTGGCGGCCGCCGCGGCCTGAAGCCGCGCCGCCTGACAGTCCGTCACCGACCGCCCCGGGGCACCCGCCCGGTGGGCCTTCCCGTAGCCGTCTCCCGCGCGTCGCCGTTCCCTGCGCGTCGCAGCCTCGCGCGGAGCCGCCCCCACAAGTGAGCTGATCCGCGTTGACCACCCCCGCCCCGCTCCCGCTCGCCGACCAGGGCGAGGCCGCCGCTCTGGCCGCCTTCCTGACCCGGCTGCTGCGCTTCGACCGGGCGGCGGCCGTCCGGCTCCAGGCGGTACGGGCCGGCGGCGGCACGGAGGGCGTGGTGCTGGCGGTCTTCGGCCGGCTGCCGCTCGGCGGCGCCGGGGTGCTCGCGGTGCGCAGCGTCCGGCTCGGCACGGACGCCCCCGAGTTCGACCTCACCGTCTCCGCCGGGCAGTTGCTCGACGGACTGGACGAGGCGGCCGACGCGCTGAGCCTGCCCGCCCCGGTGACCGGCCCGGCCTGGGCCGGGCTGCTCCCCCCGAGGACCGGCTGGGAGCGGATCACCGAGACCGCCGCCGCCGAGGTGGTGCCCGAACTGGCCGCCGCCATCGAGGAGTTCAAGCGGCGCAGCGCGGAGGTGCCGGAGCACCACCGCACCCGGTCGGTGCTGGACGAGCTGGCCGACGAGATCTGGTCCCGCCCGCTGACCGCGGCCCCCGGCTTCCCGCTGCGCGCGGCCCACGCCGCCCAGGTGATCGGCTTCCTCACCCCCGGCGGCCCGGTCACCACCCACCGCTCCGGCGCCTGGCTGCGCCTGGGCACCCCGGCCGGATCGGTCGCGCTGCGCGCGGCCGCCGCTCCGGGGGCGGGGCTGGGTCTCAGCCCGCTGCGCTGATGTCAGCGGCGTGGGGGGCTCAGCCCGCGGTGTTGACCATCGAGGCGGCGGCGTAGGTCAGGTAGTCCCAGAGCTGGCGCTCGGCGTCGGCCGGCAGCTCCAGCGAGTCCAGCGCCGTGCGCATGTGGCGCAGCCAGGCGTCGTGGGCGGCGCGGTCCACCTTGAACGGCGCGTGCCGCATCCGGAGCCGGGGGTGGCCGCGCTCCTCGCTGTAGGTGCGGGGGCCGCCCCAGTACTGCATCAGGAACAGCGCGAACCGCTCCTCGGCCGGCCCGAGGTCCTCCTCCGGGTACATCGGGCGAAGCAACTCGTCCTCCGCGACGCCCTGGTAGAAGACGTGCACCAGCCGTCGGAACGTCGGCTCGCCGCCGACCTGGTCGAAGAAGGTCACCTCGTCAGTCACTTGACCATGGTCGCAGACCGCCCCGGCGGCCGTACACCAGGTCCATCGGCCTAGGACCGTGGAACGTCGGGTGCGCGGCCGCCGGGGCGGCGGGGCGTGCGTGGCCTGGCGGACGGGGCGTCAGGAGCGGTGCAGGGTGATCGTGGTCCAGGCGCCGATGTGGACGCGGTCGCCGTCGTTGAGCGGGATCGCGGTGTGCGGGGGCACCGGCTCGGCGCCGTTGTTGACCGTGGTGCCGTTGGTGGAGTCCTGGTCCACCAGGACCCAGCTGCCGTCCGCCTGTTCGGCCAGCATGGCGTGCTGGTGCGAGGCGCCCGGGTCCTCCGGCGGGACCGAGAGGTCGATCTCCGGGACGGTGCCCCGGTGCTGGCTGCGGCGGCCGATCCGCAGCTGCCCCCGGCCGGTGAGCGGTATCCGCCGCTCCGGGCAGTACGGCGGGAAGAACAGCCCGGCCGCCTCCGGGCCGCTGCGGGCCATCATGTCGGTGAAGTAGTCCCGGTCCGCGCTGACCACCGCGATCCAGGTGGACCGGGCGGTGGCGGCCGGAGGCTGCTGCGGGGTGGCCGGCGGCTGGAGGTGGAACGAGGTGCCGAACTCGTCACCGGGCGCGGTGCCGGGCTGGGCGTAGGTCGGGCCCGAGTCGAAGGTCTGCAGGGCCTCGGCACCCGTCGGCTCCCCGAACCGCTCGTGCTTGCGGAACGGATCGCCCGCGCCGAACGCCCCCGGCGCCGCGGGTGCGCCGGGAGCCGGCGGCGCGGCGGCGGCGCCCTGGGTGCCGAGCGGGGGGAAGGGCGAGGGCTCCGGGCCGGGCGCGGGCGGCGGCACCGGGGGCCGGTACGGGTCGGGCGTCGGGGCCGGCGCCGGGACGGGCGGCTGGTACGGCCCGGGCGCGGGTGCCGGGGCGGGCGGCGGGAAGCCGGAGTGGCGGCCGGCGCCGGGGTGCTGGGCCTCGGGGTTGGAGAGGGCGTAGTCGAAGCCGCACTCCTCGCAGTACCGGCCGGTCTGCGGGGTCCGGCAGATCGGGCAGGTGACCAGGTCCGTGGTGAGCCCGGGGGCCGGTGCGGCGTGGCCGGGGTGCGCCGGGTGAGGGGCGAACTGCCCTGCCCCGCCCGGGGGTTGGGCGTACGGGTCCGGCTGCTGAGGGTGCGGCTGGTACGGCGCCGAGTGCGGCTGGTGCTGCTGCTGGTGCTGGGCCTGGTGCTGCTGGGCCTGGTGCCCGGCGTACGGGTCGTGCTGGCCGGGGTGGGTGTGCTGCTGCGGTGCGCCCGCCCCGTACGGGTCCTGCTGGTGCCCGAAGTGCGCGGGGGGAGCGACCGGCGGCGCGGGCGCCACCGGGGAGACCGGTGCGACCGGCGAGACCGGAGGGAGGTGCGTCGGCGGAGCGGTCGGCGGTGTCCCGGTGCCCGGCGCGGGCGTGTGCCCGCTGGCGAACGGTGCGGCCGAACCCGGCACGGCCAGCCCGGGCGGCGGCGCCATCGGGAAGCCGCAGAAGTCGCACCAGTCCTCGGCCTGCGACTCGTGGCCCCTAGGGCAGATCGGCATCAGGTCCCCCACATTCCAGCGACGTCACGTTCCAGCAGAGTCCAGCACGAGCGGCCCGGTCTCCCGAGCCGTCACTTCTTCACCCGGACGGTCTTGGTGGACCGGGTCTCCAGCGTCATCGAGTCGGCTTCGCTCACGTTCTTACGGAACCGAACGGTACCTTCCTTCGGGTCCACCACGTCCACCACCTTCTGCAAGAGCTTGTAGGTGGAGTCGTTCCCGGTCCGGTGGGCGATCCGCACCGCCGCCCCCAGCTTGGCGGTGGCCCGGTCCAGGTCACCGGCCCGGTGCGCCTCCAGGCCCTCCTGGATGGAGGAGGCCAGCTCGGCCTGGCCGGTGTAGTGGGCGACCTGCGGGCTGATCCGGGTGGTGGAGGCGAGGTCGTCGGTCCAGACCGCGCGCACCAGGCCCTGGGAGAGGACTTCGGTGCTGCCGTCCGGCCGCGGCAGCACCAGGCTTATCCGGGCCGCCAGCATCTCGTTGCCGACCTCGGCGGAGGGCACCTCCACGCAGACGTGGTAGTCGCGGCTCTCGTCGCCCCAGGAGCCGGTCGGGTAGTCCCCGGCGCGCGGCCCCGCCTCGGTCCGGTGGTCCGTCAGGTCCTCCAGGGAGGGGGAGACCTGCTTGACGTAGCGCACCACGGCGTTGGCCGGCGTCCAGACCCGGAGGGAGACGTCGGCGACCTGCTTGCCCATCGCGGTCTCCATCATCTGCCGGAAGTCCTCCGCCAGGCCGGAGGGTTCGGCGACGATGTCCACGGTGCCGAGCAGGGCCGAGGCGATCGTGCGCAGCTCGGCCACCTCCCAGTCGGTGCCGACGCCGCGGCAGTCCACGGTGAAGTACCCGGCGGCCGCCTCCAGGGCTGCGTCCAGACCGCCCGGCTTCTCGTGCTCGTTGCGGCCGTCGGTGAGCAGGATGCCGTGCCGGATGGTGGCCTCGGGGCGGCTGGCGAAGAGCTGACGGGCCTTCAGCAGCCAGGTGCCGATCGCGGTGCCGCCGCTCGCCGAGAGCCGGCGCAGCGCCTCCTTGGCCTGGGCCCGGGTGGCGTCGCCCGCCACGGCGAGCTTCCCGCCGCCCGGGTAGACCTCGGTGGCCTCGTGGGTGCCGGCCACCACCGCGAAGGCGACGCCGTCCCGGATGGTGTCCACCGCGACGGCGGTGGCGGCCCGGGCGTTGCGCAGTTTCTCGGCCGGGTGGTCCATCGAGCCGGAGCAGTCCACCATGATCACCACGGCGGCCTGGGTGCCGGTCGCGGCGGCCGCACCGGCCGCACCGTCCACGGCGTCCCGGGAGACCGGGCGCCCGCCGGTGGTCCCGCCGCCGGTCGCGGTCACGGTGACGATCGCGTTCACCTCGCGGGCGCCCTCGGCGAGGTACTCGTTCTGGAAGACGTCGACGTTGAAACTCGGCTCGGGCCGGGACAGAACGGCCATCGTTGCTCCTGTCGTGCGGATCGGGTGATCACGGGATCGCTGGGTCGCTGGGTCGATGGGGGGACACGGGCGCGGGGAGCGGGTGGGCGCCGGCCGGGCTGACCGGTCGTCAGGCCGGGTCGGCCGTTGGCTGGAGCTGGAGTTGGAGGGTCTGGTCGGCGGGCCGGTGGAGCTGGATGGTCGGGTCGGAGTGCAGCGGGGCGGCGCCGACGGCGGTACCGGCCTGGAGGGGGACGGTCTGGAGCGAGGACTCCGGCGGCGGGCTGATCGGCAGCACCGCGACCGTGATGTTGTCGTGCCCACCGGCGGCCACCGCGAACTCCACCAGGCTCCGGGCCGCCGCGAGCGGCTCGGTCCGGGCGTCCGGGCGGACCCGCTCGGCCAGTGCCTCGGCCGCCTCGGCGTAGTTCCACAGGCCGTCGGTGCAGACCAGCAGCACGCCGGGGACGTGCGGGGTGAAGCTCACGGTGTGCGGCTCCAGGTCCTCGGCGTCGGCGCCGAGCCAGCCGGTGATCGCGTGGGCGCGCGGGTCGGCGTACGCCTCGGCCTCGTCCATCAGGCCGATCGCCACCACCCGGGCCGCCCAGGAGTCGTCCTCGGTGAGCCGGTACGGGACGGCCGACTCGCGGTCGTCCGGGATCCAGTACGCCCGGGTGTCGCCCACCCAGCCGATGGTGACCAGCCCGGCCGCCGAGACCGCGCTGACGTAGGTGCAGGCCGGTGAGTTGAGGCTGCCGCCGGGGGTGCGGACGCCGTCCTTCGCCAGCTCGCTGACCGCCTTGGCGGCCTCGCCGATCGCGTCCCGCATCGCCTGGTCGGGCCGCTGGCCGCGCTCCAGCGCCGCGAGCAGGTGCGCCGTGGCGGCCCGGACGGCGGTCGCGGAGGCCTCGTCGGGACGGGCCGAGGAGGACACGCCGTCGCAGACCACCGCGAGCGCGACGGGCTCGCCGCTGGGCAGCCGGGTGGCGGCCACCGAGAAGTCGTCCTCGTTCCGGTGGTGCCGCAGCCCCCGGTCGGTCACCCCGGCGACGCCCTCCACCTCCCGCTCCTGGTGGTCGCGCGGGCGCGGCTGCGCGCCGCCGCAGGCCTCGCAGTATCCGTCGGCGGTCAGCTCGGCGGCTCCGCAGTGCACGCACGGCGCGGTCGCTGACGGTCCGTCGGCGGAGCGCCCGGGGGCGGAGCGCCCGGGGGCGGAGTGCTCGGGAGTGGTGCGCCCGGAGGTGGTGCGGTCGGACGCGGTGGGGCCGGGGGCGGTGGCCTCGGTCACGCCGACGCCGCAGGCGCCGCAGTAGTCGTCCTCGGGGTCCAGCGGCTCGGCACAGCTCGGGCACACGGTCTGCTGCTGCGGCATCGGTTCACACCCACGTCCGGGGGCGGGCACGGTTGGCCCGCTCCACCATCTCGATCCTGATCTCGGCGCGGTCGGTCAACCGTGCCAGTACTCGATAGGAGTGTTCCAGGGCGAAGCGCAGTTCCCGTTCAACGGCGGGTCGGCCGAGCACGTCGAGGGTGCCGGGGGAGGTGCCGGCGGTACCCTCCGACGAGGCCTCGTTCCCGGCCCCGCCGGGGGAGCCGGCCAGGACCCAGCCGAGGGCGGCCTCCAGGAGCTCCACCGAGAGCTCCCCGGCGTGTCGGGCGTCCAGCGGAAGCACCGTCAGCTGCTCGGAGCAGCGCGCCAGTTCCGGGCCGAGCGGATCGGTGGCGGGCCGCCCGCGCAGCCGGGCCCGCAGGGTGGCGACCCGGGCGGCGGTCCAGTGCGCCGAGGACTCCGGCACGCTCTCCAGCGCCCGCACCGCCCCCTCCCGGTCGTCGGCCGCCAGCAGCACCCGGGCCAGGCCGAAGGCGGCGCTCACGTAGTTGCGGTCGGTGGTGCCGACCAGGCGGTAGAACTCGGCGGCGTCCTCGCCGTTGCCGAGCAGCTCGGCGCAGACCGCGAGGGCCAGCTTGGGCGCGGGCTCGCCCGGGAAGGCGTCGTAGACCGCGTCGAAGGACTCGGCGGCGGTCTCGGCCCGGCCGGCCACCAGTTCGGACAGTGCCCGGTACCAGACCACCCGCCAGTCGTCGCCGTGGTCCTGCTCCAGTGCGAGCAGCTCGGCCTCGGCGGAGCGCAGCGCGCCGCCCCGGGAGACGCCCTCCGGCGGCAGCTGCACCAGCGGCCCGCCGGGCGTCATCTCGACCGGGGCCGGGAGGGCGGGGGCGGGCACGGGGCTCCCCGGGACGCCGGCCGAGGCCAGTTCGAGGTGGGCGCGCAGGGCGCGCAGCCGCAGCTCCACCGACGGGGACGGGGCGGTGGCCAGGGCGGCGAGCGCCTCGTCGGGGCCGCTGGTGCTGAGGGTGGCGAGCAGGCCCGCGTAGGCGTCGGTCGGGTCGACCAGCGGCACCGGCAGGGCGAGCGCGGCGGCCGCCGGGGCGGGCGGAGCCGGTGTCAGCTCGCGGTCCACCACCCGCGGTTCCGGTCCGAAGAGGGTGGAGAGGGCGGGGCGGGGGCGGCCGTCCTGGAGGCTGAGCAGCTCGCGCAGCACGCCGGTGAGCTGCCCGGCCATCTCCTCGGCGGAGCCGAAGCGGCGGGCCGGGTCCGGGTCGGTGGCCCGGACCAGCAGCCGGTAGTACGACTCGTACCGGGCGAACAGCGGGACCTGTTCGGGGCCGGGCAGCTCGTACCGGAAGCGGGTGTTGTAGCCCTGGAAGTCGAAGGTCAGCACGGCCAGCGTGCGGGCCACCGTGTAGAGGTCGGAGGCGACCGAGGGGCCGTCGGTGGCGATCTCGGGGGCCTGGTAGCCGAGGGTGCCGTAGATCGGGCCGTCCTCGCCGATCCGGCAGACCGCGCCCATGTCGATGATCTTGAGCGAGTCCTCGCTCTGGATCACGTTGTCGATCTTGAAGTCGCAGTACACCAACCCCCGGGCGTGCAGGTAGCCCAGCGCGGGGAGCGCCTCCAGCGCGTACGCGATGGCCTGCTCGACCGGGAGCGGGTCGCGCCGTCCGTCCACGGCACGGCGGTCGTTGGCGATGTCCTTGAGCGACAGGCCGCCGACGTACTCCATCACGATGTAGCCGTCGATGGAGCCGGTGCGCAGGTCGGGGTGCTCGACGAAGTTGATGATGCGGACGATGTTCGGGTGGTCCACCTCGGCCAGGAAACGGCGTTCGGCGATGGCCACCGCCAGGGCGTCCTGGTCCCCGGTGTCGAGCAGGCCCTTGAGCACCACCCAGCGGTCGTTCACCCGGCGGTCGGCCGCCAGGTAGATCCAGCCCAGGCCGCCGTGCGCCAGGCAGCCCATCACCTCGTACTGGCCGCCCACCACGTCGCCCCGCATGAGCTTGGGCGTGAAGGAGTACGGGGTGCCGCACTTGGTGCAGAAGCCGTCGGGCCGGCCCGGGCGGCCGTTCTTCTCCCGGCCCACCTCGGCGTCGCAGTTGCTGCAGAAGCGCTTGCGCTCCGGCACCTGAGGGTCGGTCAGCACTGCCGAGGCCGGATCGGCCGCCGGCACCACGGGGACGTTCACCAGGCCCGCGCCCAGGTTGCCGCGCCGCGCCGTCCCGGTGGAGCCGCCGCCGGTGCCGCTGCGCACCGAGACCGACCGGCCGCTGCCGGTCCGGGTGGAGCGGTGCGAACGGGAGCGGCCCGACATGGTCCGGGAGGAACGGGAGGAGGAGGTGCCGGAGTACGGCTCGGTCCGGGCCGACGGGACGGCGGCCACCCGGCCGGTCTCCGCGGCCAGGCCGCACTCGTCGCAGTAGCCGTCCTGGTCGATGGTCCCGCCGCAGCCACGGGAGCAGTCGTCCCCGGCGGCCGGCAGACCGGGCACCGGCCCCGCGGCCTTGGATGCCGAGGACGCCACCGGCCCCGAGGACGAGGTGGTGGTCGAACCGAGCGGCGCCAGGCCGCAGTTGTCGCAGTAGCCGTCCTGGTCGATCGTCCCGCCGGAGCAGTCCGGTCGGACGCAGTTCTCACCCATCGACGCCATCCCCCTGTCCGTCCGGTATCCGGTCCTGCGGTTGTTCGGTGGCAGCGGCAGCGGCAGCGGCAGCGGGCACGGCCGGTGCCGGCGGCCGCAGCGCCTGCTGGAAGCGGACCACCGCCTCCGCCGCCGCGCGCAGGTCGCAGGGCGCGCTCCACAGCAGCCAGCGCGCCTTCTCGAAGCGCTCCACCACCACCGGGTCCTCGGCCAGCCCCAGCCGGGCGGCCATCGCCTTGTACGCCTCCAGGCGGCCGCGCAACTCGGCCCGTACGGCCAGCGGTTGGGCCACCTCGGTGAGGGATTGCCGGGCCCGGCCGAGCTCCTTGGCCGCCACGTCCTCCAGGGCGTCCAGCAGTGGCGCCAGCCGGTGCCACTGGCCGGTCTGCTGCAACTCGACCGCCAGTGTGACCCGTTCGCGCAGCGCGGAGGCCGGCCCGGGCACCTGCGGCACCTCGGTGGCGGCGATCTTCGCCAGCACCTCGCCGCGGGCCCGGCGGGCCTCGGCCAGCGTGGCGTCGGCCCGGCGCAGCAGGTCGCCGACCTGCTGGAGCCGGTCCTGGGCCTCGTCGCGCAGCCGCAGCAGTCCGTCCAGCTCCATCCGGAGCCCGTCCAGCGCCCGTCCGGCCCGGTCGAAGCGTTCGGTGTCCGCCGCCCCCGCCAGCACGCCCGCCATCGCCGCCTCGGGCGAGACCGCCCCGCTGCGCTGCGCGGGCACCCGCCCCGGCCGCCAGAACGCCAGCGGGTCGGCCCGCACCTCGGCCCGAAGCTCCGTCAGTTCCCGCTCCAGGCCGTCCAGGTCGTCGGCCAGCGGGTGCGCCCCGCTGCGCACCCCGACCGAGCCGGAGAGCATCCGGACCCGGCCCAGCTCGGCCAGCAGCAGGTCGATCCGGGCGGGCAGCGCCGTCCAGACCGCGTCCGCCGCGGCCACCACCTCGTAGACGGCGGCGTACCAGGCGTTCATCCGCTCCAGCAGCTCGGCCAGGCTGATCCGCTCCACCAGACGGACCGGCACCGGTCCGGCGGCGTCCGGCAGTTGGCCGCCGGAGACGGTCACGGCCGGGCCGCTCAGCAGTTCGGTGAGCTCGGCCAGCTCCGCCCCGCCGGGGCGGTTGCGCCGGGCCCGGACCGCGCGGGCCGAGGCCAGTGCCTCGGCGTAGCGGTCGAACAGCGCCCAGAGCAGCGCGAGCCCGGGCTCGGCCACCGCCCAGCGCTCCTGGGTCCGCCCGCTCAGGGCGGCACCCTCCAGCAGCCGGCGGCCCTGGTGTTCCTGGAGGGCGAGCAGCGCGGCTTCGACCGCGTCGCGCTCGGCACCCAGCCGGCCCAGCTCGCGGTCCACCTCCTCCCGGCTCATCGCCGGCCCGGCAGCTCCTGCCAACGCCACGTCATCCCTCTCTCGACCACGGACCGGATCTCGACCACGACCCGGAACAGAACCTCACCACGGACCCGGCCGCCGTCACGGCAGGTAGGGCGTCGAGGAGCTTCCCATGCTCTTCGCCAGCCACGTGTCGTAGGCCGCCTGCCAGCCGCCGTTCGCCCGGTAGTCCAGCAGGACCTGGTTGACCAGCGCCTGCAGGTCGGCGTCCTCCTGCTTCATGCCGATCCCCATCCTGGTCGAGCCCAGGTTCTCGTCGACCATCCGGGCGGTGGGGTCCTGGGCCACCTGGGCGGCGGCCAGCGAACCGTCGGTCAGGGTGGCGTCCACCTTCCCGAGCTGCATCAGCACCAGGCAGTCCAGCTGGTTCTCCACCAGGGTCACCGAGGCGGTGCCGTACCCGGGCTTCTTCAACTCGGTGTCGGAGGAGGACTGCTGGGCCGCGCAGACGCGCTTGTCCTTCATCCCCTCCGCCACCGTCCTGGCCGCCGCCGCCTTCGGCACCACCAGCCGCTGGCCGTTGACGAAGTAGGGCGCGGAGAAGGCGATGTCGTTCCAGCGCTCGCAGTTGATGGTCATGGTGCGGACGATCAGGTCCACCTGGCCGGTGCGGATCGCCTCGATCCGCTTCGGGGTCGTCACCGTCCGGAAGGTGATCTTGTCCGGGCTGCCCAGCACCGCCTTGGCGATCGCCTTGGCCAGTTCGATGTCGAAGCCCTCGATCCTGCCGGTCTGCGGGTTCCGGTAGCCCCAGTTGAAGCTGTTCTGGTCCACGCCGACCAGCAGCGTGCCGCGGGCCTTGATCTCCTGGACCTTACGGCCCGTCAGCGAGGAGCTGGGCGCCACCGTCCGCTCCGCGCAGTCCCCGGCAGCCGCCGCGGGTGCGGCCGGGACCGCCAAGGCCGCAGCTGCGGGAGCGGCGGCCGGAGCCGGCGGACCCGCCGGGGCGGCCCGCAGACCGACCGTCAGCCCGGCGGCGGCCAGCGCCACCGCGATGCCGCCCGCCGCCGCGGCGAGCGTGGTTCCACGAACCGTTCGTACCGTACGCACCGTCGACTCCCCCTACCGGTACTCCGCCAGGCGGCGGCCCAAGCCCACCGCGACCCCCGCCGCCGACAGCAGCGCCAGCACGCCGACGCCCCAGGCCAGTGCGGCCAGCCCGCCGTCCACCCCGCGCGCCGCGCGGTCGAAGGCCGCCTGCTCGGCGGTGACGGCTACTCCCAACTGCCGGTCCAGCTCGCCGAAGGCGGACGCGGAGCTCTCCGCCTCGCCGCCGCTGCCGACCACGATCCGCAGCGAGGCGCCGTAGTCGACGCTGTCCTCGGACTTCTGGTGCAGGGCACCCCAGCGCCTGAACTGGTTCGTGGCCTCGGTGATCGCCGACGCGGCCTCGCGCGGGGCGCCCTGGACGGCCCGGGCCAGCGTGCCCCCGCCGTCCGCCCCGGACTTGGCACCGTCGCCGGCCGTGGCCGCGGTCCCGGACAGTGCGGCGGTGTACCGCGCCCAGTCCTTGTCGTAGGAGTCCGAGCCGCCCCGGGCGACCAGGTCCAGGTTCTCCGCCGCGCGGGACTGCAGCGCCTCGATCCGGGCCTGGTTCAGCACCCGCAGCGGCGCGGCGCCGGAGGCCCGGCTGTCGCCGAGGTCGGACCGGGCCGAGACGGTGCCGACCGCCAGCCAGGCCAGCCCGGCCAGCACCGCCGCGGTGGCGGCCAGCATGCCGGGGTTGAAGACCCGGTTGGTCCGGCGGAGCAGCTGGACCTGGCACCAGGCCAGCGCGCCCAGCACCAGCAGCCCCAGCACGATCCCGGCCCACGGGACGGCGCGGGCCTCGTCGTAGCCCTCGTCGAGGCGCCGGTTCTCGGAGTCCACCAGCTTCCGGGCGACCGGCAGCATCTCGGTCTGCATCTGCTTCGAGGCGTACCGCAGGTAGGCCCCGCCGAGCGGCAGGCCCTGCCGGTCGTTGGCCCGGGCGGCCTCCACCAGGCCCGCGTACACCGGGAGTTGCCGGTTCAGCTCGGCCACCCACTGCTGGGTCTGCGCGCTGCCGCCGCCGCTGCTGCCGGTCCGCGCGGCGGCCCGGGTGAGCAGCTCACCGGCGGTGGCCAGGTCCTTCTCGTACCGGGCGCGCAGCTCCGGCGGGGCCTCGGAGGCGAGCAGGAAGACGGCGGCGGCCGTGGTGTCGGCGTCGGCCAGCGAGCGGTACACCTCTGCGGTGTCCTGGCTCAGCGGCTGACCGTGCGTCACCACCTGCCCGGCGGCCCGGGCCCGGACGCTCACCTGCCAGGCCGTCAGCGCGCCGAAGGCCAGCACCAGGACGGTCAGCACCGTCAGTGCGGCCCGCAGCCGCCCCGGCGCGGTGCCGGTCAGCCTTCTCAGCCGATCCGGGGCGAGGATCCTGCTCAGGCCGCCGGCCGGTCTGGCCCCGGCCGCGGACGAGCTCTCACCGCCGGGTGATCTCGGTATCGGCGGACGCCCGCCGTGCACCACCGGTGTCGCCACCTGCCCCAACCTCCCCCTGGGACCGTCCCGCCTACCGGAACCGTCCCTCGCGAGCAGTATGGCCGCCCGGTCCGGCAGCCACACGCGAGTTGCGCCGCTCTTGAGCTTTCACGGCGTCCGCCTCACGGGCGACGCCGGACGCACCCTATGCGGTTCCCGGCGATCAAGGCCATGGGGGGCGGGAAAGGGTTCGCCCTACGATGGGGGCCATGCGTCTGATCGGAACCATCACCCCGGACCGTCCGCTGCTCGTCGTCGCGGTCGAGGAGGAGGCCGCCCACCTCGGCGGCGAGCTTCCCGTCCTGCTCACCGGCATGGGCAAGGTCAACGCCGCGGTGGCGCTGGCCACCACGCTGGCCCGGGGCGAGCTGCCCTCCGAGGTCGTCAACCTGGGCACCGCGGGCGCCCTGCACCCCGGCCTGGAGGGCACCCACCTGGTCTCCCGGGTGATCCAGCACGACCTGGACACCCCCGTGCTGCGCTCCCTCACCGGCCGCACCTTCGGCGCCGAGCTCGTCTTCGACGGCGTGGCCGCCGGCCCGGTGCTCGCCACCGGCGACCTCTTCGTCTCCGACGCGGACGCCCGCGACCGGCTGGCCGCCCGGGCCGACCTGGTCGACATGGAGGGCTACGCGGTGGCCACCGCCGCCCAACGGGCCGGGGTGCCGGTGCGGCTGGTCAAGCACGTCAGCGACGAGGCGGGCGCGGGCGCGGACCGCACCTGGCGCGATTCGGTGGACGGCTGCGCCGAGCTGCTGGCCGCCTGGGTCCGCGACCACCTGCTCCGACCTCACCTCACCTGAGGCGGGGTCAGACCGCCTTGAGGACCTCCTCGGTGCGGACCACCTTGGCGAACCGCATCGCGTGCAGCACCGCCGCCGTGCTCCGGGTCAGCACCTCGGCCGGGACGGTCTCGCCGTCCGGCCCGGCCATCGCGAAGGTGTGCATGGCGTCGATCGGGAAGACCACGTCGTAGCCGAGGTTGCCGCCCATCCGGGCGGTGGTCTCGTTGCAGACGTTGGTCATGATGCCGGCCACCACCAGCTGGGTGGCGCCACGCAGTTGCAGCCACTCGTGCAGGTCGGGGGTGCCGTAGAAGGCGCTGTTCACGGTCTTGGTGATGTGCAGGTCGGGGGTCACGGCGGCCACGAAGGGCTTGAGGGCGTAGCCCGGGGAGCCGATCGCCAGCGGGCCGCGCGGGCCGCCGTGCTGGACCGTCACCACCGGGCGGCCGGTGCGCTGCCAGGCGTCGAGCAGTTCGGCGATCCGCCGCTCGGCGTCCGGGTTGTCCCGGGGGCCCCAGAACTCCTCGTCCTCGAAGCCCTGTTGGACGTCGATCACGATCAGCACGGCGTCGGGGTCGAGGGTGAGCGGGGCGTCGAAGGCGCTGGTGTTCGTCATGGCTCCATCCTCCGGCCGCTCCCCGGAGGGCGGTGAGGGCGCCGAGCGCCGGTGATCGATAGATTCCTGCCATGCGAACGGTGGGCTGCCTGGTCCTGGACGGTGTCCGGGCCTTCGACTACGCGGTGATCGCCGAGATCTGGTCGCCCGGACGGGGCAGCCGCCCGGGGCTGCCCGGGTTCGAGCTGCGGGTCTGCGGCGCGGGCCCGGCCCGGCTGGGCGGCGGGCTGGAACGGACGCCGGACTTCGGCCTGTCGGCGCTGGCCGACTGCGACCTGGTGCTGGTCCCGGGCGTCGAGGACCCGTACGCGCCCACCCCGGGGCCGGTACTGGACGCGCTGCGCGCCGTGCACGCGGCGGGCGTCCCGCTCGCCTCGCTCTGCTCCGGGGCCTTCCTGCTCGCCGAGGCCGGGCTGCTGGACGGCCGGCGGGCCACCACGCACTGGCACCTGGCCGGCGAACTGGCGCGCCGCCACCCGGCGGTGACGGTCGATCCGGAGGTGCTCTTCACCGGTGGCGACCTGATCTGGACCTCGGCGGGGGTGGCGGCCGGGATCGACCTCTGCCTGCACCTGGTCCGGGCCGCCCACGGCCAGCGGACGGCGGCGGCGATCGCCCGGGGGATGGTGACGGCGCCGTTCCGCGCGGGCGGGCAGGCGCAGTTCATCCCTTCGCCGGTGCCGGAGGCCGGGGAGGATCCGTTGGCCGGGGTGCGGGCGGCTGTCCTGGCCTCGCTGGAACGGCCGTGGACGGTGGGGGAGTTGGCGCGGATGGCGGTGATGTCGGAGCGGTCGTTCGCGCGGCGGTTCGCGGAGGCGGTGGGGGTGCCGCCGCTGCGGTGGCTGTCGGAGCAGCGGGTGCTGGCGGCCCAGCGGCTCCTGGAGGAGACGGACCTGACGGTGGAGCAGATCGCGCTCCGCTGCGGCTTCGGCTCCGCGGTATCCCTCCGGCCGGCCTTCACCCGCCGCGTCGGGGTCGCCCCGCGGGACTACCGACGCACCTTCAGAGCCGACTAGCTGTGGCCCCGCAGGGGCCACCAGGGGCGCGGGGAACTGCGCGAAGGGGAACGCGACGACCCGTGTGCCGGGTACGGACGCTCACTTGCAAGTGAAACTCCGTACCCGGCACACGGGTCTGTGTCTTCCGATTCGCGCAGTTCCCCGCGCCCCTGACCGCCCTCCGGGCGGTCCGAGGGCGGCCCGGAGGGCGGCTCCCGTCAGGCGACCAGGGTGGGGGTGGGGAAGGCGCCGCGGAGGCGTTGTTGGGCCGGGGCGCCGATGCCCAGGTGGTCGAGGCCGAGGAGGGCCGCGCCGAGGACGGGCGGGGCGACCACGACGCGGGGTTCGGCGAGGGGGGCGGCGGCCGACAGGCGGGCGATGACGTTGTCGAGGAGGAGCGGGTGGCGGGCGGCGAGGACGCCGCCGCCGAGGACCACGGGGGCGGTCTCGGCGAGCAGGTCCAGGCGGCGCAGGGCGACCACCGCGAGGCGGGTGATCTCGTCGGCCTGACGGTCGATCAGTTCGAGGGCGACGGTGTCGCCCTCGCCCGCGACGGCGAACAGCACCGGCACCAGCTCGTGCAGCCGGCCCGGGTCCAGCTCGCCGAGGTGGATCGCCTCGGCCACCTCCCCGGCGGTCGGCAGCCCGAAGTGGGCGGCCGTGGCCGGGGCGAGGGCGGTCGGGCGGCCCCGGCCGTCCTCGGCCCTGACGGCGTGCCAGAGGGCCTCCTGGGAGAGCCCGCCGCCGCCGCCCCAGTCGCCGGTGAGCTTGCCGAGTGCGGGGAAGCGGGCGGTGCGCCCGTCCGGCAGCAGGCCGACGCAGTTGATCCCGGCGCCGCAGACCACCGCGACCCCGAGCGGGCCGTCGGTGCCGGCCCGGAGCAGGCCGAAGGTGTCGTTGGCGACGTGGCTGGTCAGGCCCCAGGGCCGGGCGGAGAGCGCGGTGAGCAGGGCCTCCTCCTCGACCGGCAGGTCGGCGTTGGCCAGGCAGGCGCTGACGTGGCTGGTCAGCACCCCGGCGGTGGGGTCGAGCCCGGCTTGGGCGGCCACCGAGGCGACCAGCGGGGCCAGGCCCTCGATGGCGGCCTCGGCGCCGATGCTCTGCGGCTGGAAGCCGCCGCCCCGGGCCCGGCCGAGCACCTCGCCCGCGGTGCTGACCAGGGCCACGTCGGTCTTGCTGTTCCCGGCGTCGACGGCCAGGACGCCCGGGAGCTGTGTCTGCTGCATCAGGTCCTCACCACTGTGGGCAGTCCGGGCCGACTGCCCCGGTCCGGCCTGCCGCGGAATGCTCACGCCCATGTCAGGTGCGCACGGTTGTGGGCGATCAGACGGTCCGTCAGCTGGTCCGCCAGCTCGATCTGCCCGACCAGCGGGTGCGCCAGGAGCGCGTCGAAGACCCGGTCCCGGCCGCCGCGCAGCGCGGCGTCCAGCGCCAGGTGCTCGTACGCGGTGACCCCGGCGATCAGGCCCGCGTACAGCGGCTCGACCGGCCGCTGCGGCAGCGGCCGCACGCCCGCCGCGTCCACCTCGGCCGGGACCTCGATCACGGCGTCGTCGGGCAGGAAGGGCAGCACGCCGTCGTTGCGGGTGTTGACCACCTGGACGGTGGTGCGGCCGTCGGTGCCGAGCAGCGAGGCGATCAGCTGGACGGCCGCGTCGGAGTAGAACGCCCCGCCGCGCTTGCTCAGCAGCTCCGGCTTGGTGTCCAGGGTCGGGTCGGCGTACATCTCGAGCAGCTCGGCCTCGATCGCGGAGACGGCCGCGGCCCGGGAGCCCTGCACCTTCAACTCCTCGACCACCTGGTCGTGCTGGTAGAAGTAGCGCAGGTAGTAGGAGGGCACCACGCCGAGCCGCTGGATCACCGGCAGCGGCAGGTGCAGGTCCTCGGAGATCTCCTTGCCGAAGCCGGCCAGCAGCTCGGGCAGCACCTCGCGGCCGGTGGCCGCGTCGGGGGAGTCGAGCAGGGTGACGCCGCGCTCCCAGGTGAGGTGGTTGAGGCCGACGTGGTCGAGCCGGACCAGCTCGGGGGCGACGTTCAGGTGGGCGGCGAACTTGCGCTGGAAGCCGATCGCCACGTTGCACAGGCCGACGGCCTTGTGGCCGGCCTGCTGGAGCGCCCGGGTGACGATGCCGACCGGGTTGGTGAAGTCCACGATCCAGGCGTCCGGGTTGGCCCGGCGGACCTGCTCGGCGATGTCGAGCACCACCGGGACGGTGCGCAGCGCCTTGGCCAGCCCGCCCGCGCCGGTGGTCTCCTGGCCGACGCAGCCGCACTCCAGCGGCCAGGTCTCGTCCTGGTTGCGCGCGGCCTGGCCGCCGACCCGGAGCTGGAGCAGCACCGCGTCCGCGCCCTGCACGCCCGCTGTCACGTCGGTGGTGGTGGTGACCACCGCGTCGTGGCCCTGCTTGGCGAAGATCCGCCGGGCCAGCCCGCCGATCAGCTCCAGCCGGTCGGCGGCCGGGTCGACGAGCACCAGCTCGCCGATCGGCAGGGTGTCGCGGAGCCGGGCGAACCCGTCGATGAGTTCGGGCGTGTAGGTGGAACCGCCACCGACGATTGCCAACTTCAGTGCGGACATCAGCCCTTGACCCCTGTCAGTGTCACGCCTTCGATGAAGGCTTTCTGTGCGAAGAAGAAGAGGACGATCACCGGGGCCATCACCAGCAGGGTGGCGGCCATGGTGAGGTTCCAGTTGGTGTGGTGGGCCGCCTTGAAGGAGGCCAGGCCGTAGCTGAGGGTCCAGGCGTCCTGGTTGTCGCTGGAGTAGATCTGCGGGCCGAAGTAGTCGTTCCAGCAGTAGAAGAACTGGAACAGCGCGACGGCGGCGATGGCCGGCTTCGCCATCGGCAGCACCACCCGCAGCAGGGTGCGCAGTTCGCCGCAGCCGTCGATCCGGGCGGCCTCCACGTACTCCTTGGGGATGGTCAGCAGGAACTGCCGGAGCAGGAAGATCGAGAACGCGTCACCGAAGGCCATCGGGACGATCAGCGGCCAGAGCGTCCCGCTCAGGTGCAGCTGCTTGGCCCAGAACAGGTACATCGGGATGATCACCACCTGCGGCGGCAGCATCATCATCGAGATCACCGCGAGCATCGCCAGCCGCTGCCCGCGGAAGCGGAACCGGGCCAGCGCGTAGGCGACCGGCACGCTGGACACGATGGTCAGCACGGTGCCGAGACCGGCGTACAGCAGGGTGTTGCGCCACCAGCTCAGGAAGCCGGGGGTGTTGAACACCTCGGCGTAGTTGCTCCAGACCCACTCGTGCGGCCAGAGGTCCGAGGTGAGGGCCTGACGGTCCGTCATCAGCGAGGTGAGCAGCACGAAGACGAAGGGCAGCACGAAGAACAGCCCGGCCGCTATCGCGGTGGTGTGCACGGCCACCCAGTGCAGCGCGGCCCGGCGGCGGGCCACCCGGAGCTCGGCGCCCCGGCGGGTGAACGGTACGGAGACGGTCGCGGCCATCAGTCCTCACTTCCCAGCAGCCCGGACTTCCGGCGCATCAGCACGGCGGTGAACGCCATCGAGAGGGCGAACAGCACCAGGGCCACCACACAGGCGGCGCCGTAGTTGCCCTGCTGGAAGCCCAGGTTGTAGACCATCTGCGGCAGCGTCCAGGTGGAGCCGTTCGGGTAGCCGGGCTCGAACTGCTGGCCCGAGCCGCCGATCACGCCGCTGGCCACCTTCCCGGCCACGATCGCCTGGGTGTAGTACTGCATGGTCTGGATGACCCCGGTGACCACCGCGAACAGCACGATCGGGGTGATGTTCGGGAAGGTGACGAAGCGGAACTTCTGCCAGGCGCCGGCGCCGTCCAGCTCGGCCGCCTCGTACTGCTCCCGCGGCACGTCCAGCAGGGCGGCCATGAAGATCACCATCAGGTCGCCGATGCCCCACATGGCCAGCATGGTGAGCGCGGGCTTGGACCAGTCCGGGTCGGTGAACCAGCCGGGCTCCGGCAGGCCGAGGTCGCCGAGCAGCTCGTTCACCGGGCCGGTGCCGGGGTTGAGCAGGAAGGCGAAGGCCATCGTGGCGGCCACCGGCGGGGCCAGGTACGGGAGGTAGAAGAGCGTGCGGAACAGGCCCGCGCCGGTCTTCACCTTGGTGATCAGCAGCCCGATGCCCAGCCCGAAGGCGACCCGGAGGCTGACCATCACCACGACCAGCCAGAGCGTGTTGGCCATGCCGGTCCAGAACGACGGGTAGTCGTCGAGGACGTAGATCCAGTTCTGCAGGCCCCGGAAGGTCGGCGCGCCGAAGCCGTCGTACCGCATGAAGGAGAAGTACGCGGTGGAGACCAGGGGGTAGACGAAGAAGACGCCGAAGCCGATCAGCCAGGGGCTGAGGAAGGCCAGGGTGCGCAGGCCCTCCCGGCGGCGCTTGCGACGCAGCGCCGCCGGGACGGTGGAGACGGGGAGCGCCATGTCACTTGGCCTGGTCGACGGCGGCGTCGATCTCCTTGGCCGTGGCGGTGAGCCCGGCCTTGAGGTCGGAGGCGCGGCCGGCCTCCACCTCGAAGGAGAAGTTCTGCAGGCTGACCTGGAAGGCACCGCCGTTGACCGAGGCGGGGGCGCCGTTGGAGGCCGGGTTCTTGGCGATGTCCACGAAGGTCTTGAAGTTGGCGTCCGCGGTCAGCTTCGGCGAGTCCAGCGCGGCGAAGGTGCTCGGCACGTTGTGGATCGCGTTGGCGAAGTTCACCACCGCGTCGGTGTCGGTGGTCAGGTACTTCACCAACTCCCAGGCGGCGGTCTGCTTCTGGCTGGTCTTCGCGATGCCGACGATGGTGCCGGTCTGGTAGCCCTTGCCGTAGCTGGCGGCCTGGTCGTCCGGCACCGGGAACGGCGCGGTGGCCCACTCGAAGTCGGGCTTGTCGTCGGCCAGCGCGGCGGTGCGCCACTCGCCGTCCAGCGCCATCGCGACCTGGCCGGTGTGGAAGGGGTTCTTCGCGCTGAACTCGTCACCGAAGCCGGTGCGGTACTTCTCCAGCTTCTCGAACCCGCCCAGCTTGTCGACCAGGCCCTTCTGCCAGTTCAGCGCCTGCGCCACCTTGGGGTCGGTGTGCACGTTGGACTTGCCCTGGGCGTCGAAGTACTCCACGCCGTACTGGCTGAGGTAGTGCGGGAGCGCGGTCTCGTAGCCGTGGTAGTTCGGCATGAAGCCGAGCTGCTTGTACGAGTCGCCCTCGGCCTTGGTCAGCTTGACCGCGGCGGCCTCGAACTCGCTGAAGGTCTTCGGCGGGTCGGTGATCCCGGCCTCGGCGAAGGCCTTCCTGTTGTAGTACAGGCCGTAGGCGTCGCCGAGCAGCGGCAGCGAGCACTGGTTGCCCTGGAACTGGCTGTACTTGAGCATCGCGGCCGGGAAGGTCTTGGCCGGGTCGATGCCGTCCTTCTTCATCAGCGGGTTGAGGTCCACCCAGGCCTTGGAGGCGCAGAACTTGCCGACGTTGTCGGTGCTGAAGGAGGAGACCACGTCCGGGGCGTCCGGGCCGCCGGCCCGCAGCGCCTGCTGGACCTTGTCGTCCTCGATCCGCGGGACGACCTTGACCTTGATGTTCGGGTGGGCCTTCTGGAAGGCGGCGACGTTGTCGTCGATCGCCTTGATCTCGCTCTCCTGGTTCCAGCCGTGCCAGAAGGTGATGGTCACGTCCTTGCCGCCGGCCGACTCGTCCGTGGCGCCGGAGTCGGTACCGGTGCAGGCGGTGGCGAGCAGGGCCAGGACGGCGCCGCCGGTGACGGCGGCGAGTACGCGGGACGGTCTGCGGGGGGAGCGCATCGAAGGTCCTCCTGGGGGAATCCGGGCAGGCCGGACCGCCCGGTGGGCGGGCGGTGGCGTGGTGACGGTGGATCAGGCGGTGCGGGCGGTGCGGGTGGTGCGGGTGGTGCGGAGGTGGTCAGTGGGTGGTGAAGACCGTCTCCCGGGCGGTGGCGAGCGCGCGTTGCAGCGCGCCCTGCAGGACGGGGGAGCCGGGGACGGTGCTGGAGCGCACCTCGGGACGGGGGACGGAGGTCCGGACCAGCTCGGCCTGGACCAGCTCGCAGAGCCGGTCGCCGCCGGCCGCCACGGTGCGCCCGGCCAGCACCACCAGCTCCGGGTCGACCACCGCGACCACCGCGGCCAGGCCGACCGCCAGCCGGGCGGCCAGGGTGTCCAGGAAGTCGTCGCCGGCGCCCTCGGTCCGCAGCGCGGCCTCGACGGCCGCCTCGGCCAGGGCCTCGACGGTGGAGTCGGCGGCGGTCACCTCCAGGCCGTGCTCGCGGGCCAGCGCGATCACCGCGTCGGCGCCGGCCAGGTCCTGGAAGCCGCCGGTGTTCTTCCGCGGGTGGTGCACCACCGGCGAGCCGGGCACCGGCATGTAGCCGACCTCCCCGGCGCCGCCGGTGAAGCCCCGGTGCATCCGGCCGGCGATCACGATCGCCGCGCCCAGGCCCTCCTCGGCCCAGAGCAGCACGAAGTCCTCGCTGCCCCGCGCGGCGCCGAAGGCCTGCTCGGCCATGGCGGCCAGGTTGACGTCGTTCTCCACGGTGACGTGGGAGCCGAGCGCCTCGGTCAGCTCCTCCAGCAGCCGGGGCGAGTGCCAGCCCGGCAGGTGCGAGGCGTAGCGCAGCAGCCCGCTGTTCGGGTCGAGCGCCCCGGGCACGCCGACCACCGTCTCCAGCAGGAGGCCCGGCGCCAGCCCGGCCTCCCGGACGGTCTCGGCCAGCACCTCGGCGGTGCGGGCCACCGCCTCGTCGGCCGGCCAGCCCTTGGTGGGGGTGACCCGCTCGGCCAGCGTGGAGCCGGTGATGTCGGCGACGGCGGCGCGCACATGAGTGGTCGTCACGTCGAGCCCGGCCACGTACCCGGCGGCCGGGTTCACCTGGTACAGCTGCGCGTTCGGCCCCGGGCCGCCCGCCGTGGTGCCGACCGGCAGCACCAGGCCGGCGCTCTCCAGCCTTCCGAGCAGCTGGGAGGCGGTGGGCTTGGACAGGCCGGTCAGGGTGCCGATCTGGGTCCGGGAGAGCGGGCCGTGGGCCAGCAGCAGCTCCAGCGCCGCACGGTCGTTGATCGCGCGCAGCAGGCTCGGGGTGCCGGCCAGGGGGGTGCGGGTGTTGTCGGTCACAGCCAGAATCCTCCCTGCTCTGGCCCCGACCGTGCGGATCGGGGCCTCCCGTTGGACTGTTAGGAAAGTTTCCAATCCCTGAGAGGAAGCTATTCGCCTAGGCCAGGGGGTGTCAACGGGGCGTCGCCCGCAGGTTGCCGAAGCGTTACCCGCCGCACGCCAGGACCCCGCCTCCCGGAAGGGCGGCGGGGTCCTCGACGGGCCCTGCTACTCGGTGCCCTGGGCGGGGATCGGCTTGGTCGCGAGGGAGGCCGGGGAGGTCGGGTCGGCCAGCGCGGAGGGGGCGGTGCCGGCCGCGGCACCCGCCGCGGTGGCGTCCTCGGCCGACTTGGCGGCCGCGGCAGCCGCAGCGGCGGCCGTCACGGTCTCCTCCTTGACCTTCACCCCGGCTCCGTCCAGTGCCGTCTTCAGGCGCTGGCGCAGGGTGCGGGAGACCAGCAGCGCGTTGCCCGGCGAGGTGCGCGCCTCGACCCGGAGCACCACCGAGTCGAAGGCCACCGACTCCAGCCCGAGCACCTTGACCTGACCCCAGATCAACTCGTCGAACGGGCTCTCCTTGGAGAGCCGCTCCGCCGTCTCCTTGATCAGCTCCTCGACCTTCGCCAGGTCCTCCTTGTAGCCGACCTGCACGTCCACCGAGGCGGTGGCCCAGCCCTGGCTCATGTTGGCGATCCGCTTCACCTCGCCGTTGCGGATGTACCAGATCTCGCCGTTGCCACCGCGCAGCTTGGTCACCCGCAGGCCCACCTCCAGCACGGTGCCGGTGGCCACGCCGGTGTCGATCTCGTCGCCGACGCCGTACTGGTCCTCCATGATCATGAAGACCCCGGAGAGGAAGTCGGTCACCAGGTTCCGCGCGCCGAAACCGATCGCCACACCGGCCACACCGGCACTGGCCAGCAGCGGCGCCAGGTTCACCCCGAGCGCCGAGAGCACCATCAGCGCGGCGGTCCCCAGGATGGTGAACGAGGTCACGCTGCGCAGCACCGAACCGATCGCCTCCGAGCGCTGCTGCCGCCGCTCGGTGTTGACCACCCCGCTGTTGGCCAGCAGCCCGCTGAACCGGCTGAGCTCGGCCTCGCTCTCGGTCGGGCGCACCATCCGCGCTATGAACTTGGTGATGAGCTTCTGCACCACCGCGCGGAGCACCAGGGCCAGCAGCACGATCAGCACGATCCGCAGGCCGCCCTCCAGCCAGCCCTGCCAGCTGCGGCCCACCCACTCGGTGGCCTGCTTGGTGGCCTCCGCCGCCTCGGCCGGCGAGGTCGGCAGGTTCGCGAGCGGGTCGGCGGTGGGGCCGGGGGAGGGGGAGGCGTCGGCGAGGAGGCCGAGCGTGCCGGAATCGGTCACGGGCGGAGTCCTTCCTTCTCGGTGCTACGGCTGGGCGAAACGCCAGCCTAACCGGGCCCCCGAGCACCCCCGCCTGCGGCGCTTGGGCTGGTGGTGGTCACACCGGGGGCGCGGGGAACTGCGCGCGGCGGAGGAAGTGAGCCGTGTGCCGGGTACGGATGCTCACCTGCAAGTGGGTTTCCGTACCCGGCACACGGGTCTCGTTCCTCCGCCGCGCGCAGTTCCCCACCCCTCGGACCGCCCTCCGGGCGGTCCGAGGGCGGTACAAGGGCGGTGCCAGGGCGGTGCGGGGGTGTCGGGGCTTAGGCCGAGGGGCTGGTGGTGGGGTGGGATGGGGGAGGTGGGTGGGCATACCGGGTATGACGGAATCCACATCGGATCCGTTTCGCAGGAGTGGTGGCGCCCCACGACGGCGTGAGGCGACACTTGTGGAGATCGCGGCGGACACCCGCACGCGGTCGACCGCTCGTCCCGGCGCGAGCCACGCGTCGCAGGCGTCCAAGGAGGCCTCCGTGCCGCATGTCCTGGTCCTCAACGCGTCGTACGAACCGCTGGGTGTGGTCTCGATGCGACGCGCTCTGATCCTGGTCCTCAACCACAAGGCGGTCTGCCTGGAGGATTCCGGGATCACTCTGCACAGTGCCACCAGCGCCGTTCCGGCGCCGTCCGTCGTCCGTCTGACCCGCTTCGTGCGGGTCCCCTTCTGCGGTCCGGTTCCGCTCACCCGCCGGGCCCTGTTCGCCCGCGACCACGGTCGCTGCGTGTACTGCGGGGCCGCCGCCACCAGCGTCGACCACGTCATCCCGCGCAGCCGGGGCGGCCAGCACCGGTGGGACAACGTGGTGGCGGCCTGCCGCCGCTGCAACCACACCAAGGCCGACCGTCACCTGACCGAGCTCGGCTGGCGGATGAAGCGTCCGCCCGCCCCGCCCACCGGCCTGGCCTGGCGGATCATCGGCACCGGCATCAAGGACCCGCGGTGGCGGCCCTACCTGGAGCCGTACGGGGCCACCGAGCAGTTCCGCGAGTACGAGCACCACGACCATATCCGCCCGCGCGGCGAACCCGAGCCGCTCTCGGCCTGAGCCACCACCGCACCGCCGACCACCGCACCGTCCACCACCGGAGACCAGGAGACCGACAGGGCCACCCCTCGGTACGCCTCATGGGCCGCCGTACCACCCCCAGCGCGGGCGGTGCGGCGGCCCGCCGTGTGTCCGGAGGGGGTCACCACCCGTGCGGGTGAGGCAACCTGACGGAGTATCAGGGTGAGATTGGCAGGCTCGGAGCGGGCCTCCCTAGCGTCTTCGCCATGACCCCCGACCCACCGGGACGCTCAGGAACCGCTGCCGTGCCGGGCGTAGTGCCGGGAGGCCTTGGCGCGGTTCCCGCAGCCGGACATCGAGCACCAGCGGCGGGTGCCGTTCTTCGAGACGTCGTAGAAGTGCAGCACGCAACCGTGGTTCGCGCAGGAGCGGATGCGCTCCGGGCGGTCGCCGAGCAGGCGCAGGTAGTCCTGTGCGGCCGCCCAGGCGGGCAGCCACTCGGGCGCGTCGGTCTCCACGGCGGTGGCGGGGCCGTCGGCGCCGAGCAGGTGGCGGGTCCGGCCGTGGGCCAGGACGCCGTTCAGCGCGGCGCGGGCCGCCGGGTCGTCCGGTGCGCGCACGACCGCCGAGATTGCCTTCCGGGCCTCCAGCAGGCACGCCAGGGTCTCCGGAGAGGGCTCGGGCACGGCGCCGGCGAAGGCCTGACGGACCGTCGGGAAGCCGAGCCAGAGGGCCAGGCCCTCGGTGCCGTCGAGCAGGTCCCGCGGTCCGGCCTGCGGAGTCCAGCGGGTGTTCAGCAGGTCGATCGAGAGCGGTTCGCCGGCCAGGGGGCGCGGGTCGGCCGCGGTCGGCAGGGACATCGGGCTCCTCCTCACGTTCGGTGACGACGGGCGTCTGCCGGCAATACTAACCGGTTAACGGACGTTAGTCGGTTTGCCCGCCTCTGACCTAACCATTAATGTCGCTTTCAGCGGTTCGGGAACATGTCCGGACCACCTCTGTGAAGGCACGTGATGACGATGAGTAACTTCAAGTCGCTGCAGACCGGCCACGTCGGCCTGAACGTCACCGACCTGGACCGCTCGATGAACTTCTACGGGAAGGTCTTCGACTTCGAGGTGCTCGGCGAGGGCAAGGAGACGGACCGCCGGTTCGCCTTCCTGGGCCGCGACGGCAAGCTGCAGGTCACCCTCTGGCAGCAGAGCGCCGCCGCCTTCCCGACCGCTTCGGCCGGCCTGCACCACCTGTCCTTCCAGGTGGAGACGGTCGACGAGGTCAAGGACGCCGAGGCCGTGCTGCGCGACCTGGGCGCGGAGTTCGCCTACGACGGCGTGGTCCCGCACGGCGAGGGCGCCTCCTCCGGCGGCATCTTCTTCACCGACCCCGACGGCATCCGCCTGGAGATCTACAGCCCGTCCGGCGCCGAGGCCCACGAGGCCCCCACCGCCGGTGCCCCGACCTGCGGCTTCTTCTAAGACCGCCCGCCGAGCCGACCGGAAGGACAGAGACCGTGACGACCGCCTACCACCGTGGGGAGCTCGCCGTTCAGGACCGCGCCGAGCTCGGCCGGCAGGCCGGGTTCTCGCTCGGCGGGATCGGCACCGTCATCCCGCCCGTGGCCGCGGAGTTCCTGGCCGGCCGGCCGATGGTGGTCATCGGCGGCGCCGACCGGGACGGCCGGATCTGGGCCACCCAGCTGAGTGGTGCCCCCGGGTTCCTCCGGGCCCCGGACGAGCGGACGCTGACCGTCGCCGCCCGTCCGGGGCCGCAGGACCCGCTGGCCGCCGCGCTGGCCGGCCCGGCCCGGGTCGGCATGATCGCCATCGAGCCCGCCACCCGGCGCCGGATGCGGATCAACGGCCGCTCCGTCCCGGACGGCGACGGCCTGCGGGTCGAGCTCGACCAGGTCATCGCCAACTGCCCCAAGTACATCCAGAAGCGCGACCACCGCCTGCTGCTCCCGGGTGAGGCGGGCGGCGGCCGGACGCCCGCCGCGGTCGACTCGGCGGAGCTGAGCGAGGCTCAGCAGCGCTGGATCCGCGAGGCGGACACCTTCTTCGTGGCCACCGCCTCGAACCGCGGCGACGCCGACGCCTCCCACCGGGGCGGCAACCCGGGCTTCCTCCGGGTGCTCTCGCCCACCCGGCTGCGCTGGCCGGACTACGTGGGGAACGCGATGTTCCTGACCCTGGGCAACCTCGAACTCAACCCGGCCGCCGGGATCGTCGTCCCCGGCTGGGAGTCCGGCTCCTCGCTCCACCTCACCGGCACCGCCCGCACCGTCTGGGACCAGCAGCTGGTCGCCGAAGTCCCCGGCGCGCAGCGGCTGGTGGACTTCGACGTCACCGCCGTCCGGGAGGTCTCCGACGCGGCTCCGCTGCGCTGGAGCGCCCCGGAGGCCTCCCGCTTCAACCCCCCTGTCACCCCAGCCAGTTGACTGCCCGAGGAGTACGGACATGAGGATCACCGTCGACCTGAACCTCTGCGAGAGCCACGGGCAGTGCGTCTACGCCGCGCCCGAGGTGTTCTCCTTCGACGAGGACGACTACCTGGTCTTCGAGGCCGGGCCCTCGGAGGAACTGCGCGACACGGTGGAGAAGGCCGCCGCCGTCTGCCCGGTCCGTGCCATCACCGTCGAGCCCCGATGAGCGGCGGCCCGCGCCGGGTGGTCGTGGTCGGCGCCTCACTGGCCGGGCTGCGGGCCGCCGAGGCGCTGCGGGCCGGCGGCTTCGACGGCCCGCTGGCCCTGGTCGGCGCCGAGCCGCACCCGCCGTACGACCGGCCGCCGCTCTCCAAGCAGCAGTTGGCCACGGACGGCCCGGCGGACTCCACCGCCCTGCCCGTCCCGGCGGGGCTCGGCGCCGAGTGGCTGCTCGGCACCCCGGCGGTGGCGCTCGACCCGGACGGCCGCACCGTGAAGCTGGCGGACGGTCAGGAGCTGGGCTGGGACGGCCTGGTGATCGCCACCGGCTCGGCGGCCCGGGGCTGGCACGGCCCGGTGCCGGCCGGCGTGCACACCCTGCGCGGCCGGGACGACGCACTCGCGCTGCGGGCCGAACTCGGGCCGGGGCGAAGGCTGTTGGTGGTCGGGGCCGGGTTCCTCGGCGGTGAGATCGCGGCCACCGCCCGGTCCCGCGGGCTGGAGGTCACCCTGGTGGAGGCCGCCGAGCAGCCGCTGGCCCGGGCGGTCGGCGCCGAGGCGGGCGGATACCTGGCCGAGCTGCACCGGGAGGCGGGGATCGAGCTGCGCACCGGCGTCACCGTCGCGGCCTTCCACGGCGCCCCCGGGCTGACCGGGGCGACGCTCTCCGACGGGAGCGAACTCGCGGCCGACGCGGCGGTGTTGGCGCTGGGCGCGGTGCCGAACACCGGATGGCTGGAGGGCGCGGGCCTGGCGCTGGACGGCGGGGTCGGCTGCGACGCGGCGCTGCGGGCGCTGCGCGCGGACGGTTCGGTGCTGCACGGCGTGGTGGCGGCGGGCGACGTGGTGCGGTGGCCGCACCCCTTGGCCGGCGGAGCGCGGGTGGCGCTCGGGCACTGGACCAACGCGGTGGAGCAGGCGGTGGCGGCCGCGCACACCCTGCTGCGTCCCGGAGCGCCGGAGCCCTTCACCGGGGTGCCGTCGTTCTGGTCGGACCTGCACGGGGTGAAGGTCCGGTCGGTCGGCCTGCCGGCCTTCGCCGACGAGGCCCGGGTGGTCGAACTCGACCTGCCGGGGCGGAGGTTGGAGGTCTCGTACCACCGGGCGGGCGGGCTGGTCGGCGCGCTGGCCGTCAACCGGGTCGGCCGGCTGGCCGGCTACCGGCGGGAGCTCCAGGAGGTGCTGCTCGGTGCGGTGCGGTGACCGCACCGAGCAGCGGCTCGCTGAGCGACCGTCAGAACTTGCAGTTCTTCGGCGCCTCGCGCTCGTAACGGAGCGGGGTGCCCTCGGGGAGGACGTAGGTCAGGTGGAGCTCGATCGGCTCGGTGCCGAGGTTGACGCCGTCCAGCGGGATGTCGCCCTGCTTGATGAAGGAGCTGCCGGCCGGGAAGGTCTCGACCTTGCAGTCCGCGCTGCGGCGGGTGATGGTGCCCTTGGCGACGGTCAGGAAGACGATGCCCGGGTGGACGTGCCAGCCGGTGTGGCCGCCGGGCTGGATGACCAGGGTCTGCTCGATGACCCGGGTGACGTTCTTGACCTTGACGTTCTGGGGCTTCACGAAGTGACCCGAGGCGGTGGTGGTCGCAGTCATCCCGCTGCCAGGGCTGGCGGAGGCGACGCCACCGGCGCCGAGCAGACCGGCGACCAGAGCGACGGAGACCACAGCGCGACGGCCACGGCTGGTACGCGTGATGTTCACGTTCATTACTCCAGGGGGTAAAACGTGCGGGGGAGTCGATCGGAGGAAATTCCGACGCCAGGGACGCTAAGGGTCTCGCCGAAGACACATCAAGGCTTATCGGACGCATATGTCAGGTCGCCCGGAATTCACTCCTCCGGTGATCTGTCCCGGTATCGGGAATGCCGATGGCCGATTTACTGGAAACGTCTGTCTAAACCTGCGGGCAGGCTCTAGATTCCTTCTCGCAAGCCTCCTAGCGAAAAGGATCCGCCCAGATGAACCGCACCACGAGGACTCGCCGCTCCGTGCTCAAGGCCGCCTGTTCGGTCCTGGCGATAGGCGGCCTGGTCTCACTCGTCCCGCAGAGCGCCAACGCGGTCGAGGACGCCGAGACGTCGGCTGTCCACCGCACCGACCACGTCATCTACTGGAACAACGTCCTGATGGACGCCTTCCGGACCACCGGTGGCACCCCCGGCCCGCTGGGCCGCGGCGGCGCCATGATGAACCTCGCCATCTACGACGCCGTCAACTCGATCCAGCAGATCGGCCGTCCGTACCGCACCCTGGTCCCGCACAGCCGCGGCTACAACGGCTCGATGGAGGCGGCCATCGACCAGGCCGCGTACAGCTCGCTGAAGGCTGCCTTCCCGGCGATCAACTTCGACGACGAGCTGAACACCGCCGTCTCGCTGCGCCGCCCGACCAACGCGATCAACATCAACCGCGGCATCGCGATCGGCAACGCCGCCGCCAACGGCATCATCACCGACCGGGTCGGCGACGGCGCGGACGACAACACCCCCTACGTGGTCACCAACCAGCCCGGCTACTGGCGGCCGACCCCGGGCAGCGCCCCGGTCCCGCACTCGCCGAACTGGGGCAAGGTCAAGCCCTTCGGTCTGCTCTCCGGCAGCCAGTTCCGCCCGACCAGCCTGCCCTTCGGCTTCACCAACATCACCGACTTCATCGCCAGCCCGCAGTACGCGGCCGGCGTGGACGAGGTCCGCCGCCTCGGTGGTGCCACCTCGACCCAGCGCACGGCCGACCAGACCGAGCAGGCCCGCTACTGGGCCAACGACGTCAACGGCACCTACAAGCCGATCGGCCACCAGTACATCCAGTCGATCGCGGTCTACGAGCAGCAGCACCCCTGGGTCGACTCGGCCCAGAGCGCCCGCCTGTTCGCGATGATCTCCGTAGCGATGGCCGACGCCGCGATCGCGATCTGGGACTCCAAGTTCGACACCGACAACGACCTGTGGCGCCCGGAGTCCGCGATCAACTTCGCGGACACCGACAACAACGCGCTGACCACGGCCGACCCGGCCTGGCGTCCGCTCTCGATGACCCCGCAGGGCGTGCACTTCTCCCCGCCGTTCCCGACCTACGTCTCGGGCCACTCCGGCATCGTGGCGGCCTGGGCCGGCGCGATGAAGAACTTCTTCGGCTGCGACAACATCCCGTTCAGCAGCGGCACCGACGACCCGAACGCGGTCGGCGTGGTCCGCCACTTCACCAGCTTCACCCAGGCCGCGCAGGAGAAGGCCAACAGCCGCCTCTACGCGGGTGTCCACTTCCGCTGGGACAACGACGCCGCCCTGGAGATGGGCTACAAGGTGGCGGCCGAGGTCAACAAGAACGTCCTGTAAGTCACTTGACGAGGAGTAAGCCGTGACCAGCCGGTACGCACAGATCGCCTTCACCACGGAGACCAAGCGCCATCAGCAGGCGCACGGGAGCGCGCGCAGCTACGAGCGGATGGCAGCCGGGGCGGAGGGTGCGGACCGGCTGGGTCCGGACGAAGCCTGGTTCATCCAGGAGCGCGACAGCTTCTACCTGGCCAGCGCCAGCGCGACCGGCTGGCCGTACGTGCAGCACCGGGGCGGGCCCAAGGGCTTCGTCAAGGTGCTGGACGAGCACCACATCGCCTTCGCGGACTACCGGGGCAACAAGCAGTACATCACCACCGGGAACCTGGACCACGACAGCCGGGTCTCGCTCTTCCTGGTCGACTACCCGCACCGGGCCCGCCTGAAGGTCTTCGGCCGGGCCCGGGCGGTGGACAAGGACGCGGACGGCGCGCTGATGGAGGCGGTCCGGGACAAGGACTACCCGGGCGTGCCCGAGCGGGCCCTGGTGATCGAGGTCGAGGCCTTCGACTGGAACTGCAGCCAGCACATCACGCCCCGGTTCACCAAGGAGGAGATCGAGACGGCCGTGGAGCCGCTGACCACCCGGCTCCAGGAGCTGGAGAAGGAGAACGCCCGGCTCAAGGCCCAGTTGCTGGGCACCGCCTGACGGTCCCGCCCGGAACGCCCGGAGGCCCTCGTAGCGACGCTACGAGGGCCTCCGGGCGTTCCCGCCGCACGGGGGAGGCGGCGCGGCCCTGACGGGCCGTCAGGCGGAGCCCACGGGCTCCCCGGTGAGCTGGCCCACCCGCCGGGCCAGCTCCAACAGGGCCACCATCGCGGCGGGCTGCCAGGCCTGGTCGCGCCAGAGCATCCAGACCGCCCGCCGCATCCTCGGTAACTGCTCCTGGAGCACCACCGAGCCCAGCTCCACCTCGCGGGCCACCGACTGCTCCGGGAGCACCGCGATGAACGGGCCGCTGCGCATCAGCCCGAGGGCGCTGCCCACCGAGCCGGCCGACATCACCTCCAACGTGAAGCCGTACTGCTCCTGCAGGGCGTTCTGCACCTGCTCCTGGGACGGGCAGCCGTGGTCGACCTGGAGGATCCGGGCCTCCCGCAGCCGCCCGACCGGATCGCCCTCGGCGCCGGGCAGGCCCAGCGAGCCGACGCAGACCAGGTCCAGCTCGTGCAGCCGCTCGCGGACCACTCCGGCCGGCGGCGGCTCGGAGGGCTCGGCGGTGCTGGTCATCATCAGGCCGAGGTCCAGCCGGCCGGCCGCGACCTCCTCCGGGATCCGGGTGGAGAGCATGCTGAGCGGGGAGACGGTGACCCGCGGGTACCGGTAGCGGGCCTCCCAGATCAGCCGGGACACCTCGCGGTCCACCAGCGAGCCGGTCGCGCCCACCGACACCTGACCGGTGACCTCGCCGTTCTCGGCGAGCGCGGCCGACAGCTCGTCCACCGCGGAGAGCATCCGGGCCGCGTACCCGTGGAAGATCTGGCCGGCCTCGGTGAGCCTGACCCCGTGCGGCAGCCGCTGGAACAGCGGGGTGCCCACCTGGGCCTCCAGCACCCGGACGTGCGCGGTGATGGTGGACTGCGAGTAGCCGAGCTTGCGGCCCGCCTTGGTGATGCTCTGCAGGCGCGAGACTTCCCAGAAAGTCCGCAGCTGGTACATGGCTATGTCCACTGCGCCTCCTCTCGCTATCGAGTTCCCATCATCCTGCGCGAGCGCACACGCCCTCCACAGGCAGCTGAGCTGACTCTGTCACCTGCCATCGGCTTCTCGCGTGCCTCCCCATCGGGAAGGCCGGGGGGCCAGGGGTCTCCCCGGGCCATACATTTATTACAGGCCGAGGGAGCGGAAAAAGAAAAGCCCCGGCCAGAATCCAGATAAATCCTAGAAGGGGATTCCCATGGCCGAGATCGAGTTCATCCAGAATGTCTTCCGCAGCGGTTTCGACCTCACCGACATCGAGTGGACGACCTGGTCCGAGCCGGGCCGGGCGGGCGTCGAGCACCACGTGCTCTGGGCCCCGAACGCCGAGACCGGCGAGGAGTCGGTGGGCCTGCTGCTCCGCTTCCCGCCGACCGCCCACGGCGACTTCCACGAGCACCTCGGCTACGAACTGATGCTCGTTCTGGACGGCCAGCTGGACCACAGCGACGGCGACTCGTACGTGAAGGGCGACCTGATCGTCGAGGGCCCGGGCACCCAGCACCAGATGTCCAGCGCCTCCGGCTGCACCGTGCTGGCGATCCGCACCCGCCCGGCCTCGCCGCGCACCCCGCAGCACCCGATCCGGCCGGTCGCCGCCGCGCTGATCTCCTGACCGGCCCGGCCGGCCGGCCCGACGGGGAAGCCCCCGCGGGCCGGCCACCCCGGCCGCCGGACCGCAACTCCCGCTCTGCACAAACCCGCTGACCGAGCATCAGCGGCCCCTCGTACCCACCCGCAGATCGTCAGAGAGAAGCCCATGTCATCGCTTACCCCGACCGGGGCGCACCTGCCGGCCCAGCGCCGGCACAGTGGCCGCCGGGTCCTGGTCTCCAGCGTCTCCTCCGACTCCCACACCTGGAACCTCGTCTTCCTGCAGCTGCTGCTGGAGGAGATGGGCCACGAGGTGGTCAACATCGGCGCCTGCGTCCCGGACGAGCTGCTGATCGCCGAGTGCCGCCGCCACAACCCCGACATGGTCGTGGTGAGCAGCGTCAACGGCCACGGCTTCCTGGACGGCCGCCGGATGATCGGCCGGCTGCGCGACCAGGCCGACCTGGCGGACCTGCCGGTCGTGATCGGCGGCAAGCTCGGCATCCGCGGCGGTGAAGGCGGCGGCTACGGCGCCGAGTTGATGGCCGCGGGCTTCACCGCGGTGTTCGAGGACGGAGAGGGCGTGGCGGACTTCCGCCGCTACCTGGAGACCCCCAAGCCCGTAGCGATCGTCGGAGGCGCAGCATGAGCACCCTGGCCACTGCCACCCCCGCGGGCGGCGTCCGCCGCCTGCTGTCCACCGCCCCCTTCGGCGACACCGTCGCCGCCGCCGCGGCCGCCGGCCGCCTCGTGGTCCAGCCCCGGATGGGCATGCCCAGCGTCCCGGTGATGCTCGGCGGGCTCCAGGCGGTCGCCGCCGCCGACGCCACCACGGTCGGCACCATCACCCTCGACAGCTACACCCGGGTCGGCGACCACGACTCGGCCCGCAAGGCCCTCCGCGAGGGCTCGGACCTCAACGGCTTCCCGATCGTGGCGCACGGCGCCGACGTCACCCGCGAGATGCTGGCCCAGATCGGCGCCCCGGACTTCGCGATCCAGGTCCGGCACGGCTCCCCGCTGCCGCTCGGCATCGTGCAGGCCCTGCTGGACGCCGGCCTGGACGCCACCGAGGGCGGCCCGGTCTCCTACTGCCTCCCCTACTCCCGCACCCCGCTCGCCCAGGCGGTGGACGCCTGGGCGGCCAGCTGCGAGATGCTCGCCGAGCGGGTGCAGGGCGCCCACCTGGAGAGCTTCGGCGGCTGCATGCTCGGCCAGCTCTGCCCGCCCAGCCTGCTGGTGGCGATCTCCGCCCTGGAGGGCATGTTCTTCCGCCAGCGCGGCCTGAGCAGCATCTCGCTCAGCTACGCCCAGGGCACCAACTTCGCCCAGGACGTGGACGCCATCGCGGCGCTGCGCCACCTGGCCGGCCAGTACCTCGGCGACACCCAGTGGCACGTGGTCCTGTACTCCTACATGGGGGTCTTCCCCCGCACCGAGGCCGGCGCGCTCGAACTGCTCCGCGGCAGCGCCACGCTGGCCCGCACCACCGGCGCCGAGCGCCTGATCGTCAAGACCCCGGCCGAGGCCCACCGCATCCCCACCGTCGCCGACAACATCCTCGCCCTGGGCGAGGCGGCCCGGGCCTCCGAGGGTGTCGTCCCGCAGCCCGGCTCGATCACCGACAACCCGGTCTACGCCGAGGCCCGCACCCTGGTCGAGGCGGTCCTGGAGCTCGACCCCGACATCGGCCAGGCGCTGCGCAAGGCCTTCGAGAAGGGCTACCTGGACGTCCCCTTCTGCCTGCACGCCGACAACGCCCAGCGGTCCCGCAGCTTCATCGACGGGGACGGCCGGCTGCAGTGGCTCTCCACCGGCCGGATGCCGATCCAGGCGACCAGGCCCGCCGGCTCCGCCCGGCTCGGCGCCGACGACTTCCTCGGGATGCTCTCCCACGTGCAGCGCGGCTTCGACCTCGCCGCCCTGGAGACCGAGTACAGCCGCCCCACCCTCACCTCCGCCACCTCGACCGCCAAGGACGCCAAGTGACCACCGACCGCAACCCCCAGGCCCCCCTCTCCCTCGGCATCATCGGCTCCGGTCCGCGCGGTCTGTCCGTGCTGGAGCGCCTCGCGGTCCGGCTGAACGACGGCGAACTGAGCGGCCGTCAGGTCCGCATCCACCTGATCGACGCGGTGGAGATCGGCTCCGGCCGGGTGTGGCGCACGGACCAGGACGACTGGTTCACGATGAACACGGTGGTCGGCCAGGTGACGATGTACTCGGGCGACCCGGACGGCGGCCCGGCCCGCCCCGGCGCCGGCCCCTCGCTGGGCCAGTGGATCGCCGAGCGGGCGAGAACCCACGGCGAGCCGCTGCTGGGCCCGGACGACTACGCCTCCCGGCAGCGCTACGGCCAGTACCAGCAGGCCGTCTACCGCTCGATCGCCGAGAACCTCCCGGAACGGGTCGAGTTAGTACCGGTCAAGGCCCGGGTCACCCAGGCCTCGCCGGCCGCCGAGGGCGGCTACGTGCTCGAACTGGACGCCGCCCCCTACCTGTTGGAGGTCGACCAGCTCCTGCTCGCCACCGGTCACCCGACCAACAAGGCGGACGCCTTCGAGCGCGGCATGTTCGCCTTCGCCGACCGCCACCCGGGCCTGGCCTACCTGGCCGGCGACTCCGCCGCCGACATGGCGCTGGACCAGGACACCGTCCGCCCCGGCTCCACGGTCGCGATCCGCGGCCTCGGTCTCTCCTTCTACGACGTGATGCTCAGCCTGACCATCGGCCGCGGCGGCACCTTCGCCACCGACGCGGACGGCACCCTGCGCTACCTGGCCAGCGGCCTGGAGCCGAAGATCGTCACCGGCTCGCGCAGCGGCCTGCCGATCCCGGCCCGCGGCCGCAACCAGAAGAACCCCGACCACAGCCACAAGCCGCGCTTCCTCACCTCGGCCGCCGTGGCCGACGCCCGCAAGCGCCGGATCGACGCCGGCGGCAGCGGCCGCCTGCGCTTCGACGAGGACGTCCTCCCGCTGCTGCTGCAGGAGGTGGAGGCGGTCCGCGCCGACTCCCGGGCCCGCACCGGCGGCGCCCCGCTGGCCCCGCTCGACCTGGACGCGCTGGCCCGCCCGTTCCGCGGCAAGGAGTACACCGGCCCGGAGCAGTTCCGCGCCGAACTGCTGACCGTCATGCGGGAGGACCTCGATGCGGCCCAGCTCGGCAACGCGGACGGTCCGCTCAAGTCGGCCCTCGACGTCCTCCGCGACATCCGCAACGTGGTGCGCGAGGCGGTCGACTACGGCGGCCTCCAGCCCGACTCCTACGTGGAGGAGTTCCAGAAGAAGTTCCTCCCCGTCAACTCCCTGCTCTCCGCCGGACCTCCGATCGAGCGGGTGGAGCAGCTGGTGGCGCTGATCGAGGCCGGAGTGGTCGAGGTGGCCGGCCCCGCCACCGAGTTCGAGGCCGACGAGACGGCCGGGAAGTTCCGGATCTCCTCCCCGCAGGTGGCCGGCTCGGTGCACCACGCCGAGGTGCTGGTCGACGCCCGCATCCCCACCCCGGACCTGCACAAGGACACCTCCCCGCTCACCACCTCGCTCGTCGCCGACGGCCTGGTCAGCGAGTACGTGATGACCGACCCGGCGACCGGCGCGAGCCACGCCACCGGCGGCCTGAACGTCACCGAGGCCCCGTTCCGGGTGATCGACGCCGACGGCCGGATCCGCTGCGACCTCTACGCCCTGGGCATCCCGACCGAGCACACCCGCTGGTTCACCCAGGTCGGCAGCGGCAAGCCGGGCCTCAACACCCTGTTCCGCCGCGACGCCGACTCGATCGCCGCCGCCATGATCCAGCTCGCACTGACCACCACCGCCCCCCAGTCCGCCACCGTCACCGCCGGAGGAGCCGCGTGAACACCGCCGGCCGCAACCCCAACGCCACCGCCGCCTTCCGCGCCGCCCGCAACGTCCTGCTGGACAACGCGCACGACCTGGACACCGCCCGCGAGCAGTTCCAGTGGCCCCAACTGCCGCAGTTCAACTGGGCGCTGGACTGGTTCGACGTGATCGCCGCCGAGAACGGCGAGCGCACCGCGCTCCGCCTGCTGGGTGAGGGCCCGGCCCGCGAGGTCAGCTACGCCGAGCTCTCCCGCCGCTCCGACCAGGTCGCCAACTGGCTCCGCTCGCAGGGGGTCATGCGCGGCGACCGGCTCCTGATGGCCCTGCACAACCGCCTCCCGCTCTACGAGACGATGCTCGCCGCGATCAAGCTGGGCGCGGTGGTCGTCCCCACCTACGCCACCGCCACCACCGACGACCTGGCGGACCGGCTGGACCGGGCCAAGGTTCGCCACGTGCTCACCGAGGACACCCTGGTCGAGCGCTTCGCCGACCTGCCGGGCGGCTGGACCAGGATCAACACCGGTGCCCGGGTGGAGGGTTGGGCCAACTACGCGGACTCCGAGACCGCCCCCGAGGCCTTCGACCCCAAGGGCTCCACCCGCGGCGACGACCCGCTGTTCGTCTACTTCACCTCCGGCACCACCTCCCGCCCCAAGATGGTCCTGCACACCCACACCAGCTACCCGGTCGGCCACCTCTCCGGGATGTACTGGAACGGGGTCCGCCCCGGCGACGTCCACCTGAACATCTCGGCCCCCGGCTGGGCCAAGCACGCCTGGAGCTCCTTCTTCGTCCCCTTCAACGCCGAGGCCACCATCGTGGTCCTGGACTCCGCCCTCTCCACCCCGACCGCGGTCCTGAACACCCTGCGGGAGCAGGGCATCACCACCTTCTGCGCCCCGCCGACCGTCTGGCGCGGCCTGCTGGCCGAGGGCCTGGGCGAGGCCCCCGCCACCCTCCGGGAGGCGACCTGCGCCGGGGAGCCGCTGGAGGCCACCCTGATCTCCACGGTCGAGGAGACCTGGGGCGTCTACGTCCGGGACGGCTACGGCCAGACCGAGACCACCGGCCAGATCGGCCACACCCCGGGCCGCCGCCCGCAGGCCGGCGTGATGGGCCGTCCGCTCCCCGGCTACCGCCCGGTCGTGGTGGACCCGAAGACCGGCCTGCCGGTCGCCCCCGGCAACGTCGGTGAGCTCTGCCTGGACCTGACGGTCCGTCCGACCGGCATCATGGTCGGCTACGCCGCCGACCAGAAGAAGACCGAGGCGGCCTTCGCCGGCGGCTACTACCACACCGGCGACCTGGTCCGGCTCGGCGAGGACGGCGAGCTGAGCTACGTCGGCCGCGACGACGACATGTTCAAGTCCTTCGACTACCGGATCTCCCCGCTGGAGCTGGAGCGGGTGCTGCTGGGCCACCCGGCCGTCGAGCAGGCCGCCGTGGTGCCGGTGCCGGACCCGGTCGGCATGTGGATCCCCAAGGCCTTCGTGCTGCTCGCCCCCGAGTGGGCCGGGCGGGAGGACGCCGCCGAGCTGCTCTTCCAGCGGGTCCGGGCCGAGCTGCCGGCCGAGAAGTGGGTCAAGGTCCTGGAGTTCGTCACCGGGATGCCGACCACCATCTCCGGCAAGATCCGCCGCGCCGAGCTGCGCACCCTGCAGACCCTGGGCCACGAGGAGCACCTGCTGGCCGACCTGGCGGTGGCCAACTGAGCCCCGCCGCGCACCACCACGGAGCCGCGCCGACCCCCTGGGAGCACCCGGGGGCGGCGCGGCTCCGTTTTCCGTCAGGGCGCCGTCAGCTCGTGGTGACCCCGTACAGCTGCACCGAGTTGAGCGCGTAGCCGTACTTGGTGGCCCGGGTGACGCCCTGCACCCGCAGGTACCTGGTGCCCGGCGCGTCGAAGCGCACCGTCTCGGTGCCGCCCCGGCCGTCCGCCACGGTGGCCACCGTGGTCCACGCGACCCCGTCCGCCGAGGCCTCCAGTCGGTACGCGGAGGCGTACGCGGCCTCCCAGCCCAGCACCGCCGAGCCCAGCCGGCCCGGCTCCGGGAGCTCCAGCCGCACCCAGGCGTCGTCCTTCGCGGGGGAGGACCACCGGGTCTTCGGGTCCCCGTCGTTGACCGCGGCGGCGGGCGTCTTCGCGGAGTCGTCGCCGGAGGAGGAGGCCACCGCGCCCGGCGCCAGGTCGGGGCCGCCGGTCGGCGGCACCACCCGCACCCGCAGGGTCTGGCGCACCGTCAGGCCCTGGGCGGTGAAGACCACCGGCACCTCGTACGTCCCGGTCGGGGTGGCGGCCGCCGCCGTCACCTGGAGCGGGGCGGCGATCCTGCCCCCGCGCGGCACCGCGAGCTCGGGCACCGGAGCCACCGTCAGGCCCTGGGCCACGCCCGGCACCTCGGCGGTGAGCCGTCCGGTCACCACGTCCGGGCGGCCGGACTCGACCACCGCCCCGGTCTGCGCCGGGGTGGCGGCGCCGGCCACCACGTCCAGCACCTGGGCGGAGAGCGAGAGCCGGGCGGCCGGGGTGTCCTGGTACCAGGGCACGATCTGGTTGACCACCGGCGGCTCGCCGCCCGCCGCCCAGGTCAGCCGGATGGAGGTCACCTGCCGCCCCCCGGCGGGCAGTTCGTTCCAGCCGGGGCGGACGGTGCCGACCGCCACCCAGCTGCCGTCCGGCTGCTCCAGCTCGACGGTGCCCGAGGCCTTCACGGTCGGGTCGGTCAGCACGGTGACCCGGTCCAGCGGGCGGGCCGCGCCGAGCTGCACGGTGAGCGGGACGTCCCCGGCGGCCGGGGCGCTGGCCGCCCGGTAGGCGGTGTCCGGGTTCCCGTCCAGTACCGCCGCGGCCGAGGAGCCGGGCTCGGCCACCGGGCCGCCGCTCACCGTGGCCGGGGTCTCGCCCGGCGCCGCCACGCTGAACTCGCGCACCGCCACCGCGGTCTTCTGCCCGGCGGTGGCCCGCAGCCGTACGGCCTTGGCCACCACCCCGGGCGGCACGGTGACGGTGAGGTCCTGACGGCCGCTCAGATCGGCCAGCGGCCGCCAGCCGCCCTCGCCGGTGGAGTACTCCAGCACGCCCTCGCGCAGGAAGTCGCCGGCCGCGCTGCGGGCGTCCGCCCCCTGGCCCCAACTGCCCATCAGCACCGTGACGCTGCCCACCGGGCGGCCGGGGCCGAGGTCCAGGCCGATGGTGTCACCGGTCTGCGGCGGGGCGGCGGTCCAGTAGAAGGTGTCGGCCGAGTCGTCGGTCATCAGCCCGGGCCGGTGGTCGTGCGCGGTGCCCAGGGTGGTGGTCGCCGAGACCGGCCCGGCGCTCACCCCCGACCAGCTGTCGGCGGCCCGCACCGCCCGGTCCAGGAACGGGTCCAGCACCCCGGCGCCGACGGTGGCGCCGCCCTGGCCGAGCCGCTCCCGCTCGCCGCGCAGCGCGACCCGCTGCTGCCAGGCCGCCGAACCGTCCCCGCCGCGCTGGGCCAGCAGCATGTCCACCGCGGCCAGCCCGGCCCGGCCGTACCCGGCCAGCTCGGCCAGCCACTGGTCCGCCTCCACCCCGACCTGCTCGGTGGCCAGCGCCTGCCGGGCCCCGGCCATGGTGGCGAAGGCGTCCCGCAGCGGCCCGGCCGCCTCGGCCAGCTTCGCCCGGTCCGGCGCGGCCCCGCCGGTCGGCTCCAGGGCCGCCCAGAACCGCTCGGCCAGCGGGGTCAGGTAGCCCGACTCGCCCTTGGCGAGCACCGACGAGGAGCTGTGCCCGGCCAGCGCGGTGAGCGCCGCCAGGCCCTCCGCCGAACCGGCCAGCGGGCGCAGCGCGGCCCGCCAGGACTCGGCGGGCCGGTAGCCCTCCGGGTTCCAGCTGAAGTCGCCGGCGGTGGCCAGCGGCACCTGCGAGGCCACCGGCTGCTCCATCGCGGCGGTCAGCAGCGCGGCCGAACCGGTCGCCACCCCGGCCTCCCGGCCCTGGTACGCGCCCAGGTAGAGCCGCTCCGGCGCCGAGTCGTTGGCCGGGTAGCCGTCCAGGGTGACCAGCGGCCGCCCGGACGCCTTCGCCGCTTCCGCGGTGGCCGCCGCCGAGATCTTCGCCGGGATCACCGCACCGCCGCTCCAGGCCACCCGGACGTCCGCGGGCAGCGCCGCGGTGAGGGCCTTGCGGTACGGCGAGACGGCCGCCTTCTGATAGTCCGTCGGCACCACGGTCAGCGGCAGCTTCCCCTTGGTCAGCCGCTCCCGGACCTTGCCCGCCAG
>NZ_JBVJLD010000004.1:0-192587 GCF_055584905.1 Kitasatospora sp. NPDC088742 | reverse complement strand
TGCGGTACGGCGAGACGGCCGCCTTCTGATAGTCCGTCGGCACCACGGTCAGCGGCAGCTTCCCCTTGGTCAGCCGCTCCCGGACCTTGCCCGCCAGCGCGGCCTGCGCCTTGGCCGCGGCCTCCGGGCCGGTGCCGAAGCCGCGCCGGTCGGTGCCGCAGTGCCACTCGTCGAAGGAGACGTCCAGGAACTCCAGCTGGAACGCCCCGAAGCCCAGCTTGCGCAGCCCGTCCAGCTTGGCCAGCAGCGCGTCCACGTCCCGGCCCGAGCTGTAGCAGAACGACTGCCCCGGATCGATCGAGTACCCCAGCGTCACGTGGTTCTGCCGGGCCGCCTCGGCCAGCCGGCGCAGCTCCTCGGCCTCCGCCTCCGGGTACGGGTCGCGCCAGCGGGAGAGCCGGTACCGGTCGGCGCCGGGCGCGTAGAGGTAGAAGTTCTGCTTGGTCCGCCCGAGGAACTCCAGCTGCGCGATCCGCTGGTCGGTGGTCCACGGGTCGCCGTGGAAGGACTCGGCCAGGCCGCGCACCGGCGCGCCCGAGGGCCAGTCCCGCACCGCCACGCCCGGGAACGCGAAACCCCTGCCGTCCGGGGCCGGGGCCAGCAGCTGACGCAGGCTCTGCGCCGCGTGGTACGTCCCGTCCGCGTCCACCCCCGCCAGCACCACCGTGCCGTGCGGCCCGCCCTCGCCCGGCGCCTGACCCGCCGCCAGCAGGTAGCCCCCGGCGGGCAGTCCGTCGAACGAGAGCCCCTCGGTGTCCCGGCGCCCGGCCGCCTGCGCCAGCTCCCGCAGCGCCCGGTCGGCCGCGCCGCCGGCCAGCTCGGCCGGGCCGCCCACGTACACCGTCAGGCTCCCGGGCGCCGGGCGCTCCGGCGGGCCGGCCAGCGGGGTGATCTCCGTCGCCCCGGCCGAGGTCAGCAGCGCCCTGAGCAGGTCGACCGCCGGGCCGTCCGCCTTCTCCGCCGCCACCAGCTGCACCGTCGCGGGCACCGTGACCGGCTGCCCGGCGACGGTCAACTGCTGTGGACGCGGGAAGACCTGAGGATCCACCAGGGATCCGAGCGGGGTACGGGCCGCCGTGCTGACAGGCCGTCCGGGCGAGGGCTCCGCCCACGCCGCACCCGGCGCCGTCACCAGCAGCCCGCCCACCACGGCCGCCGCCGACAGCGTCGCGGCCAGCCGCAGCGTCGCCCGCCGCGGGCCCGGTCGCCGCCGCTCCGCCCGTACGGAGGCCAGCAGCGGCGGGGTGCCCTTGAAATCGGCGATCAGCCGGTCAGCCACGCGCGGCGCGAGCTGACGGGCCGTCCGCGCGGTAGCCCTCCGGGCCGCCAGCGCGGCCGGGTGGTACAGCACGTCACGGAGGGCCGCACTCTGCTCGATCCGCTGCCGCAGCAGCCTCCCGGCGGCCACCGACACCCGAGCCTGCACAGGACCCTCCTCGCCCACATCGCCCCAGTCCACGTGCCCCCGGCGGCACAGCCCATCAGCAAGCCGAAACAGTGTCAACGCCCCCGCCCCCTATGTCCGCTATACAACCATGTGCACCCGCACACACCCGCCTCCGCCCGCCTCCGCCCGCCTCCGCCCGCCTCCGCCCGCCGGAGGCGGGTCAGGGGCGCGAGGAACTGCGCGAATCGGAAGGCGGAGCCGCGCTAGGTCGGGGCATGCGAGCCAGTTGCACGTGCTGCCGTTCCCCCGCGCGCAGTTCCTCGCGCCCCTGGCCGCCCTTCGGGCGGCTCCGGGGCGGCGCCCGAGGCGCGGCGGCGTGTCGGGTCGGGTCGGGTGGGGTGGGCGCGGGTAGGACTGGGGGTGTCCGTACGGTTCCACCGAGCGCAGGAGCCTTGAAGTGGCCGCTTATCTCGACCGTGACGCAGCCGACCCGCAGCAGGCCCCGGCCCAGGAGCCGCCGCCCTCACCGGAGTTGGCCGCCCTGGCGCACGCGCACGGAGTGGACACCACGTACGACGTCGGCGCCGGCCCGGTGCCGGTCGCGCCACACACCCTGGTCGCCGTCCTCGCCGCCCTCGGCGTCGACGCCTCCACCCCGGCCGCCGTCCGCGAAGCGGCCGAGCGCCAGCGTGCCGAGCTCGCCGCCCGCCTGCTCCCGCCCTGCGTGGTGGTCCGCGCCGGCCGCCGTACCGCTCTGGACGTCCCGGCCGGCGCCCGCCTCTCGGTGGAGCTGGAGAGCGGCGGCACCTGGACCCTGCCGCCGTCCCGCTCGCACTGGCTGCCCGCCGACCTCCCGCTCGGCCGCCACCGCCTGACCGTCCGCACCACCGACGGCCAGGCAGACTCCACCCCGCTGATCGTGGCCCCGCAGCGGCTCCCGGAGATCGGCCGCCGGTCCTGGGGTTTCCTGGCCCAGCTCTACTCGGTGCTCTCCGAACGCTCGTGGGGCATGGGCGACTTGGGAGACCTGGCCGAGCTCGCCGCCTGGTCCGGCCACGCCCTCGGTGCGGGCTTCGTGCAGCTCAACCCGCTGCACGCCGCGCTGCCCGGTGCCCCCTCCGACCCGTCCCCGTACCGCCCGTCCTCCCGCCGCTTCACCGACCCGGTGCACCTGCGGGTCGAGGCGGTCCCCGAGTACCCGTACGCCGACCAGGCCGAGCTCGCCGAACTGGCGGACAGGGGACGGCGGTTGAGCCAGGAGGTGCTGGCCCACGACGGCCTGGTGGACCGCGACGCGGTGCGGGCCGTCAAGCTCCAGGCCCTGGAGCTCCTCCACCGGGTCCCCCGCGGCCTCGGCCGCGAGGCCGCCTACCGGGCGTACGCGGCCCGCGAGGGGAGCTGGCTGGAGCGGTACGCGCTCTGGTGCGCGCTGGCCGAGGTGCACGGCGACGACTGGCACCACTGGCCGAAGGGCCTGCGCCACCCGGACAGCCCGCACGTCGCCAAGGCCGCCCAGGACCTGGCCGAGCGGACCGAGTTCCACCGCTGGCTGGCCTGGCTGACGGACCACCAGCTCGGCGAGGCCCAGCGGGCCGCCGAGGAAGCGGGCATGCCGGTCGGCCTGGTGCACGACCTGGCGGTCGGCGTGCACCCGGACGGCGCGGACGCCTGGGTGCTGCAGGACGTGCTGGCGGCCGGCATCTCGGTCGGCGCCCCGCCGGACGCCTTCAACGCGCACGGCCAGGACTGGGGCCTGCCGCCCTGGCGCCCGGACGCGCTGGCCGCCGCCGGGTACGCCCCGTACGCGGAGCTGCTGCGGGCGGCGGTGCGGCACGCGGGGGCGCTGCGGATCGACCACGTGATGGGGCTGTTCCGGCTCTGGTGGGTGCCGGCCGGGCTGCCGCCCACCCAAGGCGCGTACGTGCGCTACGACGCCGAGGCGATGCTCGGGGTGCTGGCCCTGGAGGCGCACCGGGCCGGCACCTACGTGATCGGCGAGGACCTGGGCACGGTGGAGCCGGGAACGCGCGAGGAGTTGACGACCCGTGGGGTGCTGGGCACCTCGGTGCTCTGGTTCGAGCGGGACTGGCGGTCGGACGGCGCGATCCTGCCGCCGGAGCGCTGGCGGGCCGCCTGTCTGGCCACCCTGACCACCCACGACCTGCCGAGCACGGCGGCCCGGCTCTCCGGCGAGCACGTGGAGCTGCGCCACCGGCTCGGCCTGCTGGTCCGCCCGCTGGCCGAGGAGCAGGCCGAGGCCGCCGCCGAACTGGCCGACTGGCAGGCCGAACTGACCCGGTTGGGCCTGCTCGCCGAGGGGGCGGAGCCGACCGCCGAGGCGCTCTACGCCTTCCTGCTGGCCACCCCGGCCGAGCTGGTCGGGGTCTGGCTGCCGGACCTGGTGGGGGATCCGCGCCCGCAGAACCTGCCCGGCACCTGGGACCAGTACCCGAACTGGCGGCTCCCGGTGGCCGACCGGAGCGGACGCCCCGTCACCCTGGAACAGCTGACGGCCTCCGCCCCGGCCGCCCGGCTGGTGGAGGTGCTCGGAAGGCGCACCCCGGCGAGCGGCGCCCGGTAAGCGGCCGGTACCTTGGGAAACGTGGACAAGAGGAACGCTTTGCGAGCCGGTGCGGTCACCGCCACGGCGACGCTGATGATGCTGCTGACGTCGCCCGCCGCCCTGGCGCTGACCCGGGACGACGGCGACGACCCGGGTACTGGCATCAGTGTGGCCCAGACCCTCGGCCTGTACGTGGCCGCCCCGTTGGTCGCCTTCGCGATCATCGCCGGCCTGGTGATGATCCCGTCCCTGGGCAAGAAGAAGTAACCGGCACCCGCCACCCGTACCAGACGGAAGGACCGCCACCCGGGCGAACCCGGGTGGCGGTCCTTCCGCGTCTGGCGGACCGTCAGTGGCCCAGCTCCCGGGCGCCGGCCGACCGGTCGGCGGCCTGGGCCTTGAGCGCGCGCTCGACGGCGGCGCGGGACTCGACCACCATCCGGCGCAGCGCCGGGGCCGGCTCGGCCGACTCCAGCCAGGCGTCGGTGGTGTCCAGGGTGGACTGCGAGACCTGGAGGGCCGGGTAGAGGCCGACCACGATCTGCTGCGAGATCTCGTGGCTGCGGGTCTCGTAGACGCCCTTGATCGCGGCGAAGTACTTCTCCGCGTAGGGGGCGAGCAGCTCGCGCTGGTCGGCCTGGCCGAAGCCGCCGATCACCGCGTCCTGCACGTAGTTGGTGAGGTCGTCGCGCTCCACCACGGAGGCCCAGGCCTCGGCCTTGGCCTCCGTGGTCGGACGGGCGGCGCGGCAGGAGGCGGCGCGCTCCTGGCCGGCCGCGGTCGAGTCGCGCTCCAGCTCGGCGGCGACGGCGGCGTCGTCGGCCCGGCCGGTGGCGACCAGGCGGCTGAGCAGCACCCAGCGCAGCTCGGTGTCGACGGCCAGGCCGTCCAGCTCCGTCGAGCCGTCCAGCAGACCGGCCAGCAGGTCGAGCTGACCCTCCGTCCGGGCGACGGCGGAGAGCGCGCGGGCCCAGGCCAGCTGGAGGTCGCTGCCGGGGGCGGCGGCGCGCAGCTGCTGCTCGGCGGCGGCGGCCCAGCGCTCCAGGCCCTGCGCGCGCCAGGCCGGGTCGGCGTACATGTCCAGGGCCAGCTTGACCTGGCGCTGCACCGACTGGACCACGCCGATGTCGCTCTCCCGGGCGAGGCCGGAGAGGGCCAGCGCCAGGTAGTCGCGGGTGGCCAGCTCGCCGTCGCGGGTCATGTCCCAGGCGGAGGCCCAGCACAGCGCGCGGGGGAGCGAGGTGGCGAAGGCGCCCAGGTGCTCGGTGACGGCGGCCAGCGAGTCGGCGTCGAGCCGGACCTTGGCGTAGGAGAGGTCGTCGTCGTTGAGCAGCAGGACGGTCGGGCGGACCTTGCCGACCAGCTGCGGCACGGCGGTCTCGGCGCCGTCCACGTCCAGCTCGATCCGCTCGGTGCGGACCAGCTGACCCTCCTTCAGCTCGTAGGCGCCGATGGCGATCCGGTGCGGGCGCAGCACGGCCTCGCCCTTGGCGCCGGCCGGCAGCGCCGGGGCCTCCTGGAGCACCGAGAAGGAGGTGATGACGCCGGCGGCGTCGGTCTCCAGCTTCGGGCGCAGCACGTTGATGCCGGCCGTCTCCAGCCAGGACTTCGACCAGGCCTTGAGGTCACGGCCGCTGGTCTGCTCCAGGGCGCCGAGCAGGTCGCTCAGGCGGGTGTTCCCCCAGGAGTGCGCCTTGAAGTAGGCCTGCACGCCCTTGAAGAACTCGTCCTGGCCGACGTACGCCACCAGCTGCTTGAGCACCGAGGCGCCCTTGGCGTAGGTGATGCCGTCGAAGTTGACCATGACGTCCTCGAGATCGTTGATCTCGGCCATGATCGGGTGGGTCGAGGGGAGCTGGTCCTGCCGGTAGGCCCAGGTCTTCATCTCGTTGGCGAAGGTGGTCCAGGAGTCCGGCCACTGCGAGCCGGCCGCCTCGGCCTGGCAGACCGACTCGGCGTAGGTGGCGAACGACTCGTTCAGCCAGAGGTCGTTCCACCACTCCATGGTGACCAGGTTGCCGAACCACATGTGGGCCAGCTCGTGCAGGATCGTGGACGCCCGGGCCTCGTAGGCGGCGTCGGTGACCTTCGAGCGGAAGACGTACTGGTCCCGGAAGGTGACCGCGCCCGCGTTCTCCATGGCGCCGGCGTTGAACTCCGGCACGAAGAGCTGGTCGTACTTCTCGAACGGGTACGGGCAGTCGAACTTCTCCTGGAAGAAGTCGAAGCCCTGCCGGGTGACCTCGAAGATCGCGTCGGCGTCGAGGAACTCGCGCAGCGAGGGGCGGCAGTAGACGCCCAGCGGCACCACCTGGTCGCCGCTGCGGTACTCGGAGAAGACACCGACGTAGGGGCCGGCGATCAGCGCGGTGATGTAGGTGGAGATCCGGCCGGTGGGGCTGAACCTCCAGATCTGGGTGTCGCCCTCGCCCTCGGGCTGCGGGGTGGGCGAGTTGGAGATGACGGCCCAGCCGGTGGGAGCGGTCACCGTGAAGGTGAAGCTCGCCTTGAGGTCGGGCTGCTCGAAGGAGGCGAACACCCGTCGGGCGTCCGGCACCTCGAACTGGGTGTAGAGGTAGGTCTCGCCGTCGACCGGGTCGACGAAGCGGTGCAGGCCCTCACCGGTGTTGGTGAAGGCGCACTCGGCGACCACCTTCAGCTCGTTCTCGGCGGCCAGGCCCGGCAGTGCGATCCGGCTGTCGGCGAACGAGTCCAGCGGCAGCGCCCGCCCGTTCAGGACGATCTCGGAGACGCTCGGCGCCACCAGGTCGATGAAGCTCTCGGCGCCCGGGGTGGTGGCGGTGAACCGGACCGTGGTGGTGGAGCGGAAGGTGCCGCCCTCACGGGCCGAGCTCAGGTCGAGGTCGATGTCGTACGACTCCACGTGCAGGAGCGCGGCCCGGGTGCGGGCCTCCTCACGGGTCAAGTTGGTGCCAGGCACTCGCAGGACTCCTTTGTCAGGCATGGGTGCGGCCATCCTTCCACGTCGCCCCGGCCGCCCGCCTCCGAGTACCCGGCGGACCTCTCCCAGACAACGATCCGTGTTCGATCTGCGTTCAGGCCGGGTTCGCTCTTGACGAGGCGTCGGGCGGGTGGCCGAGCATAGGGTTCAGAAGTTGAAGGTGAATATCCGGAGCTCCGCCGCAACGGCGCGGCTGGCGCGGGGGCCGTCGGGCCGCCGTGCCCAAGGAGGGTGAATCATGTCGCTGGACACACCTGGATCGCAGTCCTCGCTGCACCGGGCCAATCTCGAACGGGTACTGCGAGCGGTCCGGATGGCGGGCTCGCTGACCCAGGCGGAGATCGCCCGGTCCACCGGACTCTCCGCGGCCACGGTGTCCAACATCGTCCGGGAGCTGAAGGAGAGCGGCACCGTCGTGGTCGCCGACACCTCGTCAGGTGGCCGCCGGGCACGCTCCGTCTCGCTCAGCGGGGACGCCGGCATCGTGGTCGGCGTGGACTTCGGCCACACCCACCTGCGGGTCGCGGTCGGCAACCTGGCGCACCGGGTGCTGGCCGAGGAGAGCGAGCCGATCGACGTGGACGTCTCGGCCCAGCAGGGCTTCGACCGCGCCGAGGCGCTGGTGGCCCGGCTGCTGACGCAGGCCGGCTTCAAGGCGGAGAAGGTGATCGGGGTCGGCCTCGGCGTGCCGGGGCCGATCGACCAGGAGACCGGGGCGCTCGGCTCCACCGCGATCCTGCCGGGCTGGACGGGCATCGCGCCCGGCCGGGAGCTCTCCCAGCGCCTGGGCATGGAGGTGCACGTCGACAACGACGCCAACCTGGGCGCGCTCGGCGAGCTGGTCTGGGGGGCGGGCCGCGGGCTGACCGACCTGGCGTACATCAAGGTGGCCAGCGGCGTCGGCGCCGGTCTGGTGATCAACGGTCAGATCTACCGGGGCCCGGGCGGCACGGCGGGCGAGATCGGGCACATCACCCTGGACGAGTCCGGTCCGGTCTGCCGCTGCGGCAACCGCGGCTGCCTGGAGACCTTCGTCGGCTCGCGGTACCTGCTCAATCTCTTGAACGCCAACCACCCGGGGGAGCTGACCCTCACCAAGGTGGTGCAGCTGGCCCAGCAGGGCGACCTCGGCTGCCGCCGGGTGATCGCCGACGCCGGCCGGCAGATCGGCACCGGCGTGGCCACCCTGTGCAACCTGCTCAACCCCCGCCGGGTGATCCTCGGCGGAGACCTGGCCGAGGCCGGTGACCTGGTGCTTTCCCCGATCCGGGACTCGGTGGCGCGGTACGCGATCCCCTCGGCGGCGCGTCAGCTCTCGGTGGTCCCGGGCACCTTGGGCGGCCGGGCGGAGGTGCTCGGGGCGCTCGCTCTGGTGATGAGCGAGATGGGCGAATCGGGCGCAATCCGGCAGACCACCGGTGCGGGGGCCTGACTCCGGAAATCGCTCTCCCGCGTCCGATTGTGGTGAAGCCGAGGCCGAACGTGTCCGTTTGGTCTCGGCTTCGCCTTCATGAAGATAACGAAAAGGTTCGGATCGGCGTTCGCTTGGTTTTACTTATTGACGACAAGCGATCGTCAGAGGTTGACTCCGTCTCACCTCGCCGCGATGTTGCGGCTCCGTCAGGGAGGCACCCCCCACCATGAACGCAATGATGCGTCGCGTCGTCATCGGTACCGCCGCTGTGTCGATGGCCCTCGGTATGGCCGCCTGTGGCAAGGCCGGTGACGACAAGAAGGACAGCGCTTCGTCGGGCGACACCAAGTCGATCGGCCTGCTGCTCCCGGAGAACGCGTCCTCCACCCGCTACGAGTCCTTCGACAAGCCGTTCATCGAGGCCAAGGTCAAGGCGCTGTGCGGGGACTGCACCGTCAAGTACAGCAACGCCGAGGGCTCCGCCTCGAAGCAGAAGCAGCAGTTCGACACCCTGATCGCGCAGGGCGTGAAGGTGATCATCCTCGACGCCTTCGACGCCACCTCCACCCAGTCCTGGGTCAAGGAGGCCGCCGCGAAGGGCGTCAAGGTCGTGGCGTACGACCGTCTGGCCACCGGCCCGGTCGCCGCCTACGTCTCCTTCGACAACGAGAAGGTCGGCCAGCTCCAGGGCGAGGCGCTGATCGAGGCGCTGGGTGCCAAGGCCGCCGACGCCAACGTCGTGATGATTAACGGTGACGAGGCCGACCCGAACGCGGCCTACTTCAAGTCCGGTGCCAAGAAGGCGCTCGACGGCAAGGTCAAGAAGGTCGTCTACGAGGCCTCCGGCGAGTGGAAGCCGACCGTGGCCGGCCAGAAGATCGGCACCGCGATCACCAGCCTGGGCAAGGACGGCTTCCAGGCCGTCTACTCGGCGAACGACGGCATGGCCGCCGCCATCATCACCCAGCTGAAGGCCGCCGGGATCAACGTCCCGGTCGGTGGCCAGGACGCCGGCATCGACGCCATCCAGCGCATCGTCGCGGGCGACCAGGCGTACACCATCTACAAGGCGTACAAGCCGCTGGCCGACTCGGCCGCCGAGCTGGCCGTCAACCTGCTCCAGGGCAAGGACGTCAAGGCCGTCGCCTCCTCCACCGTGGACAGCCCGACCGACAAGGGCATCCCGGCGAAGCTGCTGACCCCGAAGGTCGTCACCAAGGCGAACATCAACGACACGGTGATCGCCGACCAGCTCTACAAGGTCGCGGACATCTGCACCGCCGACTACGCCGCCGCCTGCGCGGCCGCCGGCCTGAAGTAATTCCGGTACGGGCCGGCGCTCCTGACGGGGCGCCGGCCCCCCGCGCGGCGTGAATCCCACCGCCGCGCCCCTTCGACGTTTCTCGTACTACCCCTGGAGATGGTTCACGTGACAGGCGCACCCGTACTGGCGTTGCGCGGGGTCTCCAAGCGCTTCGGTGCCGTCCAGGCGCTCACCGACGTCCACCTGGAGGTCCACGCCGGAGAGGTCGTCGCCCTGGTCGGCGACAACGGCGCAGGCAAGTCGACGCTGGTGAAGACCATCGCCGGCGTCCACCCGATCGACGAGGGTTCGATCGAGTGGGAGGGCCGCGAGGTCCGCATCAACCGCCCGCAGGACGCCCAGGCCCTCGGTGTCGCCACCGTCTACCAGGACCTCGCGCTCTGCGACAACCTCGACGTGGTGGGCAACCTCTTCCTCGGCCGCGAGCTGAAGAAGTTCGGCGCCCTGGACGAGGTCGCGATGGAGAAGCGGGCCAAGGAGCTGCTCGACACGCTCTCCATCCGCATCCCCAGCGTCCGGATCCCGATCGCCGCGCTCTCCGGCGGCCAGCGCCAGGTGGTCGCGATCGCCCGCGCCCTGGTCGGCGACCCGAAGATCGTCATCCTGGACGAGCCCACCGCCGCGCTCGGCGTCGAGCAGACCGCCCAGGTCCTCGACCTGGTCGAGCGGCTCCGCGACCGCGGCCTCGGGGTCATCCTGATCAGCCACAACATGGCAGACGTCAAGGCCGTCGCGGACACCGTGGCGGTGCTCCGGCTGGGCCGTAACAACGGCTCCTTCCCGGTCGCCACCACCACCCACGAGGAGATCATCTCCGCCATCACCGGAGCCACCGAGAACGCCGTGACGCGGCGTCAGGCACGCATCGCGGAGGACGCCAAGTGAGCACCACCGACTCCACCACCCCGGCCGCGCCGGTCGACCCGCGCCTGCTGGTCCGTCAGCAGGGCTTCGCCGGCTACCTGGACGAGTTCAAGCGGAAGATGAAGAGCGGCGAACTGGGCTCCGTCCCGGTCGTGCTCGGCCTGGTCCTGATCGCGGCCATCTTCCAGGGCCTGACCGGCGACTTCCTGAACGCCGACAACCTCACCAACATCACGCTCTGGATCGCGGGCCCCGGCCTGATCGCGGTCGGCATCGTGTTCGTGCTGCTGCTCGGCGAGATCGACCTCTCGCTCGGCTCGGTGGCCGGCGTCTCGGCCGCGATAGCCGGCGTGCTGTCGGCCCGTCAGGGCCTGAACGAGTACCTGGCGATCCTGGTCGCGCTGGCCACCGGCGTCGCCATGGGCGCGCTGCACGGCTTCTTCTTCGCCAAGATCGGCGTCCCGGCCTTCGTGGTCACGCTGGCCGGCCTGCTCGCCTGGAGCGGCCTCCAGCAGTACGTGCTCGGTGACAAGGGCACCGCGAACGTGGTCAACAACGGCGTGATCGCCGACCTCGACCACTACTTCATCGGTGACGGCGACATCGCCGCCACCTGGATCTTCGCGGTCCTCGGCGTCGCGCTCTTCGCGGCCGGCCAGGTGCTGGACGCCCGCCGCCGCGCGGCCGCCGACCTCCCGTCCCGCCCGATGAGCGAGATCGGCCTGCGCACCGGCGCGATCGCGGTGATCGCGATCGCCGCCGCCTACATGCTCAACCAGAGCCAGGGTCTGCCGCTGCCGCTGGTGATCTTCCTCGGCATCGTGGTGCTGACCGACTTCGTGCTCCGCCGCACCACCTACGGCCGGCAGATCTTCGCGGTCGGCGGCGGCATCGAGGCGGCCCGCCGGGCCGGCATCAACGTCGCCTGGGTGCGGATCTCGGTCTTCATGATCTCGGCCGGGATGGCCGCCCTCGGCGGGCTGTTCATCATGAGCCAGCAGGGTTCGGCCGACAAGGCGCTCGGCGGCGGCAACGTGCTGATGAACTCGATCGCCGCGGCCGTCATCGGCGGCACCAGCCTGTTCGGCGGCCGGGGCAAGACCTGGTCGGCGCTGCTGGGCATCCTGGTGATCCAGTCGATCATCACCGGCCTTGACCTGGTGCACGTCAACCAGTCGATCCAGTACATGATCACCGGCTCGGTGCTGCTGGCCGCGGTGGTCCTGGACTCCGTCTCCCGGCGGACCCAGAAGTCATCCGGTCGAGGTTGACCGTAAATCCGATCATGTGAGGCTCGGCACCCGAACCGTTCGGGTGCCGAGCCTCGTCATGTCGGTCAACACCGGTCAACCCCAGGCGCACTGACAAGCGTCCGCCAGGCGGACATTAGACTCGGGCAGTCCGGCCGTACGCGGCCCGAGAAAAATATCGGAACGAGGAGGAACGGGTGGCCCTGCTGACCCGCATTCGGGGACCGCGCGATCTCGACCGGCTCACGCCCGCCCAGCTGGCCGAGCTGGCCGGAGAGATCCGGACGTTCCTGGTCCAGGAGGTCTCCAAGACCGGCGGACACCTCGGGCCGAACCTGGGCGTGGTCGAGCTCACCATCGCGCTGCACCGGGTCTTCGACTCACCGCGCGACCGGATCATGTTCGACACCGGCCACCAGAGCTACGTGCACAAGCTGCTCACCGGCCGTCAGGACTTCTCCGAGCTGCGGATGAAGGGCGGCCTCTCCGGCTACCCCTCGCGCGCCGAGTCCGAGCACGACGTGATCGAGAACTCGCACGCCTCCACCGTGCTCGGCTACGCCGACGGCCTGGCCAAGGCCAACCAGCTCCAGGGCCACGGCGACCGCCCGGTGGTCGCGGTGATCGGCGACGGCGCGCTCACCGGCGGCATGGCCTGGGAGGCGCTGAACAACATCGCCGACGCCAAGGACCGCCCGGTCATCATCGTCGTCAACGACAACGAGCGCTCCTACTCCCCGACCATCGGCGGCCTGGCCAACCACCTCGCCACCCTGCGCACCACCCAGGGCTACGAGCGGTTCCTGACCTGGGGCAAGGAGGCGCTGCAGCGCACCCCCGTGGTCGGCCGGCCGGTATTCGAGACCCTGCACGGCGCCAAGAAGGGCCTGAAGGACTTCATCGCCCCGCAGGGCATGTTCGAGGACCTCGGCCTCAAGTACCTCGGCCCGATCGACGGCCACGACATGAACGCCCTGGAGTCCGCGCTCACCAAGGCGCGCGGCTTCGGCGGCCCGGTGATCGTGCACTGCCTCACCGAGAAGGGCCGCGGCTACCACGCCGCCGAGAACAACGACGAGGACCGCTTCCACGCGGTCGGCGTCATCCACCCCGAGACCGGCCTGCCGATCAAGAGCTCCGGCAAGGACTGGACCTCGGTCTTCGCCGAGGAGATGGTCGAGCTCGGCCGCGAGCGCCAGGACATCGTCGGCATCACCGCCGCGATGCTCCACCCGGTCGGCCTGGCCCCGTTCGCCGAGGCCTTCCCGGACCGGATCTTCGACGTCGGCATCGCCGAGCAGCACGCCGCCGTCTCGGCGGCCGGCCTGGCCACCGGCGGCCTGCACCCGGTCTTCGCGGTCTACGCGACCTTCCTCAACCGGGCCTTCGACCAGGTCCTGATGGACGTCGCCCTGCACAAGCTGGGCGTCACCTTCGTGCTCGACCGGGCCGGCGTCACCGGCACCGACGGCGCCTCCCACAACGGCATGTGGGACATGTCGATCTGTCAGGTGGTCCCCGGCCTGCGGCTCGCCGCCCCGCGCGACGCCGACCAGCTCCGCGCCCAGCTGCGCGAGGCGGTCGAGGTCGACGACGCGCCGACCGTGGTCCGCTACTCCAAGGGCACCGTCGGCCCCGCCGTCCCGGCGGTCGGCACCGTCGGCGGCATGGACGTGCTCCGCCGCGACGAGGACGCCGACGTGCTGATCGTCTCGGTCGGCGCCATGGCCACCACCTGCCTGGCCGTCGCCGACCTGCTCTCCGAGCGCGGCATCGCCACCACGGTGGTCGACCCGCGCTGGGTCAAGCCGGTCGACCCGGCCCTGCCCGGCCTGGCGGCCGAGCACCGCCTGGTCGTCACCGTCGAGGACAACGGCCGGGCCGGCGGCGTCGGCTCGATGATCGCCCAGGCCCTGCGCGACGCCGAGGTCGACGTACCGCTGCGCGACTTCGGCATCCCGCAGGAGTTCCTCGACCACGCCACCCGTGACCAGATCCTCACCGAGATCGGCCTCACCGCCCCGGCCATCGCCACCAAGGTCGCCGACACCCTCGCCCGCACGGGCGCCGCGGTCTGAAATTGGTGACCCCGGGGGCGCGAGGAACTGCGCGGGGTGGGAAGGCAGCACCTGCAACTGGCTGACGGTGGGTCAGTTGCAGGTGGGCCGCCTTCCGATTCGCGCAGTTCCTCGCGCCCCCAGCGGCGCAGCCATGTGCGCCCCGGTGGGTCCGTGCGTGTCCCACGTTTCTGTCGGATCGTCACATCTAATGGCCGGACCGGTACCGCCCCCGGCAGAGCCGCCCGGTAGGTTGTCCCTCGTGTCCGTTGCCCTGGCCCGCCAGTTCGCCGCCCTGACCGGGCGGCTGCCCGAGCGTGTCCGGACGGGGTACTGGACCAGACTGGTCCCGGTGCTCGCCGTGCTGGCGACGGTCACCCACGTCCCGTCCTTCCTCCGCCCGGTGTGGAGCCCGGACGAGGGCTACCTCGCCACCCAGGCCCGCATGCTGGCGGACGGCGGCGTCCTCTACGACACCGTGGTGGACCGCAAGCCGCCCCTGCTGCCCTGGCTCTACGAGGCCTGCTTCGCGCTCTTCGGCTCCGCCTCGCTCTGGCCGCTGAGAACCCTGGCCATCGTCGCCCACCTGGTCACCGCGATCCTGCTGGCATCGATCGCCCGCGGCCGCTGGGGCAACCGGGCCGGCGGTGCGGCCGGCGCGCTCTACCTCCTGGTCTCGATCGGCCTCTCACCCGAGGACACCCAGGCGGCGACCTTCGAGGTCTTCATGCTGCCCGCGATGGTGGCGGCGTTCCGCTACGCCGAGCGCCGCCGCTGGCTGGCGGCCGGGATCGCGGTGGCGCTCTGCTCGCTGACCAAGCAGACCGGCGGAGCGGTGATGCTCCCGGTGCTCTGGATGCTGCTCCAGGACGCCCGGCTGCGCGGGGTGCGCTGGCAGTCCGCCGTGGCCAAGGTCTGCTTCGGCTTCGCGCTGCCGATAACGCTGGTCGCGGTGATCCTCACCAACCCCAAGGGCTTCCTGTTCTGGGTGGTCACCGGCAGCGGCGACTACGCCTCGCTCGGCGGTGCCTGGCTCCAGATGACCGGCCGGGCCCTGGGCAACTCGGCCATCCTGCTGGCCGCCGGCCTGGGCTTCCTGGCCCCGGTCGGCCACCGCCTCTGGCTGAGGATGCGTCACGGCGTGCTGCCCTCACCCCGGGGGGAGGAGTACGGCTCGACCTCGGACCTCTGGGTCTGGCTGCTCTCCTCGCTGGTCGCGGTCTCGACCGGCTTCCACTTCTTCGGCCACTACTACCTCCAGCTGATGCCCCCTCTGGTGCTGCTCGGCACCGGCGCGGTGGCCACCTCGAAGATCCGCTGGAAACCCGTGCTGGTCTACAGCTCGGTCGCCTCCTTCGCCTTCTGCGCCCTCGCGGTCTTCTGGCCGGGCCAGCGGATGGACCACACCACCCAGGTGGCCAGCACCATCGCGGAGCAGACCACCGCCAAGGACACCGTGCTGGTCTGGGGCATGCACCCCGAGCTCTACTGGCTGGCCGACCGACGCCCCGTCACCCGCTACCTGACGGCCGGCTTCCTGACCAACTTCAGCGGCGGCAAGGACGGCAAGGACGTCGGCGAGCAGTACAGCATGGCCGACGCCTGGCAGACCTTCGACCAGGAGCTGGCCACCAAGGGCCTCCCCGAGATCGTCGTCGACGACTCCGGCCGCTCCGCGTACCAGCCCGTCCACATCCCCCGCATCGAGAATCTACTCGACACCCGCTACGAGGTGGTCGGAGTCAACGCCGACACCGTCATCTACCGCCTCAAGCGCTAGTCGGCCGTTCGGGGAGCCGTGAGCTCCGCGGCCACGGTGAGGAGCACGGCGGCGATCTCCAGGGCGCTCTCGCGGCGTTCGTCCGGGTCCTGGCCGGCCCTGGCGGAGCACTCGGCGAGGTGCAGCCGGGCGGCGTTGGCGAGGTCGCGTTCGACGGCGGCGACGGAGCGCCAGCGGTCGAGGAAGTCGTGCACGGGCACCAGGCTGTCGGTGCCGAGGGCCCGGGTGAACGCCTGGTCGCGCTCGCGTTCCAGCTCCAGCAGGCGGTAGGGGGCGACGGAGGTGATGACGGCCCGGATCGCCGCGAAGGAGGCTTCGTCCAGCGGGGCCGCGGGGGTGGGGGCGGTGACGGTGCTCATCGTTCTGGTCCTTGCGTGTGCGGGGCCGCGTCCGGCGGTGCGGCGGCCTGGGCGATGGCCTGGGCGAGGGCCGTCCACAGGGGGTTGGCCGGTGGGTACGGCAGCATGTCCTCGGCGTAGTACCACCAGAAGTGACCGCCCAGGTAGCGCGGTGCGGTGACCGGCAGGGTGTAGTAGTGGGTGAGCTGCTCGGCCTTCTGCTCCTCCGTGGCCCGCCGGTCGGCGAGGCCGTTCTCGCCGAAGCCCACCCTCGCGTGCGGGAAGAGGCCGGCCAGTTCGGTGAAGACGGAGTCCCATTCGGCGAGCGTCGGGCGGTAGCCGTTGCAGTCGTCCTCGTAGTAGGAGACCAGCACGTGGTCCAGGCCGTCCCGGAGCTCCTGCGGCAGGTTGGCCCGGGCCCACGGCAGCATCTCGTGCGCGGGGTCCTCGGCGCAGCCGGGGTTGTAGTAGAGGGTCAGGGCGGTCCGCCCGCCCGCCGCGACCACCTGGTGGTAGGCGTCGGTCACCTTGGCGGTGACCTCCTCGGCGGGGCCGAGCCAGCCGCCGTTGACCTCGTTGCCGACCTCCCAGAGGTCGATCTGCCCGCCGAAGGCGGTCAGCAGGGCGGCGGTGCGGTCGTGGTACTCCGTCAGGGAGGCGTCGGCCACGGCGGTGGAGTCCATCGGCAGGCCCATCAGGTAGCTGACGGGGTGCAGGGCGGCCACCGCCCGGGCGTAGCCGGCGGGGTCGGTGCCGGGGTCGAAGACCACCCGTGCGGTCGGCCGCTGCGGAAGGGCCGTCAGGGAGGCGACCAGGGCGGGCAGTTCGGTGAGGTCGTCGAGGGTGACGCCGTACAGGGTGTCGGGCAGGGCGCGGGCCGGGGGAGCGGGGCCGGACCCGACCGGCGCGGTGACCGGCGCGGCGGCCGGCGGTGAGCAGGCGAGCAGCAGGCACAGGCAGGCCGCCGTGAGGGCGGAGCGGGTGCGGGCGGCTCGCATGGCGGAGGCTCCCTATTCGACCGTGACGGACTTGGCGAGGTTGCGGGGCTGGTCGACCTCGTGGCCCTTGGCGGTGGCGAGTTCGCAGGCGAAGACCTGGAGCGGGACGGTGGCCACCAGCGGCTGGAACAGGTCGTGGGTGGCCGGGATGCGGATCAGGTGGTCGGCGTAGGGGGTGACGCTCTCGTCGCCCTCCTCGGCGATCACGATGGTGCGGGCGCCGCGGGCCCGGATCTCCTGGATGTTGGAGACGATCTTGTCGTGCAGCACCGACCGCCCGCGCGGCGAGGGCACCACCACGATGACGGGCAGCCCCTCCTCGATCAGCGCGATGGGGCCGTGCTTCAGCTCGCCGGCGGCGAAGCCCTCGGCGTGCATGTACGCCAGCTCCTTGAGCTTCAACGCCCCCTCCAGCGCCACCGGGTAGCCCACGTGCCGCCCCAGGAACAGCACCGCGTGCGCGTCGGCGAGCGAACGGGCCAGGGCCCGGACCGGCTCCATGGTGTGCAGCACCCGGCCGATCTGCGCGGGGGCCTCGCCGAGTTGGCCGATCAGACGGGCGGGATCCGGTGCGGCGCCCTGGACTTGGCCGAGGTGGAGGGCGACTAGGTAGCAGGCGACCAGCTGGGTGAGGAACGCCTTGGTCGAGGCGACCGCCACCTCCGGCCCGGCGTGGGTGTAGAGCACCGCGTCGGACTCGCGCGGGATGGTGGAGCCGTTGGTGTTGCAGATCGCCAGCACCTTCGCGCCCTGCTCCCGCGCGTGCCGCAGCGCCATCAAGGTGTCCATCGTCTCCCCGGACTGGGAGATCGCGATCACCAGCGTCCGCTCGTTCAGGATCGGGTCCCGGTACCGGAACTCGCTGGCGACCTCCACCTCGCACGGCACCCGCGTCCAGTGCTCGATCGCGTACTTGGCGATGGCACCGGCGTGGTACGCCGTCCCGCAGGCGACGATCACCACCTTCTCCACCGACCGTAGGTCCAGGCCCAGTTCATCGAGCGTCAGCTGCCCGTCGGCGCTGATCCGTCCCAGCAGGGTGTCGGCGACCGCCTTCGGCTGCTCGGCGATCTCCTTCAGCATGAAGTAGTCGTAGCCCCCCTTCTCCGCCGCCGACGCGTCCCAGTCCACGTGGTACTCCCGCACCACCGCCGGCGCACCGTCGAAGTCCGTCACCGACACACCGCCGGCCCGCAACTCCACCACCTGGTCCTGCCCCAGCTCCACCGCCTCCCGCGTGAACGCGATGAACGCCGCCACATCCGACGCCAGGAAGTTCTCCCCCACCCCCCTACCGACCACGAGCGGCGAGTTACGCCGAGCCCCCACCACCACACCCGGCTGCTCCGCGTGCACCGCCACCAACGTAAAAGCACCCTCCAGACGACGGCACACCACCCGCATCGCCTCCGCCAGATCCCCCGCGAACACCTCCCCCAACAGATGCGCCACCACCTCCGTGTCCGTCTCCGACCGCAACACGTGCCCCCGCCCCGCCAACTCCTCCCGCAACACGGCGAAGTTCTCGATGATCCCGTTGTGCACCACCGCCACCCGCCCGTGGTCGTCCAGATGCGGATGCGCGTTCACGTCCGTCGGACCACCATGCGTCGCCCACCGCGTATGACCGATCCCGACGGGGGCCTCGGGCAGCGGGTCGTCGGCCAGCGCCTTGCGCAGGTTGACCAGCTTCCCGGCCCGCTTGCCGGTGGCCAGTCCACCCGCCGCCTGGACGGTGATCCCGGCCGAGTCGTACCCCCGGTACTCCAGCCGCTCCAGCCCGTCCAGGACGACGTCCAGGGCCGGGCGTCCCCCTGCGTAACCCACGATTCCGCACATCGGAACCAGAGCCTCTCGGTAAAAGTGTCCCGGCTGCCGGCCCGGACGAGCGGGCCGGCAACCGGGCTGGTGCTCCGTCAGGGAGCGAGGACGGTGGCGGGGGAGGCGAAGGTGTAGCCGAGCGCCTTGATCCCGGTGACGGTCTGCTGAAGAGCGGTCAGACCGTAGGACGGGTGGTAGAAGAAGCTCGCGTAGCCGTCCCGCACCACGAGGTTCAGCCTGGCCGAGTTGATCATGTCGGCCGGCAGCCTGGGCGGGTTGTTGTTGGACATCGTCGGCTCGTAGTTGCCGATGTTCTCCGGCAGCACGGTCTCGCCGTAGACGTCGTGCACGGGGTACGGGAAGAACTGACCGATCATCATCGAGTAGTCGATCGGCTGGCCGCTGAGCACGCCGCCGAAGTACAGCGAGCGCTCGTAGCGGGCGGCGAACTTCGGTTCGAGGGCCCGGTAGTCGACGGCGGAGCCGGCGTAGTGCGGGAACTCGAAGATGGTCGGCACCGGCAGCAGGGAGAGCGTGAACTCCAGTGCGGCGGAGTTGATCCGGTTCAGCGCGTAGCTGCTGGAGTCACCGGGGACGGGGCCCTGGTGGATCACCCAGTCGGTGTTCTGGCACGGGGCCCGGAACTGGTACGGCGGGTACTGGGTCACCGAGCACTGGGCCCGGTAGAACTCGAAGTCGTCGCCGCTGACCCCGTCGTAGGGGTTGGCGATGTTCGAGAACTGGTGCGTGTAACCGTGCATCACCATGGTGCCGCCGTTGGAGATCAGCGACCTGATGGCCGTGATCATCGCGGGCGTCCGGGAGAGCCGCAGGGTCTCCGGCCGGCCGCCGTTGTAGGTGCCCTTGGGGTCGGTGTAGACCGGGATGACGCCGAAGCTGAACGGGATGTTCTGCGACTTCAGCCACTTGCCCATGGCGGTCAGCGCGACCGGGTCGTCGGCGGGGCTGATGTCCTCCAGCCGGACCATCGCGCGGTGCCGCTCGGCGGTCTGCGGCGCGAGGGCGTCGAAGAGCAGGTCGCTGAAGATCATCACCCGGTCGTTGGCGCTCACGTAGGAGAACGGGACGTCACCGATGTAGGTGAGGTTGTTCGAGCGGACCGCCCACGGGACGGTGGCGCCGGTGGAGTCGGTGGAGGAGGCGAGGACGCTCACCTTCGCCGGGTCGGTGATGGTCTCGCCCAGCACGCCGCCGCCGTTGAGCGGGTCGCGGCTGAGGCTCTGGCCCTTGTAGCCGACCGAGGTGATCGGGTTGTAGTTGAAGAAGGAGTTGGTCGGGTCCCAGCCGTAGGCGGCCGAGAAGTTCGCCGGGCCGACCTGGTTGGCCAGGTTCCAGATGTTGTCGTAGAGCCAGACCACCGGCTTGGTCGTGGTGGTCACGTCCGTGTAGAAGGACGCGGGGATGCCGTCGGGGATCGGCTGGCCGTTGTTGTCGTTGGCCCCGTAGTAGGTGGAGCCGAAGTAGACCGTGGCCGAGTAGTTGTTGACCTCGCCGGGCTGGTACTGGGAGACCGGCTTCGGCGTCACGCTGCCGAAGTGGCCGGCCAGGTTGGCGGTGGTCATCGCGTACAGCTCGCCGAGGTGTCCGTACGGGCCGGCGGTGTCGTAGAGCACCAGCGTGCTCTTCCCGGTGTTCGGCGCCGGATTGGTGAGGGCCTGCGGGAGGGCCTGGAGCGTGGTGGCCTGTTTGAGTTTCTGATGGGGATTCAGTTTCCGGGTCTTCTCGGCCTTCTTCTGGTCGGCGCCGAAGGCGGGGCCGAGGTCGCTCGGCGACCGGCCCTGCTCGGCGGCCTCCTGGGTCTTCTTCTGGTCCGGAGGCGGTTTTGCGGTGGCGGAGTCGACCGGGAGGAATCCCACGCTGAGGACCAGGGCGATTGCCCCGACGATCGTCGTCCGGTACCGATTACGGCTCACTGAATGCAAAGGCATGACAGCCCCTGGCGATGTGTGTTCAAGCCATGGATACGGGAGGGGCCCGGCGGACTTTTTCCCGGCGTCTCGACACAGAAGGCCGGGCGGTGCACGGAGCGGCACCCGAAAGCCGGCCTGGAGTCGCGGGGGCTTGGCGCTGACGGAACGTCAACGACGACCAGCCGCAGCACAGGCGATACACCCGACACTGTCACCGGCGCGGGAGGGTGTCAATCCCTTCCCGCGAGTAGCAAAGCGTGCAATTCCTTCATTGAAGGGTTACCCCACCCGTGTTAAGTTGTTCATGAAAGTCCCCATGGGGCGCACGAGGATCCGAGTCGGCAGACGGTCGCCTTTCCCGGCTCGGGGAGTGAATGGCGAGACCGGCCCCCTCCATCGCGAGCGCGAGAGCCGTGTCATCGGCCGGCATCCGGTCGCATTCCGTCGGGGTTGATCTCCCATGTACGTGAACTGCGGAGCCAGCAGCGGAGTCTGCTTCAGCGCGGCGTCCGTGCTGCCCTCCGGCGCCTCCGGGTCCGAACTGGCCCGCTTGCTGCTGGAGATCGCCGGAGCCGGCTTCGGACTGTACGTCGTGTGCGGCCTGCTCCTGCTGCTCTACGGCCTGGTGGTCCGCCACCGCCGCTCCCGGCAGGGGCCGCAGCAGCCCCACGCGGTGCCTTCCGAGGTCGCCGGGGCCACCGCCGTCCGGCGGGGTGCGTCGTGCTGACGGCCGTCCTGCTCGGACTCTCCACCGCCGTCATCGTGACGGCGCTGGCGTACAACACCGGGATGTTCGTGCTGTCCCGGCGGGTCGTCCGGCCCACAGCGACGGACGACCCGCACCGCCGGCGGTACGTCTTCCTGCTCGCCTGCCTCAACGAGGAGCGGGTGCTGGCCGAGAGCCTGCGCCGGCTGATGTCCCTGCCCCGGCAGGACGTCCTGGTACTGGTGGTTGACGACGCGTCGGAGGACCGCACCGCCGAGATCGTCCGGGCCGCCGACCCGGCCAGGGTGCTGCTGCACCGGCGGCACCTGCCCGACGCCCGCCGGGGCAAGGGGGCCGCGCTCAACGACGGCCTGCGGTACCTGGGCGAGTCCGGCCTGCTGGCCGGCACCGCCCCCGAGGACGTGGTGGTCTGCGTGCTGGACGCCGACGGCCGGCTCGAACCCGGAGCGGTCGACCAGGCCGACCGGTTCTTCGCCGACCCGGCCACCGGCGCGGTCCAGATCGGCGTGCGGATGTACAACCGCGAGGACCGGCTGCTCTGCCGGATGCAGGACATGGAGTTCGTCGTCTACACCGACGTCTTCCAGGCCGGGCGCCGCCACGTCGGCAGCGTCGGGATGGGCGGGAACGGGCAGTTCATGCGCCTCAGCGCGCTGCGCTCGCTCGGCCCCGAGCCCTGGAGCGACCGCCTCACCGAGGACCTCGACCTGGGCATCCGGCTGCTCGCGGCCGGCTGGCGCAACGAGTACTGCGCCGCCGCCGCCGTCCACCAGCAGGCCGTGCTCGCCGTCCGGCCGCTGGTCCGCCAGCGCTCCCGCTGGTTCCAGGGCCACATCCAGGCCACCAGGCTGGTCCCCATGGTGCTCCGGGAGATCCCCGGCCGGGCCGCCGCCGACCTGGTCTACCACCTCTCCAGCCCGGCCCTGCTGCTGCTCACCTCGCTGCTGCCGCTGGCCTTCGTGGCCGGTGCGGTCGGCTTCCTCACCGACTCCCTCGCGGCCGGCCACAACACCTTCTCGCCGTACTGGCTGATCCCGCTGTACCTGCTCGCCTTCGCCCCCGCCTACGCCTACGCCTACGTGTACCGGCAGCGGGAGGACGGGCTCGGCTGGTGGCGCTGCCTCGGGCTGGCCCACCTGTTCGTCGGCTACGGCTACCTCTGGTTCGCGGCCGGCTGGTGGGCCGTCGGCCGCACCGTCAGCGGCCGCACCGGCTGGCTGAAGACCGCCCGGACCTGACCCCGCGTCAGCGGCCGGTCCCCGGGCACCCCCAACTGTCCGACGCGCCGCGCCGGGCTCCCTCCGGAGCCGGCCGGCCCGTACCTTCCGCTGCCCAAGAAGGTCACCATGTCCGAACCTCTGCACGTCAACGGCTCCTCCCGGATCGACGGCTTCCCCCGGCTGCGCGCCGCCGTGGTGCTCGGCACCCGGCCCGAGGCGGTCAAGCTCGCCCCCGTGGTCCGGGCCCTGGACGCCTCGCCGTACTTCGAGCCGGTGCTGGTCAACACCGGCCAGCACCGGGAGATGCTCGAACCCATGCTCCACCGCCTGCAGCTGACGGCCCGTCACAGTCTCGACGTGATGCGCGAGCGCCAGCAGCTCTCCGCGCTCACCGCCCGCCTGGTCGAGGGCCTCGGCGAGGTGCTGCGCTACGAGGAGCCCGACCTGGTGATCGTGCAGGGCGACACCTCCAGCACCCTGTGCGGCGCGCTGGCCGCCTTCTACGAAGGGATCCCGGTCGCCCACGTGGAGGCCGGGCTGCGCAGCGGCGTGCTGGACGACCCCTTCCCCGAGGAGCTCAACCGGCGCCTGGTCTCCACCATGACCCGCTGGCACTTCGCCCCCACCGAACGGGCCGCCCACCGGCTGCGATCCGAGGGGGTGCCACCCGACGCGGTGCACGTCACCGGCAACACGGTGATCGACAACCTGCTCTGGGTGCGCCGCCGGCACGTCGGCAGCTCGGCCTTCCGCACCGGCCGCCGCGGCGTGCTGGTCACCCTGCACCGCCGGGAGAACCAGGGCGACCGGATGCGGATGATGGCCGCCACCCTGCAGCGGCTGGCCCGCCGCGGCGACGTGGAGATCCTGCTCCCGGTGCACCGCAGCCCCGCCGTCCGGGACGTGCTGGAGTCCGCGCTCGCCCACGAGCCGCACATCACCCTCACCGGGCCGCTGGACTACTTCGACTTCACCGCCTCGCTGGCCGCCTGCGAGCTGGTGCTCACCGACTCCGGCGGGGTCCAGGAGGAGGCGCCCAGCCTGGACAAGCCGGTCCTGGTCCTGCGCACCACGACCGAGCGCCCCGAGGTGGTCGCGGCCGGCGGGGCCCGGCTGGTCGGCGTCGAGCCCGACGCCATCCACGCCGCCGCCAACGCCCTGCTGGACGACCCGGCCGACTACCAGGGCATGGCCGCCGCCCCCAGCCCCTTCGGCGACGGCTGCGCCGCCCGGCGGATCGTCGAGCGGCTGGCCCAGGACTGCGTCGGCCCGCTGCACCACCAACTGCAGCCCGATGTCTCGTTGGTGGACTGGTGACCGTGACCACCGGCCGGGCGCCGCTGCGCACCTCCGGTCCGGCCCCGCCCCGCCGGGTGCCCCGGGTGGTGCTGCCAGCCGTCCTGCTGGCCCTGGTCCTGGTGGTCACCGCCGTACTGACGGGATCGTCCCGCTCCGCCTTCACCCCCTGGCCGGAGGGCACCGCGCACGGCCCCTGGGTCGCGGTCTTCAACGGGGAGGGCACCGTCGGGGCGCGCGGTGACCTGATCACCCTGGCCCCGCGCCCGGCCACCACCCCGGCGGAGACGCACGCCGCCCTGGTGGTCTCGGCCGACAGCCGCTCCGACCTGACGCTCCGTCTGGGGGTGCGGACCGCCGAGCAGTTGCGCACCCCGACCCCCAACACCTGGGAGACGGCCTGGGTGGTCTGGCACTACACCGACCCCCAGCACTTCTACTACCTCGCCCTGAAGCCCACCGGCTGGGAGCTCGGCAAGGAGGACCCGGCCTACCCGGGCCACCAGCGCTTCCTGGCCACCGGCCCGCCGCACTACCCGGTCGGCCGCTGGCACACCGTGGACGTCCGCCAGCGCGGCGCCACCGTCACGGTGCTGGTTGACCGCCACGAGTTGGTCACCTACACCGACACCGAACGCCCTTACCCGGGAGGCCGGTTCGGCCTCTACACCGAGGACGCCCGGGCAGAGTTCCGCGACGTGACGGCGGGCTAGGAACGCCGAAGGGCGGCATCCCCCCGCACAGGGGATGCCGCCCGACGGTGCGTCAGCGTGCCGACTACTCCGGGACCGAGGCCAGGCCGGGGGCCAGGAACTTCTTGCCGTTGACCCGCTCGGAGACGCCCTCGCGGTCCAGGTACGGGGTGATCCCGCCCAGGTGGAACGGCCAGCCGGCGCCGGTGATCATGCACAGGTCGATGTCCTGCGCCTCGCCGACGACGCCCTCGTCCAGCATCAGGCCGATCTCCTGCGCGACGGCCTCCAGGGCGCGGGCGCGCACCTGCTCCTCCGTCAGCACCGAGTCGCCGAAGGTCAGCAGCGCCAGCACCTCGGGGTCGAGGACCTGCTTGCCGTCCTCCCAGACGTAGAAGCCGCGCTTGCCGGCCTTGACCACCTTGCCGAGGTTCTCGGAGACCGAGAACCGCTCCGGGAAGGCGCCGTGCAGGGTCTCCGACACGTGCAGCGCGATGGCCGGGCCGACCAGCTCGAGCAGCGCGATCGGGGACATCGGCAGGCCGAGCGGCTTGACGGCCGCCTCGACGGTCTCGAACGAGGTGCCCTCGTCGATGATGCCCTGGATCTCGCCCATGAAGCGGGTCAGGATGCGGTTCACCACGAACGCCGGGGCGTCCTTGGTCAGCACCGCGGTCTTCTTCAGCTTCTTGGCGACCGCGAAGGCGGTGGCCAGCGAGCCGTCGTCGGTCTTCTCGGCCCGGACGATCTCCAGCAGCGGGAGGATCGCGACCGGGTTGAAGAAGTGGAAGCCGACCACGCGCTCCGGGTGCTGGAGCTTGGAGGCCATCTCGGAGACCGAGAGCGAGGAGGTGTTGGTGGCCAGGATGGTGGTCGGCGAGACCACCGCCTCCAGCTCCGCCAGCACGTTCTGCTTGACGCCCATCTCCTCGAACACGGCCTCGATCACGAAGTCCGCGTCGCCGAACGCCACGGCCTTGTCCAGGTGACCGCTGACCAGGCCCTTGAGCTTGTTGGCCTTGTCGCTGCCGATCCGGCCCTTGCCGAGCAGCTTGTCGATCTCGGCGTGGACGTAGCCGACGCCCTTGTCGATCCGCTCCTGGTCGATGTCGGTCAGCACGACCGGCACCTCCATCCGGCGGGCGAACAGCAGGGCCAGCTGAGAGGCCATCAGACCGGCGCCGACGACACCGATCTTGGAGACCGGGCGGGCCAGCGACTTGTCCGGGGCACCGAACGGGCGCTTGGCCCGGCGCTGCACCAGGTTGAAGGCGTACAGGCCGCTGCGCAGCTCGCCGCTCATGATCAGGTCGGCCAGCGCGGCGTCCTCGGCGTCGAAGCCGGCCTGCAGGTCCTGGTCCTTGACCTGCTGGATGATGTCCAGCGCCTTGTAGGCGGCCGGCGCGGCGCCGCTCACCTTGGCGTCGGCGACCCAGCGGCCCCAGGTGACGGCGTCGTCCCACGCCTTGCCCCGGTCGAACTCCTCGCGCTCGACGACCACGTCGCCGTTGAGGACCTTGGCGGCCCAGCCCAGGGACTGCTCCAGGAAGTCGGCCGGCTCGAAGATCGCGTCCGCGATGCCGAGCTCGAACACCTCCTTGCCCTTGAGCTGCTTGTTCTGCGCCATCGAGTTCTCGACGATGACCTTGACGGCCTTCTGCGGGCCGATCAGGTTCGGCAGCAGGGTGCAGCCGCCCCAGCCGGGGACCAGGCCGAGGAAGACCTCGGGCAGCGAGAAGGCCGGGAGGCCCGAGCTGACGGTGCGGTAGGTGGCGTGCAGGCCGACCTCCACGCCGCCGCCCATGGCCGCGCCGTTGTAGAACGCGAAGGTCGGGACCGGCAGCGCGGCGATCCGCTTGAAGACGTCGTGGCCGCCCTTGCCGATGGCCAGCGCGTCGCTGTGCTCCTTGAGCACCTCGACACCCTTGAGGTCGGCGCCGACCGCGAAGATGAACGGCTTGCCGGTGATCGCGACGGCCTTGACCGAACCCTCGGCGGCCTCCGCCTCGACCTGGTCCAGCGCCTCGGACAGCTTGGCCAGCGAGCCCGGGCCGAAGGTGGTCGGCTTGGTGTGGTCGAAGCCGTTGTCCAGGGTGATCAGCGCGATCCGCCCGGCGCCGTACGGCAGTTCCAGGTGGCGCACGTGCGCGGTGGTGACGACCTCGCCGGGGAACAGCTCGGCGGCGCGCTTCAGCAGCTCAGTGGTGCTCATGGTCACTTACCACCCTCGAAGTGCGGGTTCTCCCAGATGATGGTGCCGCCCATGCCGAAGCCGATGCACATGGTGGTCAGGCCGTACCGGACGTCCGGGCGCTGCTCGAAGCGGCGGGCCAGCTGGTTCATCAGGCGCACGCCCGAGGAGGCCAGCGGGTGGCCGAACGCGATGGCGCCGCCGTACGGGTTGACCCGCTCGTCGTCGTCCGCGATGCCGTAGTGGTCCAGGAAGGCCAGCACCTGGACGGCGAAGGCCTCGTTGACCTCGAAGGCCTGGATGTCATCGATCGTCAGACCGGCCTTGGCCAGCGCCTTCTCGGTCGCCGGGACGGGACCGATGCCCATCACCTCGGGCTCGACGCCCGCCCAGGCGAAGCTCACCATGCGCATCTTGACCGGCAGGCCGAGCTCCTCGGCGACGTCCTCGGCCGCCAGCAGGGAGGCGGTGGCACCGTCGTTCAGACCGGCCGAGTTGCCCGCGGTGATGTTGCCGTGCGGACGGAACGGGGTCTTCAGACCGGCCAGGCTCTCCAGCGTGGTGCCCGGACGCATCGGCTCGTCGGTGGTGGCCAGGCCCCAACCGGTCTCGCCGACCTCGGCGTTGGTGTTGCGGACCGCGATCGGCACCAGGTCCGGCTGGATGTCGCCGTTGACGTACGCCTTGGCGGCCTTCTCCTGGGAGCGGACGGCGTAGGCGTCGCAGCGCTCCTTGGTGATGTGCGGGAACCGGTCGTGCAGGTTCTCCGCGGTCATCCCCATGAAGAGGGCGGACTCGTCGACCAGCTTCTCCGAGACGAAGCGCGGGTTCGGGTCCACGCCCTCGCCCATCGGGTGCCGGCCCATGTGCTCCACGCCACCGGCGACGACGATGTCGTACGCGCCGAAGGCGATGCCGCCCGCGGTGGTGGTGACGGCGGTCAGCGCACCGGCGCACATCCGGTCGATCGCGTAGCCCGGGACGGACTTCGGCAGACCGGCCAGCAGCGCGGCGGTCCGGCCGATGGTCAGGCCCTGGTCGCCGATCTGGGTCGTGGCCGCGATGGCGACCTCGTCGATCCGCTCGGTCGGCAGGTTCGGGTTGCGGCGCACCAGCTCACGGATGCACTTGACGACCAGGTCGTCGGCGCGGGTCTCGTGGTAGATGCCCTTCGGGCCGGCCTTGCCGAACGGGGTGCGGACGCCATCGACGAAGACGACGTCCCTCGAGGTACGAGGCACGGGGCTCTCCTCCAGGGGACACGACAGTGGGTGCAGTCCTCAACCCACGACGGGAGCGGCGCTGCTTCACCGCCATGCTACCCGCCGGTAACTACCTTGCCCATAGCCCCACGGCATGTGTCCTCGGTCACCAGCCGCACCGTGCCCGCCAGGGAGCGCCCCGCAGGGGCGCGAGGAAGTGCGCGGGGTGGGAAGGCAGCACGTGCAACTGGCTGACGGTGGGTCAGTTGCCGGTGGGTCGCCTTCCGGTTCGCGCAGTTCCTCGCGCCCCCGGGGGGGCGCGTTGCCTAGGCCTCGGGAGTGGGGACCTTGGCTTCGGCGAAGGCCTTGGCGACGGCTGCGCCGATGGCCTCGGTCTGCCACTTGCGGGCGCCGAGGCGGCGGAAGGCGGCGATCACCGAGTCGGCGTCGGCCGGGACCGGCGGCTCCCAGGAGACGCGGCGGACCAGGTCGGGCGTGATCAGGTTCTCGGCCGGCAGGTGGTGCTGCTCGGCCAGCGCCGTGATGGCGGCCCGCGCCGCGGAGAGCCGCGCGGCGGCCAGCGGGTCCTTCTCGGCCCAGGCGCGCGGCGGCGGCGGCCCGTCGTGCGGAGCCGTCGCCGGCGGCAGCTCGTTCTCCGGGATCTCCCGGGCCCGCTGCAACGCGGCCAGCCAGAGCTCCAGCTGACGGCGGTTCACCCGGGGCCCGAAGCCCTGGACGGCCTGCAGCGCCGGAGCGTTCAGCGGCATGGCGAGCGCGGCGTTGACGATCGCCGCGTCGGAGAGCACCCGCCCGGGCGAGACGTCCCGGTCCCGGGCGGCCTGGTCGCGGGCCAGCCAGAGCTCGCGGACGGCGGCCAGCTGGCGGCGGCGGCGGACCTTGTGCAGCTGGGAGGTGCGGCGCCACGGGTCGGTGCGGGGGGCGGGCCGCGGCGCGGCGGCGATCGCGGCGAACTCCTCGCGGGCCCAGCCGAGCTTGCCCTGGCCGTCCAGCTCCTGTTCGAGTGCGTCGCGCAGCTCGACCAGCACCTCGACGTCCAGAGCGGCGTACCGCAGCCACGGCTCGGGCAGCGGGCGGGTGGACCAGTCCACCGCCGAGTGCTCCTTGGCCAGCGACAGCCCGAGCACGCTCTCCGTCATCGGGCCGAGGCCGACCCGGGGGAACCCGGCGATCCGGCCGGCCAGCTCGGTGTCGAACAGCACCTTCGGCTTCATGCCGACCTCGGCCAGGCAGGGCAGGTCCTGGGTGGCGGCGTGCACGACCCACTCGGTGTCGGCGAGGGCCTCGCCGAGCTCGGAGAGGTCGGGGCAGGCGATCGGGTCGATCAGTGCCGTGCCCGAGCCCGCGCGGCGGAGCTGGATCAGGTACGCGCGCTGACCGTAGCGGTAGCCGGAGGCCCGCTCGGCGTCGACGGCGACCGGGCCGGTGCCCGCCGCGAAGGCGGCGACGGTCGCGGCGAGCGCGGTCTCGTCGGCCACCACGGGTGGGAGCCCCTCCCTCGGTTCGAGGAGCGGGACCGGGGCTGTCTCTTCTGGGGTGGCTACGGCGTCGGTCACCCACCAAGGGTACGACGCCCTCCGGATCCCGGGAGGTCCCCGGACCAGCCAAGTGGTTCCACCAGGGGTGCGACGAACTGCGCGCAGGGGAACGGCAGCACCTGCAACTGGCTGACGGAGCCTCAGTTGCCGGTGGTTCGCCTTCCGATTCGCGCCCCGCGGCCGAGCCGCAGATCGGCAGAGCCTCGCGCCCCTGCGGGGTGCCCTCCCCTGGATAACGAAAGGGGCCCGGAGGGGAAACGTTCCTCCGGGCCCCGAACTGGGGTGATGGGGTGACGGGTCGTCAGTGGATGATGCCGGTGCGGAGGGCGACGGCGACCATGCCGGCCCGGTCGCCGGTGCCCAGCTTGCGGGCGATCCGGGCCAGGTGGCTCTTCACGGTGAGGGCGGACAGGCCCATGGCGACGCCGATCGCCTTGTTGGACTGGCCCTCGGCGACGAGCCGGAGCACCTCGACCTCGCGCCCGGACAGCTCCCGGTAGGTGGTCGGCTGCACGCCGGGCGCACCGGGAGCCCCCGGAGCCCCGTGCGGGGCACCCGCCGAGCCCGGCATCCCGGGCATGCCCGGCCGCCGCATCCGCCCGGCCAGCCCGCCGGCGCCGATCGGCAGCCCGGGACGGCCCGGCATGGCGAGGTTGGTGCGGGTGCCGGTGACCACGTACCCCTTCACGCCGCCCGCGAGGGCGGAGCGGACCGCGCCGATGTCGTCCGCGGCGGAGAGGGCCAGGCCGTTCGGCCAGCCCGCCGCTCGGGTCTCGGCGAGGATGGTGAGGCCGGAGCCGTCGGGGAGGTGGACGTCGGCGACGCAGATGTCGCGGGGGGTGGAGACCCGGGGGCGGGCCTCGGCGATCGAGGAGACCTCGATGACGTCACGGACACCGAGCGCCCAGAGGTGCCGGGTGACGGTGTTCCGGACGCGGGGGTCGGCGATGACCACCATGGCGGTGGGCTTGGTCGGACGGTAGGCGACCACGCTTGCGGGGTGTTCGAGAAGGACCGACACCGTGCCTCCTGGGGGAGTGGCGGACGCCAGCTCCTCGTCGCCGCCTCTGGCCGATGGGGGCGCTCGGAGTGTTCCGCGTTTGGAAAGGGTCACAGACACCTTCGGCATCAACCGTGCCCGGCTTTAGCGAAAGATCACGATCTAGTGAGTAACAATACGGACAAATCGCGCAGGTGACTGATGCGACATGCCCTGAAATCGCACAGAACGCGTCATGTTCGGGACCTGTCCGGGCGGATTCGGACGGTCAATTGACGGCAAGCGCCGTGTGATTCACGCTGCGTCAGCCCTGGGGGTGGTAGCGCGCGGCGAAGCGGACGGTCAACCGTCAGTGGGAGCGCGGGCGTCGCCGGGCGGGCATCGGGACCACTCCGCCGAGTGACGGGGCGTCGGGAAGCGGCAGCGGCGCGGGGGAGGCCGGAGGCAGGCCGGCGCAGCCGCAGAGCAGGTCGGCCCAGGCGGCGAGGTGCCGTTCGAGGCGGCCGTCGGCCGGGGTCCAGGAGGCCCGGACCTCGATCTCGGTGGAGGTCTCCCGGTCGGCGAGCGCGCCGAAGTACTGGGAGATGCCCCGGGTCACGGTGCCGCCGGCCTCGGCGTGGGCGGCACCGTGGGCGTGAAGCGCGTCGGTCAGCCAGGCCCAGCCGACCTCGGAGAGCATCGGGTCGTCGGCCATCTCGGGTTCGAGCTCGGCCCTGGTCAGCGAGACGAGGCGGAACTCGCCGCGCCAGGCCTCCTGTCCGGCCGGGTCGTACAGCAGCACCAGCCGGCCGTCGGCCAGCTCCTCGCCGTCCACCTCGACGGTCGCGGTCAGCGCGTACGCGAACGGGGCCATCCGCTTCGGTGCCGGGGCGGGGGAGAGCTGCACCTCGGGACGCAGCCGCGCGCCCGCGAGGGCCTCCACCGCAGCGCGGAACTCCACCGGAGCCGACTCCTTGCCTGTACCGCCACCCTGCGCTGGGTGCCCGCCGACCGCTGCCATGACCGAGAGCCTAGGTCGGGCGGGCCCGGAAGCCGAGTCATTTCGGCCGGTGTGGCGTGACGGTTGTCGGACTGTTCGTCAGCTGACACCTGGTGAGAAGTCCGGCCTGTCCGATTCGTACGAACCGACGACCTCCGGCGGACGGGCGGTGCCGGGCAGCGTGCGAAGATGCGGGGTGTGAGTGAGACAACCGCTGCCCAGTCCGGTCAGGCCGCCGCGCACCGAGGCGCCGCGTACGACTCCGCCTTCCTCCGCGCCGCCCGCCGCGAACCGGTGCCGCACACGCCGGTCTGGTTCATGCGCCAGGCCGGGCGCTCGCTGCCCGAGTACCTGAAGGTGCGCGAGGGCATCCCGATGCTCGACTCCTGCATGCGGCCCGAGCTGGTCAAGGAGATCACCCTCCAGCCGGTGCGCCGGCACAAGGTGGACGCGGCGATCTTCTTCAGCGACATCGTGGTGCCGCTCAAGGCGGTCGGCATCGACGTGGACATCAAGCCCGGCGTCGGCCCGGTGATCGCGGACCCGATCCGCACCGCCGCGGACCTGGAGCGGCTGCGCCCGCTGGAGCCGGACGACATGCCGTACATCACCGAGGCGGTCGGCCTGCTGGTGGACGAGCTGGGCTCGACCCCGCTGATCGGCTTCGCCGGTGCGCCGTTCACCCTGGCCAGCTACCTGGTCGAGGGCGGCCCGTCGAAGAGCCACGAGAAGACCAAGGCCATGATGTACGGCGCCCCGGAGCTGTGGGCCGGGCTGGTCGACCGCCTCGCCGACATCACCTCCGCCTTCCTCAAGATCCAGATCGAGGCGGGCGCCTCGGCCGTCCAGCTCTTCGACTCCTGGGTCGGCGCGCTGGCCCCGGCGGACTACCGCCGCTCGGTGATGCCGGCCAGCACCAAGGTGTTCGACGCGGTGGCCGGCTACGGCGTGCCGCGGATCCACTTCGGCGTCGGCACCGGCGAGCTGCTCGGCCTGCTCGGCCAGGCCGGCGCGGACGTGGTCGGCGTCGACTGGCGGGTGCCGCTGAACGTGGCCGCCGAGCGGGTCGGCCCCGGCAAGGCGCTCCAGGGCAACCTCGACCCGGCCGTCCTCTACGCCCCGACCTCCGTGGTGGAGACCAAGGCCCGCGAGGTGTTGGACGCCGCCCAGGCGATCGGCGGCGACACCGGCCACATCTTCAACCTGGGCCACGGCGTGATGCCGAGCATGGACCCGGACGCGCTCTCCCGCCTGGTCGCCTTCGTGCACGAGGCCAGCGCGCGCTGACGCTCCGTACGGTGTGACCCGCCTGACGGCCCGATCCCCGTGACGGGCCGTCAGGCGGGAGCTCACTCCTTGTCCGGCTCCTGATCCTGCTCCTGCTCTTGTTCCGGCTCGCCCTGCTCCGGCTGCTCCTGTGCGGCCGGCCGTCGGCGCAGCCGCCAGGCCAGGTAGCCGAGCGGCCCCAGCACCAGCAGGAACGGCGCCAGCGCGGCCAGCACCATCAGCAGGCCCTTCACCACCGCCACCAGCGCGTCCCAGCCGCCGCCCAGCGCGCCGCCGACGCTGCCCCAGAAGCCCTTCTCCTCCTTCTTCTCCCGCACCGGCACCGCGGCCGTCGCCGGCGTGACGAGCTGGAGCGTGATGGTGGAGAGCGAGGTGCGGGCCGACAGCTCCTGCTGCCGCCGCTGGAGCGACTCCAAATCGGCTTCGCGGCGGTTGAGTTCGCTCTCCAGCGAGACGATCTCGGCCAGCGACTTGGCCTCCGCCATCAGCCGGCGCACCCGGTCCACGCTGGCCTGCTGGATCTTGAGCCGGCTCTCCACGTCCACCACCTGCTGGGTGAGGTCGTCGGCCTGGCTGCTCCGCGAGAGCACCTCGCCCAGCCCGGCCAGCCGGTCCAGCGTCTGCTGGTACGCGGCCGAGGGCACCTTGAGGGTCAGCCGGGCGTCGGTCGGCGTGCCGTCGGACGACTTGCCGCCGCCCAGTTGCTCCCCGGCCACGTAGCCGCCGCCGGACGTGGCCATGGTGCGCGCCTCGTCCAGGACCTTGCCCATCTCCTTGGTGCGGAGCGTGAGTTGGGCGGTGTAGGCGATCAGCCGGGGGGCCTGCGCCTCCTGGCCCTGTCCGGTCGCCCCGGCGCTCGGGGCGGCCGACGCTCCGCCGGCGCCCGGCTTGCTGTCGGCGGGGGCGCCGGCCGGCTTCTCCGCGGTGCCCGGTGCGGCGGGCGCCGCCGGTGCGGCCATGTCCGCCGCACTCGCCTTGCCGTCACTGCTGGTCGAGGCGCTGCACCCGCCCAGCAGCACCACCGCCGCCGTGGCCGCCCCCGCCACCGCCAGTGCCGCCCGTCTGCCGCCGTGCTGACGTTCCGTCATCCCTGCTACCCCTCCCGGTCTTCGTCCTGTACGCCTTGGACGTGACCGGGTCCCGCCGGGATCCGCTTCGGTGATCGCAACTGCGTTACGGAAAAGTCTCGTTGAGGTCAGGACGGGGACCGGGCCGCCAGGTACTCGGCCCAGGTGCGGACGCCGTCCGCGTGCGGGGTGGTGTGCTCGCCCGCCCGGTACGCGGCCGCAGCCTTCCCCGGCAGCCGCACCTCCACCACCCGCTTGCGCCGCCCGGTCGCCCGCAGCCAGCCCTCCGCCAGCTCCCGGGCCCCCAGCACCTGCGGCCCGCCCAGGTCCGGCACCCGGCCGGCCGGTGCCCCCAGCGCCAACTCGACCAGCCGCTCGGCCACTTCGCCCTGGTCCACCGGCTGGCAGACGGTCCCGCTCGGGACGAGCATGACCGGCAGCTTGGCCAGCACCCCGAAGGCCATGGTCAGCAGCGACGGGAACTGGGTGGCCCGCAGGTTGGTCCAGCCGAGGCCGCTCTCCTCCAGCAGCCGCTCGCCCTGCCACTTGATCCGGTAGTACGGGTACGGGATCCGGTCCACCCCGACGATCGAGATGTTGACCACGTGCTCCACCCCGGCCGCCCGCGCCGCCGCCAACAGGTGCCGCCACCCGGGCAGGTCGTTCTTCGGGTGCCGCACGTCGCTCGCGCAGTGCACCACCACCCGCACCCCCTCGACCGCCGCTGCCACCCCTTCCCCCGTCGCCAGGTCCCCCACCACCCACCCCTCCCCGTCCCTGGCCCGCCGGCTCAACCCCCGCACCGCCACCCCACGGTCCTTGAGCCGAGCCACCACCTCGCGCCCGAGCACCCCACTCGCCCCGGTCACCAGCACCACGTCAGCCATCGTCGTCTCCTCCGTCGAAGCGATCTACGGGAGGGGGACGACGCAGCCCGCCGGAATGTGACAGCCGATGGTGCTGCTGTCCGGGCGACGCCCTGATTGATCGGTTTTGGGTGGGCTCTGCGAGGATGCGGGCATGGCAGAGCTTCGGGTCGTGGTGGTCGGTGGTGGGATCGCCGGGCTGACGGCGGCGTGGTTGGCGAGTGGGGCGGCTCGGGTCACGTTGTTGGAGGCGGGCGGGCGGTTCGGCGGGAAGTTGTACGGGGGGGAGGTCGGCGGGGTCCGGGTGGACCTCGGGGCCGAGTCGATGCTGGCCAGGCGGCCGGAGGCGGTGGAGCTGGCTCGGGAGGTCGGGCTGGCGGGGGAGTTGGAGCCGCCGAGTACGGCGAAGGCGGGGATCTGGACCAGGGGGGAGCTGCGGCCGCTGCCCGCCGGGCAGTTGATGGGTGTGCCGGGGGATCTGAAGGCGCTGGGCGAGTCCGGGGTGCTGACCGCCGAGGGTCTGCGCCGGGCCGGGGAGGACGGCGAGGCGGGGGAGGTCGGGGCGGACGTCTCGATCGGGGAGTACGTGGCGGCCAAGCTGGGCCGCGAGGTGGTGGACCGGCTGGTGGAGCCGCTGCTCGGCGGGGTCTACGCCGGGCACGCCGACGAGATCTCGCTGCGCGCCGCCGTCCCGGCCCTGCTGCCGATCGCCCAGCGCGGCGGCCCGCTGGCCGAGGGGGTGCGCGAGCTGACGTCCCGTCCGAGCAGCGGCGGCCCGGTCTTCCAGGGGCTGCGCGGCGGGCTCGGCACGCTGCCGGTGGCGGTCGCGGAGGCGGCCCGGAGGAACGGTGCCGAGCTGCGCACCGACAGCCCGGTGGAGGAGCTGCGCCGCACCCCGGAGGGCTGGCGGATCGTCAGCAACGGCGAGGTGCTGCACGCCGACAAGGTGGTGCTGGCCGTCCCGGCACCGGTCGCGGCGAAGCTGCTGGCGGCCGAGCTGCCGGCGGCGGCGGCCGAGCTGGCGCAGGTCGAGTACGCGGGCATGGCCCTGGTCACCATGGCGTTCCGCCGTGCCGATCTGGAGACCGGGAGGCTGACCGGCAGCGGATTCCTGGTGCCGCCGGTGGACGGCCGCCGGATCAAGGCCTCGACCTTCTCCTCCAACAAGTGGGGCTGGCTGGAGCGTTCGGCCCCGGAGGAGTTCCTGCTGCGCACCTCGCTGGGCCGGCACCGCGAGGAGGCGGCGCTGGACCTGCCCGACGAGGAGCTGGTGGCCCGTTCGCTGGCCGACCTGGCCGAGGCGGTGGGCCTGCGGGCCCGCCCGTACGACACGGCGGTGACCCGCTGGCGCGGCGGGCTGCCGCAGTATCCGGTGGGGCACCTGGACCGGGTGGCCCGGATCCGCAGCGCGGTGGCGGGCCTCGGCGGCCTGTCCGTCTGCGGTGCGGCCTACGACGGCGTCGGCATCCCGGCCTGCATCGCCAGTGCCCGCCGCGCCGTCAACGAGATGTTGACCCCGGGCGCCGGGGCGACCGTCAGGGAAGGGAGAATGGGCGCATGAGTGAGTCGACCGAACAGCCCGTGAAGAAGAAGGCCCGCGACCTCAACCAGGTCATCCGCTACACCATGTGGTCGGTGTTCAAGCTCAAGAGCGAGCTGCCGGACGACCGCGCCGCGCTGGCCACCGAGGTGCAGGAGCTGTTCGACCAGCTCGACGCCAAGGACGTGACGGTGCGCGGCAGTTACGACGTCTCCGGCCTGCGCGCCGACGCGGACCTGATGATCTGGTGGCACGCGGAGAGCTCGGACGACCTCCAGGAGGCGTACAACCGCTTCCGCCGCACCGGCCTGGGCCGCCACCTGGAGCCGGTCTGGTCGAACATGGCGCTGCACCGCCCGGCCGAGTTCAACAAGTCGCACATCCCGGCCTTCCTGGCCGACGAGCAGCCGCGCGAGTACGTCTGCGTGTACCCGTTCGTCCGCTCCTACGAGTGGTACCTGCTGCCCGACGAGGAGCGCCGGGGCATGCTCGCCGAGCACGGCAAGATGGCCCGTGGCTACCCGGACGTCCGGGCCAACACGGTGGCCTCCTTCGCCCTCGGCGACTACGAGTGGCTGCTCGCCTTCGAGGCGGACGAGCTGCACCGGATCGTGGACCTGATGCGCGACCTGCGCCCGTCCCGGGCCCGGCTGCACGTCCGCGAGGAGGTGCCGTTCTACACCGGGCGCCGCAAGCCGATCGCGGAGCTGCTCAACGGTCTGGCCTGAGCCGCACGGCATGCCGGAGGGGCCCCGGGCACCCCGGGGCCCCTCCGACGTACCGTCAGTACCGCAGCGCCGCCCGCAGCCGGGCGTCCGGCAGGGCGGCCGGGCCGACCACCGCGACGGCGGTGAGCACCGCGTCGTCGGTGGAGGTGGCGCCCAGCGCCTGGCGCGGGATGTGCACCGCGTCCAGCACGCCCTGCCCGGCCGGGGTGGCCCAGCGGGTGTACGGGTGGACGTCGACCCGGGCCATCAGCAGGGTGCCGCTGGTGAGGATCAGCGGTAGCGAGAACCAGGCCACCGCCGAGCCGGCGTCCCCGGTCCCGGGCGCGGACAGCGCCAGCGCGCCGCCCAGCAGCACCACCGAGAGCACCAGCGCCTGCCGCACCTGACGCACCGCCAGCGTGGTGCTCTCCCGCACCACCGCCGGGGTGGCCAGGCCGGCCTGCACCAGCCGGCCGCCGATCTCCAGCACCGCCGGGTGGCGGGCCAGCCCGCCGCGCAGCCTCCCGGTCGGGCACTGTCCCTCCGGGCCGATCTCCTCGATCAGGGCCCGCTCCAGTCTGGTCCGTCCGTGCGGGTCGGCCACCGAGGTCCAGCCGGTGTGCGCCAGGTGCAGCCGTCCGCGCGCGGCCATCAGCACCAGGGCGAGCTCCACCACCCTGGTCGGGCCGCCGGCCAGGTACGCGGTCTCGTACAGGCCGATCCCGGGGGGCTCGGCGGTGTGCGGCCGGGCGGGCCCGGCCAGTGAGTCCGCGGTGGCTGCGGCCCTGACCAGCCGCAGGCAGGAGAGCACGGCCGCGAGCAGGGCGGGGAGGAGCAGGAGCAACCACATGGTTCTCGTTCTAGACCTCGCCCCGCCGCCGGCGGAACGGGTTTCCGGATCGCGATACCGAACTGTGACACTGCGTCGGTTTCACCACCCGCGCACACCGCCTGCACGGAGCAACCGCAGGTCACCGCTGTGTGATGACGGCCCGTCAGTGGTGAGCGGTCTCATGGCCGCGCCCCGGGGCCGCCGTGCTCGATCTGCTGGATCAGGCGTTTGAGCTGGGTGACCTCGTCCTGGAGGGCGCGGGTGCCGGCGGGGGTGAGGCTGAGCCAGGTGCGGCCCCGCCGGCCCTCGTAGCCCTTCTCGATCTCGACCAGCCCGGCCTTCTCCAGCACGGTCAGGTGCTGGCTGAGGTTGCCGGCGGTGAGGCCGAGCGCGGTGCGCAGGAAGCCGAACTCGACCCGGCGGGCCTGGTGGGCGACGGTGAGGATGCCCAGGCGGACGCGCTGGTGCACGACGTCGTCCAGGGCGGTGACGGGGTGCTGCTCGGCGCGGTCGGTCACGCGGTGCCCGGCCCGCGGCGCCGTTCGGCCAGACCGAAGCCGAGTGCGCCGAGCAGCAGGAGCAGCCCCGGGACGGCGAACCGGGGGACGGAGGCCCACGGGGAGGTGGCCGCGATGCCGGCCCAGCCGGTGTCCGGCGGCGCCAGCTCGACGGCCAGGTAGACCGCGGTGAACAGCAGCAGGGCGCGGCTGCGCTCCACCCGGCAGAGCACCAGCAGGGGGAGCCCGATGGTGACGGCGGTCCCGGTGAGCCGGACGAGCAGCTCGGCCGCGCCGGAGCCGGGGGCGAGGCGCAGCCCCCAGAGGTCGACCGTCCCGCCGGGGGCCGGGATCCCGTGCCGGGTGCTCCAGAGCTCGGTGGCGCCGACCAGCGCGAGCAGGGCGGCTCCGGTGAGGACGTACGGCAGGACGGGGGTGCCGACACCGCGTCGACGGGCCCGGCGGGCGTAGAAGAAGGCAGTGGCGGTGTAGGCGAGGGCGAGCCCGGCCAGCCAGTAGGCGGGCGAGCCCTGGGAGACCAGGGTGCAGTCACCACCGGGCCCGGCGCCGTCCGGCGCGCAGGGCACGGTCCGCACGGTCTGGGTGAGGCGGTCGGTCACGGTCCCGCCGAGCACCAGCAGCCCGAGCAGGAGGAGCGGGAACCAGGTGCCGCGCTGGGCGGCCCGGACGCGCCGGGTGAGGTCGCCGAGGGCGGCGAGGACGTCGTGTGGGGCGCCGTTCGAGGGCGCCGCGGAGTCTGCCATGCCATCAGGTTTGCATCACAAACCATAGGGTGGCAAGGGTCCGGGGGATCCCGGTTCACCCTTCACGAACGGATGGTGACGTTCCGTCAGTCGCCGCCGCCGTAGCCCGCACCCGAGGAGTGGTCACCGCCCCACGAGCCGCCCGAGGCGTCGTGGCCGCCGCCGTGGTCGGACCAGGAGCCCGCGTCCGCCCAGGAGCCGTGGCCGGCGCCGTGGTCCGACCACGAGCCGTCCGCGGTGCCCGAGGAGTCGGTGGGGGGATCGGCCGTGTACCAGTCGTAGAGCATCAACTCGCCCACCGCGTAACCGAGCTGAGTGGCCCCCATCCCCGCGCCGCCGGCCGCCACGGCCGGGCCGGCGAGGCCGCGCAGCCGCTCCAGCAGGGAGCGTCCCGAGGGGGTGAGCGCGGACGGGCCCGGGGCGGTGGCCCGGCGCCAGAGGGCGCCGAGGGCGAGCAGCAGGGCGAAGCCGCCCAGGGTGGGCAGTACGGGGTGGTGGACCACCAGCAGCCGGACCCAGGCGGCCACCCCGAGCAGGGCGGTCAGGGCCAGCACGGCCGACAGTGCCCGCCGGGCCCGGAGGGCGGCCCGCAGCGGCCGGGGGTCGTGCAGCAGGCCGCGCTCGACCAGCCGGGCGCCGACCCGCCGCACCGCCCAACTGGCCGTCAGGGCCTTCCGCACGGGGGCCGCGTGGGCCCGTCCGCGCGGCCCGGCCTGCCGGACCAGCTCGGCCTCGACCGGGTCCGCCGAGTGCCGGCGGACCAGGGTGAGCTGTCCGTCCCGGGAGATCACCAGCCGTCCGTCGTCCCGCATCCGGATGATCACCGTGTCGGCCACCAGGCCGGGCCCGCCGGCCAGGTGGGCCAGCTCCAGCTCGGAGAGTTCCTTCATCCGCCGGACCGGAGCGCGCCGGCGCGCCAGCCGGAGCCCGGCCAGGGTGGCCCGCAGGCCGGTGGCCGCCACCAGGGCGGTGGCGGCCAGCAGTTCGGCGTACGGCAGCGGCCCGGCCATCTCAGCTACCGCCGCATCCGCCGCCGCCACCGCAGCTGCTGCTGCTCCCACAGCTGCTGCCGGAGGAGGATCCGCAGCTGGAGGACGAGGAGGAGCCGCAGCTGCTGGAGGAGGACCCGCAGCTGGAGGAGGACGAGCCGCAGCTGGACGAGGAGGAGTCCGGGGTGGAGCCGGAGCACCAGACGTAGGCACCGGAGTCGGAGGAGGAGCCCGAGGAGGTGGACGAGGTCCTGGTCATCACCTGCTGGGCCGCCAGGGCCTGCCGCAGCTGCGCGTCCTCCAGCGAGTCCAGGCCCTCCACCGCGACCGCGCCGAGCAGCACGGCTGCCCCGGCGAATGCGGCGTCGTGCGGCTGCCAGGGGCTGCCGGTGCGGATCAGCTCCAGCTGGCGGACCCCGGCCGGGGTGATCCTGGCCCGCTCCGGCTTGCTGGCGACCACCCAGAACAGACCCATCATCAGCACGGCGAGGAAGGGGAAGAACGGCGCGACGCGGTCGACCTGCTCGGCCGCCGAGAGCCCGAACCAGTCGATCGCGGCCAGCACCCCGAGGCCGATCACCAGCAGCTGGACGAACCAGAACAGCCGCCGCGCGGACATCGCCTTCCGGAACAGGTCGGGCCGCCGCATCAGGCCGCGGGCGGCCAGTCCGTCGCCGATCCGCTGGACGTGCTCGCTACGGGCCAGCTCGCGGCGCACGGTCGAGAGGTCGGTGCGGCCGGAGGAGCCGGCCACGGTGATCAGGACGGCCTCGACCGCGTCCCGGGCGTTCCGGTCGGTGACCGTGACCTTGCCGGCGCGGGAGACGATCAGCCGTCCCTCCTGCTGCATCCGGACGATCACGGTGTCGACCACCCGGGCCGGGCCACCGGCCAGGAAGGCGGCGTCCAGCAGCGGCTGGCCCCGGCCGGGCAGGCCCATGGGCTGCGGCACCCGGCGCATCCGGCGCAGGGCGATCTGGGCGTTGCACCCCGCGAGCAGCTGGGCTGCGGCGGCGATGCCGAACTCGGTGTGCCACATGGTGAGGTCCCCCGTACGTGAAGTGGAGCGTGTGACGGGCAGCGGCCGCACTCGGGGCGGCGGGCTGCGAGGGCCGGGTGTGGGGCCGGCCGGGTCCTGCTGTTCTTACCGATGCCCGTGCGGGGCAAGGGAGTTGCTCAACGCCACCAGCGGCGGCGGGACGGCCCGGTGGGCCGGAGCAGGCGTTCCAGGGCGGGCCGCCAGGCGGCCCGCGGTTCGGCGGCCAGCGCCCACTCCGCGAAGGCCCGGGCGTCGGCCCGGTAGCCGCCGGTCATCGGGCGGCCCTCGGCGTACCGGAGGAAGAGCCGGCCGTACTCGTGGCCGAGCGCCCGCTCCAGCTCCGGCTCCACCCGGGCCACCGTGTCCCGCCGCTTGTGCAGCAGGCCGCGGGCCTGGGTGCGGACCTGGCCCTGGTCGAAACCGGGCGGCACGGGTGCCCCGGCCAGCAACGCGTCCAGCAACGCGGCCTGCTTCCGGGCGAGTTCGGCCCGGGCCAGCACCAGCGCCGGATCGGTGTCCGGCTCCGGGGTGCCCCCGGGTGCCGGTGCGACCTCGGGCCTGACCAGGTACTCGTAGTGCTCAGACATGGTGTGGTTCCCCCTCCAACACCCTACGGATCGCGTCGAGTTCACCCGCCAGCTCGGCGGGCGGCGGGAAGTTCTCGTCCCGCTCCAGCAGCACGCCCGGCGGTACCGCCCGGGCCCGCAGCTCGGCCAGCACCTCCAGCACCGGGGCGGTCACCGGGTGGGCGTGGGTGTCGTGCCAGACCCCGTCCCGCTCGATCCCGCCCGCCACGTGCACGTAGGCCAGCGCCTCCAGCGGCAGCCGGTCGAGCTCGGCGGCCACGTCCAGGCCCAGGTTGACCCGGTTGGTGTGCAGGTTGGCCACGTCGACCAGCAGCCGCACCCCGGTCCGCTCGACCAGCTCGGCCAGGAACTCACCCTCGCTCAACTCGTCGTCCGGCCAAGCCAGATGGGCCGCGATGTTCTCCAGCGCCAGCGGCACCGGAAGCTCCTGCTGGGCGATCCGGACGTTCTCCGCGATCACCCGCAGCGCGTCCCGGGAGCGCGGCACCGGCAGCAGGTGCCCGGCCTCCCGGCCACCGGCCCGGACGAACGCCAGGTGCTCGGTGACCAGCGGTGAGCCGAGCGCCTCGGCGGTCAGCGCCAGCCGCTCCAGCCGGGCGCGGTCCGGCAGGTCCGCCCCGCCCAGGCCCAGTGCCACGCCGTGCGGCACCACCCGGACGCCGCGCTCGCGCAGTGCCGTCAGGGAGGGTGGCAGCTCCCCGGCCCGGAGCTCGTCCGGGCAGAGGTTCTCCGCCACCACCTCGACCCAGTCCAGGCCGGGCAGCCGCTCGACCACCGTGTCGATCTCGGGCCGCCAGCCCACGCCGACCCCGAGCCGGGGGAGCGCTGCCGTGGTGGAAGTCATCTGTGATCCGCCCCCTTCGGAGGGCCGCGCCGAGAACCGGCGGCGTTGTGGATTCGGTCGGTCCGGCGGCTTCTTCGCGCGCCGTCCCGCTGCCTGAGGATGTATCCCCCCGGGGCCGCTGCCAACCCGCGCCCGGCATTCTCAGAGCTGAACTTGAGCTTTCCGCCGCCGGGGGGAATTTCAGTGGACCCCCGGTGACCAGCAGGATAGCGTCGGCGCCCTATGACGATGATCATCCGTGACTTCCGCCCCTCCGACGCCGAGGCGGCCGCCGCCTCCTACAGCGCCGGCCGCCCGCACCTCCTGATGTCCCCGAAGGCGGTCCGCCACCTGGTCGACAGCGCCGCCCCGGAGCAGCACTACCGCCTGCTGGTCGCCGAGCTGGACGGCGAGGTGGTGGCCTCCGGCCGGGTCGGCCTGCACGCCCACTCCGCCACCAAGGGCCAGGGCTTCGCCAACCTGAGCGTCAACCCCGAGGCCCGGCGCCGGGGCGTGGCCACCGCGATGCTCGCGGTCGCCGAGCAGCACCTCGCCGAGCACGGGGCGCGGCAGATCCGCGCCTGGGCCGACGACGAGGAGGCCTCCACCGCCTTCGCCGAGAAGCACGGCTACCAGCAGGGCCGCTCGGTGTACTTCGCCCACCTCGACCTGCGCACCCTGGCCCGCCCGGTGCCGCCGCTGCCCGAGGGCGTCGAGCTGCGCACCGCCGCCGACTACCGGGACGACCCGCGCCCGCTCTTCGAGGTGGACGTGGCGGGCACCGAGGACGAGCCGGGGGACGTGGACTTCTCCGACATCGGCTACGAGGAGTGGCTGGAGGAGGTCTGGCGCGCGCCGGACCTGAACCTCGGCCTCACCACCGTGGTGCTCGCGGACGGCCGCCCGGTCGGCTTCAGCGCCGTGCACAGCACCGGCGCCCGCTACTGGTCCAGCTTCACCACCGTGCTGGCCACCCACCGCGGCCGGGGCCTGGCCAAGCTGGCCAAGACCGACTCGCTGCACCGCGCCCTGGCGGCCGGCCTCACCGACGCGTACACCAACAACGACGCGACCAACGCGCCGATGCTGGCCGTCAACGACTGGCTCGGCTACCGCCGTTGCGCCGGTGAGTGGCTCTACACCAAGGACCTCTGAACCAAGGACCTCCGGACCGAGGAGATCTGAGCCCCGCTCAGCCGACGTCCACGCCGTGGGCCCGGGCCAGTCCGGCCAGTCCGTCGGACCAGCCCTGCCCCACGGCGCGCAGCTTCCACCCGCCCCGGTGGCGGTAGAACTCGGCGACCAGCATCGCCGAGACGCCCGGGTCGGCCGGCGGCTCGAAGGACCAGGAGCTGCCGTCCGCCGCCCGCACCTCCAGCTCGGCCCGGCCCAGCTCGGCGCAGGTGGCGGTGGAGTCGGCGTCCATGTTCACCGAGACCGCGACCCGGTGCACCGCCGCCGGCAGGCCCGGCAGCCGGACCAGCGCCGTCTCGCTCAGCAGGCCGCCGGCCCGCCGCTCCTTCTGGCGGAGCGTCACCGCGCCGTCCTCGGCGGTGGGCTGGTGGTAGAAGACGAAGTCCTCGTCGGTGCGGACGGTGCCGTCCTCGGTGAGCAGCAGCAGCGTCAGGTCCGCCTCCGCGCCGGTGGAGGCGAACCGCACCGAGAGCTCGGACAGCCCGGCGGCGGGCAGCGGCACGTTCTGACCCGGGGTCAGCACGGCCGCCCGCGGCGGCGGCATCACCCTGGTCAGCTCCTCCCGGGGCAGCACCTGGGTGGCGTCCTCGGAGGCCGCGGGCACCGGCGGGTGCGCCGGGCGGGGCGGGATCGCCGGCCCCGGCGGCTCGTCACCGCCGAGGCGGCCGGGCAGGCCGTGCTGGTGCAGCAGCGCGAGCAGCATCGGCCCGTCCACCAGGGTCAGCGGCTTGCCCTCCACCCAGCGGTACGAGTCCGGGCCGAACCCGGCCGTGGTGACCAGGATCCCCTTCTTCGCCCCGTGGTGGACCCGGGTCGCGTCCAGGTCCCGGACGGCCGTCGGGTCCACCGTGCGGCGGTAGCGCTTGGCCTGGATCACGATCAGCCCGCCGGTCACCGGATCCGGGTCCTCGACGACCACGTCCACGCCCTGGTCCCCGCTGCGCGCGGTGGTCCGGGTGGTGAAGCCCCGCCGCCGGAACAGCTCGGCGACCAGCTTCTCGAAGTCCAGCGGGTCCATCGTGAACAGGTCCGGGCCGGCCTCCCCGGCGGGCGGCCCCTGGTACGTGCCGACCTGCCCGGCCACCCGCTCGGTGCGCACCTGCTCCAGCTTCTCCGGCTTGGCCGACAGCCGCCCGCGCAGCCCGTCCAGCAGGCAGTCCAGCGGCTCCACCCGGTCCAGCGCGACCGCCCGGAAGTCCTCCTGGCGGACCGTCAGCGCGGCCAGGTACCGGGGCTCCTCCCGGCCGCTGGCCGGATCGGTCCCCTCCACGTAGCCGTTCACCACCACCGAGGCCAGCAGCCCGCGCTGGTCGGCCCCGAACACCTCGGCCAGCACCCGCAGCACGCACTGCGCCAGCAACTCCCGGTAGAGCGCCTTCCGTTCGGTGGCCGACCGGGCCGTCTCGGACTCCCGGTCCTCGCCCTTCACGTACCGCACCCGGGCCACCGCCGGGACCACCTCGAAGCCCGGCAGCTCCCAGTCCACCACCAGCTGGCGAGCCCCGGCGTCCCAGGCCACCTCGCACTCCTGCGGGAAGCCCTCCGGCCAGTCCGCACGGCTGCGCAGCGCGGTCTCGAACAGGTCCGCCACCGCCTCCGGCGAGCCGGTCTCCAACTCCGTTGCCAGCCGCGCCGCCTGGCCCGCCCGGTCGGCGGCGAGCCGGTGGTTCTCCGCCACCCAGGCCTCGTACTGCGCCCGGTACCCGGCCAGGTGGTGCAGCCGCTCGCCCTCGGCCCGCTGGGCGGCGTGCCAGTCGTACTCGAACCGGGCCCGGGCGTTCGCGGCCTGCGCGTCCCACTGCGCGCGGGCCGCCGGGTTGAAGGCCTGCGGCCCCGTCAACGGCGGTACCAGGTAGTGGTTCTGATCCGGCATCGGCACCGGCCGCCCCAGCTGCCCCGGATCGAACGGCGGCGGCCGGAACGCCCCCTGGGCGTCCGTCAGCCGGAACGCCCGCCCCGCCAGCCCCTGCGCCAGCACCCCGCGCAGCCCGGCCACCTGCTCGTCCAGCTCGGCCGTCCGCCGCGCGGCGTCCGCCTCCCGCCCCTGCTGGTACGCCTTCAGCGCCTCCCGCTCCCCCTGCGCGGCGGCCCGCTGCGCCTCGCGCTGCTCCCGCTCGTACCGCCGCTGCGTGGCCAGCGCCGCCCGCCGCTGCTCCTCCTGCCGGCGGGCCTGCTGCCGCTGCGCCTCCGCGATCATCGCCAACATCCCGGAGCCGCCTCGCCTGGCCATTCCCGTCCCCTCCCCGCCGACCCGAACGATCAAGTCTGGCATGCCGGAACCCCTGCGGGGAGCGTCGGTGTACGAGCTCCCCGCAGGGGTTCCGGTGCGCGCTCGGCTACTCCGCGGGGCGGAGGGTCAGCGAGATGCTGTTGATGCAGTAGCGCTGGTCGGTCGGGGTGCCGTAGCCCTCGCCCTCGAAGACGTGGCCGAGGTGGCCGCCGCAGGTGGCGCAGCGGACCTCGACGCGCTTCATGCCCATCGTGGTGTCCTCGATGTACTGGACGCGGTCCTCGGCCAGCGGGGCGAAGTACGAGGGCCAGCCGCAGTGGCTGTCGAACTTGGTCTCGCTGCTGAACAGTTCGCTGCCGCAGGCGCGGCAGGCGTACACGCCGACCGTCTTGGTGTCGGTGTACTCGCCGACGAACGGGCGCTCGGTGCCGGCCTCGCGGAGCACGTGGTACTCCTCGGGGCTGAGCTGCTCGCGCCACTCGGCGTCGGTCTTCTCGATCTCGTAGCCCATCGCGGGACCTCCTCAGGTGTCAGGCAGAGGGTGCAACACCGGCGAGCCGGGAGACGATCTCCGGCCCGAGGTCGGTCACGTCGCCCGCGCCCATGGTGAGCACCAGGTCGCCCGGCCGCGCCAGCGAGGCGAGCACGGCGGGAGCGTCCGCGAAGACGTGCTCGGCCCGGACGTCGGCCCCGGCCCGGCGGGCCGCGTCGATGATCAGCTCGCTGGTGACGCCGGGGACCGGGTCCTCGCGGGCGGGGTAGATGTCGAGGACGACGGAGGCGTCGGCCAGCGCCAGCGCCTGTCCCATCTCCTCGGAGAGCTGCTGGGTGCGGGAGAACAGGTGCGGCTGGAAGACCACCAGCACCCGCCCCTCGGCGGCCTCCCGGATCGCCTCCAGGTCGGCGGTCATCTCGGTCGGGTGGTGGGCGTAGGAGTCGATCACCTGCACTCCGCCGGCCTCGCCCTTGAGCTGGAGGCGGCGCTTGACGCCGGTGTAGGCGCCGAGCGCCTTGGCCAGGTCGGCGGCCGGGACGCCGAGGGCGACGCCGGCGGCCAGCGCGGCCACCGCGTTGTGCGCGTAGTGGCGGCCGGGGACGGAGACGGTGAAGGTCAGCTCGGTGCCGTCCAGACGGACCGTCACCTCGCTGGTCATGCCGTGCGCCTTGACGGCCAGCACCCGGACGTCGGCCTGCTCGGACTCGCCGTAGGTGACCACCCGCAGGCCGTCGCGGCCGCGGACCCGGCCGGTGAGCTCGCGGGCGCCCTCCTGGTCGGCCGAGACCACCAGGGTGCCGCCGGGCACGATCCGGCCGACGAAGGTCTCGAAGGACTCGTGGATCTCGTCCATCGAGGCGTAGTTGGCGTGGTGGTCCAGCTCCACGTTGAGGACGATCGCGACCTCGGGGGCGTACTTGTGGAAGCTGCGGTCGCTCTCGTCGGCCTCGGCGACGAAGATCTCGCCGGCGCCGTGGTGGGCGTTGGAGCCCGGGGCGTCCAGGTCGCCGCCGATCGCGTACGAGGGCTCCAGGCCGAGCTCGCCGAGCGAGACCGCGAGCATCGAGGTGGTGGTGGTCTTGCCGTGGGTGCCGGCCACCGCCAGCGCGCGGCGGCCGCCCATCAGGGCGGCCAGCGCGTCGGAGCGGTGCACCACCGGGATGCCGCGCTCACGGGCGGCCGCCAGCTCCGGGTTGTCGGCCCGGATCGCGCTGGAGACCACCACGCTGCTCACCCCGGCGGGCAGGTTCTCGGCCGCGTGGCCGACCGCCACCGAGGCGCCGAGCGCGCGCAGCGCCCGCACGGTCTCGGAGTCCTTGGAATCGCTGCCGGAGACCCGGGCGCCGCGCACCGCGAGGATCTTCGCCAGGCCGGACATCCCCGCGCCACCGATGCCGATGAAGTGCGGGGCGTGCAGGTCGTGCGCGGCGTCGTTCAAGGAGTGCTCCGTCGTACCTCGGTGCTGTCAGGGGCAAGGACGATTCTGCCCTAACTCAAGGGGCGTCCGGTCCGGCCTCAGGAGTCGCTGGCGAACAGCTTGAGCACCGGCACGCCCACCTTGTGCCGGGCCTGCGAGGCCCAGTCGCGGTGGAAGAACTCCTCCACGAAGTGAGGCGACGTCAGGACCAGCACCTCGTCCGCCACGTGCTCCTCGACCACCTCGCGCAGCCGGTCCAGCGGATCCTCCTCTACCACCTCGCCGACCGCCTCGGCCCCGGCCCGCTGGAGGTGGCGCAGGCTGTGCTGGAGCGATTCGCCCGCCAGGGTGGGGGCCTCCTCCTCGTCCCGCTCGTGCACCGCCTTGTCGAGATGGCCCAGGGCCACGTCGTCGAGGGCGCGGAGCAGTTCGCCCTGCTTGCCGCGCGGCTGGATCAGGACGACGAAGGAGACCTCCTCCTCGCCGTGGAGCGTGGTCACCAGCTCCACGTCGGCGTCGGAGAGCGCCTTTTCGATCATCAGTACGGTCTTGAACACGTGCGTCCCTTCGCAGGTGCAGGCCCCCGGGCGGTGTCCCTTCCCGACTCCCATAGTGCCCGGAGGATGCTTTCCTCACGCTGCACACGCGCCACATGGGCCACGGTGCGATTCGGATCACAGTGGGGTGGGGGCGGGGCCTTCCAGTCGCAGGTAGCGGCTGAAGAGGAAACCTTTCTCCTCGATCAATGAGAGCAGTCGCATCGACTGCGTGTCAGACATTTCCGCATTGTGGAGGATTCGTGGCGCGTCGCCGCCGGTGAGCAGGGGGGCCAGCGAGAGGCAGAGTTCGTCCACCAACCCCGCCGCGGTGAGCTGACCGAGCAGCCGGGGACCGCCCTCGGTGAGCTGCCTGGTCCAGCCCCGGTCGGCCAGCTCCCGCTGAGCCAGCGTCAGGTCCACGTCGCCCTTCCCGGCCACGATCAGGTCGGCCACCTCCGCCACCGCCTCGCGGGCCTCGGCGGGGGAGTCCTCGGTGGTGATCACCACCGTGCGGACCAGTGGCTCGGTGAACAGCGGGGCGGAGAGTGCCAGGCCCAGGCTCCGGCTGACGATCGCGATCACCGGGGCGGGCGCCTGTCCGGCCGCTGCCCGGGCCGCCGCGAACTCCTTGCGCGCCCGGGCCGGCCGGTACCCCTCGGAGCGGACCGTCTCGGCCCCCACCAGCACCACGTCGCTGAGCGCCCGCAGCACCCCGAAGATCCGCTTGTCGGCGTCCCCGGACAGCCCCTCGGAGAGCCCCTCCAGCCTCGCCCCGCCGTCCAGGCCGGAGACCATGTTCGCCCGCAGCCAGGGGCGGCCGTGGTTCACCTGGTCGGGGTACGCGTAGACCTCGGCGAGCGCCTCCAGCGAGTGGAGGTCCGCGTACCTGACGCCGTTCGGACTGATCAGCTGCTGCATGAGGTCGAGTCTTCCACGGCCGGTACCCTCTACTAACGTGCCCGCAGCCTCCCGCCCCGATGCCATAGCGACCGCCGCTCCGACCGCCGAGCCGACCGCCACCCCGATCGCGCTCACCTCCCGCCGGCCGGTCGTCCCAGCCGAGCGCCTGGTCGCCGAGATGGTGCCGCCGCCGCGCTTCGCCGGCGTCAGCTTCGGCAGCTACGACCCGGACCCGACGCAGCCCAGCCAGTACGAGGCCGTCCAGGTCCTGGAGGAGTTCGCCGCGGGCATCCAGGCCGCGAGCGCCCCCGCGAAGAAGAGCTGGTTCCGCCGCTCCGCCCCCGCGCCCACCGGCCCGGCCGGCGTCTACCTCGACGGCGGCTACGGCGTCGGCAAGACCCACCTGCTCGCCTCGCTCTGGCACGCCACCCCCGGGCCGAAAGCTTTCGGCACCTTCGTCGAGCTGACCAACCTGGTCGGCGCGCTCGGCTTCCAGACCGCGGTGCAGACCCTGTCGAGCCACCGGCTGCTCTGCATCGACGAGTTCGAGCTCGACGACCCGGGCGACACGGTGCTGGTCTCCACCCTGCTCAGCCGCCTGGTCGAGAACGGCGTCAAGCTCTGCGCCACCTCCAACACCCTGCCTGAGAAGCTCGGCGAGGGCCGCTTCGCCGCCGCGGACTTCCTCCGCGAGATCCAGGGCCTCTCCTCGCACTTCCGCCCGCTGCGGATCGACGGCCAGGACTACCGCCACCGCGGCCTCCCGGACGCCCCGCCGCCCTACACCGACGAGGCCGTCTCCGCGCGTGCCGCGGAGACCGAGGGCGCGGCGCTGGACGACTTCGACGCGCTGCTGGAGCACCTGAAGGCCGTCCACCCCAGCCGCTACGGCGCGCTGCTCGACGACGTCCAGGCGGTCTTCCTGCGCGGCGTGCACCAGGTCGACGACCAGTCCACCGCCCTGCGGCTGGTGGTCCTCGCCGACCGGATGTACGACCGCGAGCTGCCGATCACGGCCTCCGGCCTGCCGTTCGACCAGGTCTTCCCGGAGGAGCTGCTGCGCGGCGGCTACCGCAAGAAGTACCTCCGGGCGATCTCCCGCCTCGTCGCGCTGGCCCGCGACAGCGCCGCGTAGGTGGCTACGCCTCCGGGGGCGCGGGGACCTGCGCGAGTCCGGAAGGCGGCCCAGCGTTGGATCGGGGCAGGCGAGCCGGTTGCACGTGCTGCCGTTCCCCTGCGCGCAGTTCCTCGCGCCCCTGGGTCGCTGCCTGGTGGCCCACCTGCCCAGGGCCGCCCCCGCGGAGCGTCAGGCGCAGAGCTGACTGGCCGTCACCGGCTGGAGGCCGAGGTGGTGGAGGCCGTCGAGGAGGCCGGGGAGGGCGTCGACGGTGCCCTGGTGGCCCATGTGGAGGGCGACGACGGAGCCGCCGCGGACGGAGCGGAGCAGCCGCCGTTGGAGCAGGTCGGCGCCCGGGTCGGTGTAGTCGTGCGGGTCCACGTCGAAGGACAGGCAGTGCTCGTAGCCGACCAGCCGGGCCTGTTCCCGGACCACCGCGCTGGCGTACTGCGCCGCCGAGGGCCGGAACCACCGCCCGATCGAGCCGGTCAGCCGGCGCAGCCGCTCCGCGCACTCGGCGATCTCGGCGTGCACCTGATCCGGCGTCAGCGCGTTGAGGTCCCGGTGGTTCTGGGTGTGGTTGCCGAGTTCGTGGCCGCCCCGGAGTATCCGTTCGGCCATCTGGGGCTGCTGGTCCAGCCAGCGGCCGACGGCCAGCACGGTGAGCTTCACGCCGTGCTGTTCGGCCCGTTCGAGCAGGGCGGTGGCCTGGGCCGGGTCGCCCTCGCCGTGGAAGGTCAGGGCGACCTCGGAGCGGTTGCGCGGCCCGTTCACGACCTCCACCGGGGTGCCCGGTGCCAGCGGGGCGAAGGCCGGGGCGACCGGCGGCCGGCTGGCGGCGGGGGAGGGCGTGGCCGTCACGGAGGGTGAGGGCGAAGGGGTGGCCGACGGCGCGGGCGGCGGTGAGGCCGGGCCCTCGGCCGCCAGGGGCTCGGAGCCCGAGCAGGCGGACAGGGTCCCGAGGGCGGCGGCGGTGGCCAGGCCTGCGGCGGAGCGCAGCAGGGTGCGGCGGTCGGCGTTCATCGCGGCCAGCTTAGGGAGTGGGGAATCCGCGTACGACCCGGGTGCGCCGAGCGGACCATCCGGCCGTCGGTCGTGAACGAACGGGACCAGACCAAAAGTTGACGGTCCGTGGCCAAGAGTTGACCACTCTGCGGGAGAAGCGTGGGCGGACCCGCTCCTAGGGTCGGCCGTATGCCCCCTCAGCTGCGCCGGCCCGCGCCCGGCCAACCCGTGCTGCCCGTCCTCCCGTACCGCAAGCCCACCAAGGGCCGCGACTACTGGGTCCTGGACGACGTGCTGCCCAACGCGGACGAGGTCCGCGCCCGCTGCCTGGCCGTCGAGGAGTGGGAGGAGGGCTACCCGCACAAGCCCGAGGCCTGGCCCGGTCTGCGCTCCATGCCGGCCCTGCTGCCGGACGAGCTGGCCCTGGTCGAGGCCAAGGTCCGCAGGGCCACCGGCGCCTCCCGGATCTGGGCGCTGAGCGAGGCCGAGGGCGGCACCTTCAACCACAACTGCGTCCAGGTGGTCGGCGCGGGGGAGAGCGAGCCCCGGCCGCACACCGACTCCCGCGCGCTCTGCCGGTACGCCGCCGTGCTCTACCTCAACCCCACCGTGCCCGCCCGCTGCGGCACCAGCTTCCACCGCCAGAGCCTCCCCGGCGGCCGCCTCGGCGGGAACCAGGTGACCGCCCCGCACAACAGCCTGGTCGACGCCCTCGGAACCCGCTACGTCCCGGCCGACTCCTTCACCGAGGACCTCGCCGTCCCGCACCGCCACAACCGCCTGTTGCTCTACACCGCCAACCTCATCCACACCGCCACCGAGTACTGGGGCACCACCCTGGAGGAGAAGCGGATGACGGCGGTCTTCTTCTGGATGGCCTGACCGGACGTCAGCTCCCAGGGTGTCCGGATGACCGCCGCCACGGTGGTGTTGCGCCGCCTGCGGATCCACGAGGTCGACTCGCACCCCCGCTCCTTCCGGCACGCCGGCCGGCTGCTGGTCCGCAACGCAGTGGGCCTGTCCCTCGCCGCCGAGTCCTGACCAGGGGCGCTCCGGGATTGTCGGTGGCTGGCCGTACCGTGGTGGCGTGCGTCCCATCACGAAGATCGAGCGTTCCGTGGCGCCCTTCGAGGTCGTCAGCCCCTACCAGCCCAACGGTGACCAGCCGGCGGCCATCGCCGAGCTGGAGCGCCGCGTCCGTGCGGGAGAGAAGGACATCGTGCTGCTCGGTGCCACCGGCACCGGCAAGTCCGCGACCACCGCGTGGATGATCGAGAAGCTCCAGCGCCCCACCCTGGTGATGGCGCCGAACAAGACGCTCGCCGCCCAGCTGGCCAACGAGTTCCGCGAGCTGCTGCCGAACAACGCGGTCGAGTACTTCGTCTCGTACTACGACTACTACCAGCCCGAGGCCTACGTCCCGCAGACGGACACCTACATCGAGAAGGACTCCTCGATCAACGAGGAGGTCGAGCGCCTGCGCCACTCGGCGACCAACTCGCTGCTCACCCGCCGCGACGTGATCGTGGTCGCCTCGGTCTCCTGCATCTACGGCCTCGGCACGCCGCAGGAGTACGTGGACCGGATGGCCCAGCTGCACGTCGGCGAGGAGGTCGACCGGGACGCGCTGCTGCGCCGCTTCGTCGAGATGCAGTACACCCGGAACGACCTCGCGTTCGCCCGCGGCACCTTCCGGGTCCGCGGCGACACCATCGAGATCTTCCCGGTCTACGAGGAGCTGGCGCTGCGGATCGAGATGTTCGGCGACGAGATCGAGGCGCTCTACACGCTGCACCCGCTCACCGGCGAGATCATCAGCCAGAACGAGTCGATGTACGTCTTCCCCGCCTCGCACTACGTGGCCGGCCCCGAGCGCCTGGAGCGCGCGGTGAACGACATCGAGAAGGAGCTGGAGGAGCGGCTCGCCGTCCTGGAGAAGCAGGGCAAGCTGCTGGAGGCCCAGCGGCTGCGCATGCGCACCACCTACGACATCGAGATGCTCCGTCAGATCGGCAGCTGCTCCGGCATCGAGAACTACTCGATGCACTTCGACGGCCGCGAGCCCGGCTCCCCGCCGAACACGCTGCTGGACTACTTCCCCGACGACTTCCTGCTGGTCATCGACGAGTCGCACGTGACGGTCCCGCAGATCGGCGCGATGTACGAGGGCGACGCCTCCCGCAAGCGCTCGCTGGTCGACCACGGCTTCCGGCTGCCCTCCGCGCTGGACAACCGCCCGCTCAAGTGGGAGGAGTTCCAGGAGCGGATCGGGCAGACGGTCTACCTCTCGGCCACCCCCGGCAAGTACGAGCTGGCCCGGGGCGACGGCGCGGTGCAGCAGATCATCCGCCCGACCGGCCTGATCGACCCCGAGGTGATCGTCAAGCCGACGGAGGGTCAGATCGACGACCTGGTGCACGAGATCCGCAAGCGGATCGAGAAGGACGAGCGGGTCCTGGTCACCACCCTCACCAAGAAGATGTCCGAGGACCTGACGGACTACCTGCTCGGTCTCGACATCCGGGTCGAGTACCTGCACAGCGACGTCGACACCCTGCGCCGGGTCGAGCTGCTCCGCGAGCTGCGGGCCGGAAAGTTCGACGTCCTGGTCGGCATCAACCTGCTCCGCGAGGGCCTCGACCTCCCCGAGGTCTCCCTGGTGGCCATCCTGGACGCCGACAAGGAGGGCTTCCTGCGCTCCGGCACCTCGCTGATCCAGACCATCGGCCGCGCCGCCCGTAACGTCTCCGGCCAGGTCCACATGTACGCGGACCGGATCACCCCCTCGATGGAGCTGGCGATCGAGGAGACCAACCGCCGCCGCGAGGTCCAGCAGGCCTACAACACCGAGCACGGCATCGACCCGCAGCCGCTCCGCAAGAAGATCGGCGACATCCTGGACACCCTCAACCGCGAGGACCTGGACACCGAGGAGTTGCTCTCCACCGGCTACCGCCAGGGCGGCAAGGGCAAGGCCCCGGTCCCCGCCCTGGGCGCCGACCGCAAGCCCGCCAAGAGCCTCCCGGCCGCCGAACTCGCCGACCTCATCCAGCAGTTCACCGACCGCATGCACGCCGCCGCCACCGACCTCCAGTTCGAGCTGGCGGCCCGGCTGCGCGACGAGATCGGCGAGCTGAAGAAGGAGCTCCGACAGATGCGCGAGGCCGGCATGGCGTAGCGCCCCGGTGTCGCGGTCGGGCGTCGCGGTCGGGCGTCGCGGTCGGTGGGTCAGATCCCGATGACCCGGAGGAACACGCGCACCATCAGCAGCGCGTCGACCGCGACGCCCACCATCAGCATCGGGCCGGGTGTCCGGCGCAGGGCGGCGGCACCGATCCTGATGCCGAGGGCGAGCAGCACCGCCGAGGCGGTGAAGACGGCCCCGACCAGCGGGGAGGGCGCGCCCAGTCCGGCGGCCAGGTTCCCGGCGATGAAGGCCACCAGCACCTGGGGGATGCCGAGCAGCCACACGGCGGCGACCCGGCGGGGGTCCGGCCGGGGCCGGGCAGCGGCCGGACCGACGGGCCAGGGGTGGCCCGTCGACGGTGGGGACGGGGGGTACGGCGGCGGTGGCGGTGGCGGCACGGGAGGAACTCCGGCCGGACGGGGCGCCCGGCCGTCCAGCGCGGTCCGGATCAGCTGACCGAACACGGCGTCCGCGGCCATCTCGCTGGCCAGCGCCGCCGCGGCGACCGCCTCGGCCTCGGCGCTCCGCTCGGTGTCGAGCCGCAGCAGCGCCGCGCTGCCGGGCTCAGACCGGCCGAGCCGTTCCCGCACCAGCGCGATCACCTGGGCCTCGGCCCCCGTCGCCGCTCCGCCCCCGGCGGCGGACTCGACCAGTACCCGGACCGCGGCCGCGGCCGGTCCCCGCTCCCGCATGCGCGCCCCCTCGGTCCTGCTCCCGCTCCCGCTCCCGCTCCCCGCGATGGTAGGGACGGGGGGCGGTGGCCGCCAGATGCCCGTACCCCGTGGCAGCTCCGCGTCGGCGGTGGCGCCACGGGGTACTCCCCTTGCACGGGGCGGATGCCCGCAGGCCATAGGGTTGGGGAGCCGTGGGCTCCGTGCCCACGCAGGGGGCCTCGGCCGGGGGACGGCAAGGGTGTTCCGCCGTTGCACCGGTCCGGTGGGTGGGCCGGGCCGATGAGAGAGGGCATTGCCGTGTCGGTGAACCTGGCCAAGGGCCAACGGGTGACCCTGCAGAAGAGCTCGGGCGAGTCGCTGACGGTGGTCCGGATGGGCCTGGGGTGGAAGGCCGCACCCAAGCGCGGACTGTTCGGCAGCCGCACCCGTCAGATCGACCTGGACGCCTCCGCGCTGCTGTACGCCGAGCGAACCCCGTCCGACGTGGTCTTCTTCCACCACCTGGTGAGCAACGACGGCTCCGTCCGCCACACCGGGGACAACCTGGTCGGCGGGGTCGGCTCGGAGGACGACGAGTCGATCCTGGTGGACCTCGCCCAGGTCCCGGTGCACATCACCCAGGTGATCTTCACCGTCTCCTCCTACACCGGCCAGAGCTTCGCCGAGGTGCAGCAGGCGCACTGCCGCCTGGTGGACGAGTCCACCGGCCAGGAGCTGGCCCGGTACGAGCTGACCGGCGGCGGCCCGCACACCGGCCAGATCATGGCCAAGGTCTACCGGGACGGCAGCGGCGGCTGGGGCATGCAGGCGATCGGCGCTCCGGCCAAGGCGCGCACTTTCCAGGACATGCTGCCGGCCATCGAGCCGTTCCTCTGACGGGCCGTCAGGGGGAGCTCTTTACCTTCTTTACCTTCTCTTGGGTTTTCTGTTAGTCTCGGTGGAACGGAGGGGAGTATTCCCCCGCAGTGTCCCCGTCATCACGGTCGCCGAAGTCGGTGGCCCGGGGCGCTGGTCCGTGGGCCAGGCGGAGCCGGCCGACGGGCGGAAGAGACCTCCGGCAGTGACGATGACTGTCTCTCGCCTACCTGCCGGAGGAGCAGCTAAGTGGACGTTTCCGTGGGTCTCTGGGTCGGGACGATCGGGGTGCTGGTCGCCCTGGTCGTGGCCGACTTCTTCATCGGTGGCCGAAAGCCGCACGAGGTCTCCATCAAGGAGGCCGGGATCTGGACCACCGTCTGGGTCGTGCTGGCGGTCCTGTTCGGCGCCTTCCTCTGGTGGTACGGCGGCTCGAAGCCGGCGGGCGAGTTCTTCGCCGGGTACATCACCGAGAAGTCGTTGAGCGTCGACAATCTCTTCGTCTTCATCCTGATCATGGGCAAGTTCGCGGTGCCCAGGATCTACCAGCAGCGCGTGCTGATGGTCGGCGTGATCATCGCGCTGGTGCTCCGGGCGGTCTTCATCGCCGGCGGCGCCGCCCTGGTCTCCGAGTTCTCCTGGGTCTTCTACATCTTCGGCGCCTTCCTCGTCTGGACCGCGTACAAGCTGGTCAAGGACGCCATGGGTCCCGACGAGGACGAGGAGTTCGAGGAGAACCGCCTGCTCAAGTCGATCGAGAAGCGCTTCCCCTCGACCGACAAGTACCACGGCACCAAGCTGACGATCCGTGAGAACGGCAAGCGGCTGATGACGCCGATGCTGATCGTGATGCTCGCGATCGGCACCACCGACGTCCTGTTCGCCCTGGACTCGATCCCGGCCATCTTCGGCCTGACCCAGGACCCGTACATCGTCTTCACCGCCAACGCCTTCGCCCTGATGGGCCTGCGCCAGCTGTACTTCCTGATCGGCGGGCTGCTCAAGAAGCTGGTCCACCTGAGCTACGGCCTCTCGGTGATCCTCGGCTTCATCGGCGTCAAGCTGGTGCTGCACGCCCTGCACGAGAGCGGCGTCCACGTCCCCGAGATCAGCATCCCGGTCTCCCTCGGCGTCATCTGCGGCGTCCTGGTGATCACCACCATCACCTCGCTGATGGCCTCCCGGAAGCAGGAGAACGCCGAGCGGGCGGAGTCCAAGGACGAGATCGACGCCTGACGCTCCACCACCCCATGAACGGCAGGGCCCCGGCCAACCCACCTCAGGCCGGGGCCCTGCTCCGTGTCCGCGGCCGACGGCCCTTAGGCTGCCCGGATGATCACTGCCTTCTCCGACGCCTTCCTGGACGCCGCCGAGTACCACGCGGCGTGGGGCGCCCAGCAGCTCGAACGGATCGGCGAGGCCGTCCCGGCCGGACCCTGGACGGCGGACCTCGACGAGTGCCGCTACGAGTCCGGCGGCCGGACCCTGAGGGTCGGGCTGCTGGGCAGCTACGACACGGACGGGCGGACCTGGCTGTGGGGCTGGGCCAACCCCGGGCTGCGGGGTGGCGCGGTGGTCGAGGCCAGTGCCCGGATCGCCGAGTTCGGCCGCCACCACGGCATCGCGGAGCTGGAGCACGAGGGCGTGGACCTGGGCGGTTTCGCCGATCCGCGCCTGGCCGCGGAGTCGCTGGCCTTCCTCGGCGCGGCGGTGCTCGGCGCGCCCGGCTACATCGGCCAGGAGGCCGGCCCCGGGACGCGGGTCTACTTCGTGCCGCAGGACCCGCAGCTCCGGCCGGCGGGATTCGACCCGGTCGCCATGCCGCGCCACCTGCTCACCGGCGCGCAGCTCTTCGCCCGCTCGCCGCGGCGGGTGGTCAACGGCTGGTTCGCCCTGCACGGGGTCCGGGCGAGGGAGGAGGCCGACCGGATCACCGCCCAGCTACCGGGCGGTGGCACGGCGGTGGTCACCTTCGACGCGCTCGGCCGGATCTCGGGCGTCGAGGCCGGACCGGTCTCCGCCTAGCCGGGTGGACGGTGGGCCGGGCCGCCCCGCGCGGGGCGGCCCGGCCGGGTGTCACCAGCCGCGGGTGCGCCACTCCGGGAGGTGGGGGCGTTCGGTGCCGAGGGTGGTGTCGCCGCCGTGGCCGGGGTAGATCCAGGTCTCGTCGGGGAGGACGTCGAAGAGCTTCTCGGTGACGTCGCGGTAGAGGGTGTCGAAGGCGGCCGGGTCGCCCCAGGTGTTGCCGACGCCGCCGGGGAAGAGGCAGTCGCCGGTGAAGACGTGGGGGTGGCCCTGGGGGTCGTCGTAGACGAGGACGATGGCGCCGGGGGTGTGGCCGGTGAGCTGGCGGACGGTCAGTTCGACCTGGCCCACGCGGAGGACGTCGCCGTCGTCGAGGGGGAGGGCGGTGGGGACGTCGATGGCCTTGGTGTCGATCCGGCCGGCCGCGGTGCGGGCGCCGGTGGCCTCGGCCACGGCGGCCAGGGCGCCCCAGTGGTCGTGGTGGCGGTGGGTGGTGACGACGGTGGCCAGCTGGGGGCCGACGGACTCCAGCAGGACCTCGGCGTCGGCCGCCGCGTCGATCAGCAACTGCTCGTCGGTGGCCCGGCAGCGCAGAAGGTAGGCGTTGTTGTCGTGGGGGCCGACCGCGACCTTGGTGATGATCAGGTGGGCCAGCTCCCGCACGTCCGGCGGGCCGCCGACCTTCACTGCTCCGTGGTACGTCATCCTGCTACCGCTCCTCGCTCCTCGGTCGCCAACTGATGCACCATCATGCGGTATCAGCTCATCGGCGGGACGGTGGGCAGCGGGGCGGAGGCGGACAACGTCGAACCGTCGCCGCGTCCGGAGAGCCAGGCGACCAGGTCGCGCAGCGGGCCCTCGACGGTGACCGGCGGCTCGCCGGCGCCGGCCACGGTGGCCGCCGCTCCGGTGTCGGTGGCGGTCAGCCGGAGGGCGGGCAGGCTGCCGGAGTTCTCGAACTGCCGTGCCAGGCGGGGCAGTTCGCCGGAGGCGAAGGTGAGCGGCCAGTCCGCCGGGGTGTAGCCGGCGGCGAGGTCGACCAGGTGGTACTCGACCTCCATCAGGCGCTTCCAGGGCAGCTCCTGGGCCGGGAAGAGGTAGCCGGAGCGGTGCTTGAGCGGGGTGCTCCAGTCCTGCTCGGCGAGCCGGGCGGCGGCCTCGGTGAAGCGCCGGTGGCTGGCCCGCAGGTCGTCCCACTGCTCGGCCAGCGGGCGCGGGGCGCCGGCCTCGATGTCCAGGTCCCGGGCCTCGGGGCTGGCGTACTGCGGGATGTCGCGGCCGGTGGAGGCGGTGTCCAGCAGGTTGACCAGTGAGTCGGCGTTGCGGGCGAGGTGGGTCAGGACGTGGCCCCTGGTCCAGTCCGGCAGGGCGGAGGGCTCCCGGACCTGCTCGGGGCCGAGTTCGGCGGCGACCCGGAGCAGGGTCGCGGTGGACGCCTCGACGGTCCTGAGGTCGGCGGCCGCGCGGGCGGCGGCGGCAGCGGCGTCGGCGTTGTCAGTGGTGTCGGTCATGGTGGTGTGAGGACTCCCGGTTCCGGTGGTCGCGGGCGTTGCCCGGAGGGGCTGCGCCTCGTTGACACGGTGGACGCTACCGGCGGCCACGGGCTTGAGCAGCGGGTTTTCCGCAGACTCGGATCCTGGGCCCGGCCCGGTCGTCACTCGTTCGGGTGGACCTGGCTGGACACGGTCGTTATTCGAACGCATGAGCTAGTAGGCTGACGGGCGCACACTGGAAGAATTCACCCGATTGCGCTTGTTGGTCCCCAGCAGTGGGCCACGCAGCCCTTCCCAGCCACCCTCCCTCGGAGAAAGGCGCCAGAAGCAGTGGCCGACCGCCTCATCGTCCGCGGTGCTCGCGAGCACAACCTCAAGAACGTCTCGCTCGACCTCCCGCGCGACTCACTCATCGTCTTCACCGGCCTCTCCGGCTCCGGCAAGTCCTCGCTGGCCTTCGACACGATCTTCGCGGAGGGCCAGCGCCGCTACGTCGAGTCGCTGTCCTCCTACGCCCGCCAGTTCCTGGGCCAGATGGACAAGCCCGACGTGGACTTCATCGAGGGCCTCTCCCCGGCCGTCTCGATCGACCAGAAGTCCACCAACCGGAATCCGCGCTCCACCGTCGGCACCATCACCGAGGTGTACGACTACCTCCGCCTGCTGTTCGCCCGGATCGGCAAGCCGCACTGCCCGCACTGCTCGCGCCCGATCGCCAAGCAGTCCCCGCAGGCCATCGTCGACCGGGTGCTGGAGCTGCCCGAGGGCACCCGCTTCCAGGTGCTCAGCCCGGTGGTCCGGGAGCGCAAGGGCGAGTTCGTCGACCTCTTCGCCGACCTGCAGTCCAAGGGCTACGCCCGCGCCCGGGTGGACGGCGCCACCGTCCAGCTCACCGAGCCGCCGACGCTCAAGAAGCAGGAGAAGCACACCATCGAGGTGGTCGTCGACCGCCTCACCGTGAAGTCCACCGCCAAGCGCCGGCTCACCGACTCGGTGGAGACGGCGCTGCGGCTCGGCGGCGGCATGGTGGTGCTCGACTTCGTCGACCTCGCGGAGGACGACCCGGAGCGCGAGCGGATGTACTCCGAGCACCTCTACTGCCCGTACGACGACGTGTCGTTCGAGGAGCTGGAGCCCCGCTCGTTCTCCTTCAACTCGCCGTTCGGCGCCTGCCCGGACTGCTCGGGCCTGGGCAGCCGGATGGAGGTCGACCCGGAGCTGGTCGTCCCGGACGACGAGAAGTCGCTCGACGAGGGCGCGATCCACCCGTGGTCCCAGGGCCACACCAAGGAGTACTTCTCCCGGCTCACCGACGCGCTGGCCGGCGAGCTCGGCTTCCGCACCGACCTGCCGTGGGCCGGGCTGCCGCAGCGGGCCAAGAAGGCGCTGCTGTACGGCCACAAGACCCAGGTCGAGGTCCGGTACAACAACCGCTACGGGCGCGAGCGTTCGTACACCGCGCCGTTCGAGGGCGCGATCCCGTTCGTGACGCGCCGTCACTCCGAGTCGGAGAGCGACAGCAGCCGCGAGCGCTTCGAGGGCTACATGCGCGAGGTGCCCTGCCCGTCCTGCCACGGCACCCGGCTCAAGCCGGTGATCCTGGCGGTCACCATCCTCGACAAGTCGATCGCGGACGTCTCCGGGATGTCGATCGCCGACTGCGCCGAGTTCCTCGGCGGCATGAAGCTCAACGCCCGGGACAAGCAGATCGCCGAGCGGGTGCTCAAGGAGGTCAACGAGCGGCTCCGCTTCCTGGTCGACGTCGGCCTGGACTACCTCTCGCTCAACCGCGCGGCCGGCACCCTCTCCGGCGGCGAGGCCCAGCGCATCCGGCTGGCCACCCAGATCGGCTCCGGCCTGGTCGGCGTGCTCTACGTGCTGGACGAGCCCTCCATCGGCCTCCACCAGCGGGACAACCACCGCCTGATCGAGACCCTGGTCCGCCTCCGCGACATCGGGAACACGCTGATCGTCGTCGAGCACGACGAGGACACCATCAAGACCGCCGACTGGGTGGTCGACATCGGCCCCGGCGCCGGTGAGCACGGCGGCAAGGTGGTGCACTCCGGCTCGATGAAGGAGCTGCTGGAGAACGAGGAGTCGATCACCGGGCAGTACCTGTCCGGCCGCCGCTCCATCCCGACCCCGGTGGTCCGCCGCCCGCGGGACAAGAAGCGCCAGCTGGTGGTGCACGGTGCCCGCGAGCACAACCTCCAGGACGTCACGGTCGGCTTCCCGCTCGGCACCTTCACCGCGATCACCGGCGTCTCCGGCTCCGGCAAGTCCACCCTGGTCAACGACATCCTCTACACCCACCTCGCCCGGGAGCTGAACGGGGCGCGCAGCGTCCCCGGCCGGCACACCCGGATCACCGGCACCGAGCTGGTGGACAAGGTGGTGCACGTCGACCAGTCGCCGATCGGCCGCACCCCGCGGTCCAACCCGGCCACCTACACCGGCGTCTTCGACAACGTCCGCAAGCTGTTCGCGGAGACCCAGGAGGCCAAGGTCCGGGGCTACCTCCAGGGCCGGTTCTCCTTCAACGTGAAGGGCGGCCGCTGCGAGCACTGCTCCGGCGACGGCACCATCAAGATCGAGATGAACTTCCTGCCCGACGTCTACGTGCCGTGCGAGGTCTGCCACGGCGCCCGGTACAACCGGGAGACGCTGGAGGTGCACTACAAGGGGAAGTCCATCGCCGAGGTGCTGGACATGCCGATCGAGGAGGCCATGCACTTCTTCGAGGCCGTCCCCTCGATCGCCCGCCACCTGCGCACGCTGAACGACGTCGGCCTCGGCTACGTCCGGCTCGGCCAGTCCGCGCCGACCCTCTCCGGCGGTGAGGCGCAGCGCGTCAAGCTCGCCTCCGAGCTGCAGAAGCGCTCCACCGGCCGCACGGTCTACGTGCTGGACGAGCCCACCACCGGCCTGCACTTCGAGGACATCAGCAAGCTGATCAAGGTCCTCGACGGTCTGGTGGAGAAGGGGAACACGGTCATCGTCATCGAGCACAACCTCGACGTCATCAAGACCGCCGACTGGCTGGTCGACATGGGCCCCGAGGGCGGATCCGGCGGCGGCATGGTGGTCGCCGAGGGCACCCCGGAGGAGGTGGCCGCCGTGACGGCCAGTCACACCGGCAAGTTCCTCCGGGACATCCTGCTCCCGGCCGCCCCAGTGCCGGCCCAGGCCACCAAGACGGCGAAGAAGGCCGCCGCTCCCCGGAAGCGGGTCGCGGCGAAGAAGTAGGCACAGCGGTACGAGAAGGGCCGCCCCACGGGGCGGCCCTTCCGTCGTCCCGGCATAGACTTCGGCGAGCTGATCCGAGCCGGGCCGGGCCGAGCCGATCCGAGCTGATCCGAGCCGGGCCGGGCCGAGCCGATCCGAGCTGATCCGAGCCGGGCCGAGCCCACTTCGCCGAGGGAGCTTCACCGATGACCGAGACCACGTCCGCCGGGCCCAGCCGCCGCACCCTGCTCTGCGGCGCGGTGCTCGCCGCCGGGGGAGCGGGCGCCGTGACGGCCTGCGGCTCCGCGGCCTCCTCGGAGCAGCCGGCCGCGGCGGCCGGGCCGGTGCAGGTCGGTGCGGTGGCCGACGTGCCGGTGGGCGGCGGGAAGGTCTACCGCGAGCAGAAGATCGTGGTCACGCAGCCGGTCGAGGGGCAGTACAAGGCCTTCAGCGCCAAGTGCACCCACGCGGGCTGCGTGGTGGACGAGGTCAAGGACGGCACCGTCAACTGCCCCTGCCACTACAGCAAGTTCGCGATCGCCGACGGCGCGGTCAAGGACGGTCCGGCGCCCAGCCCGCTCCCGCAGTACCAGGTCGCGGTCAAGGACGGGGCCTTCCAGGTCACCAAGTAGCCGGCGGCAGAGGGCGCGTGGGGGCCCGGCCGCGCCGGTGGAGGACGGCGTGACCGGGCCGCTCCGCTGTCCGTACCCCCGTACCGGGCAGCGGCGACAAGGGAGATCCTGCGGGGTCGGCGGGGGTACTGACCAGGGGTTTCGGGGGAGGCTTAAAGGTGCTGCGTATCCATCTGACGGCGGACGACCTGGCGCGCGTGCGGGTGGCGCCCACCATGGGCCCGTTGGCGGAGACCTTCCACGGGCTGGCGAAGCTCACCGGGGCCACCAGCTGTACCCAGTTCCGGCCCTGGCGGCGGCAGTTCGGCGGGCAGCTGGCCGAGGAGCTGCGGCCACTGGCCTCGCTGGTCAACGGGCCCGGGCCGCGGCTGGACCTCGGGGCGCTCACCGGCAGCGACCCCTCGGTGGAGGCCGGCATCGAGCGGCTGCTCGGCGCCCCGGACGAGCTGGTCCGGCTCGAACTCGGGCACGTCGCCACCCCGCAGGCCGACCAGCGGTGGGTCCGCGCCCTGCTGGAGGGCGACCTGAGTGCCCGTCAGCGGCTGGCCGACTCGCTGCGGGCCACCCACGACGCCACCGTCGGCCCGTACTGGGGCCGGATCCGCGCCCACCTGGACGCCGTCCGGGCCGACCTGGCCCGCACCCTGCTGGACGGCGGCGTGGAGCAGCTGCTCGACACCTTCTGCAGCCCCGTCATCCGCTGGCGCGCCCCCGTGCTGGAGGTCACCTACCCGAGGGACCTGGACATCCCCTTGGGCGGGCGCGGCCTGGTGCTGGCGCCGATGGTCTTCCTGGGGGACCCGCCGGTGCTGCTGACCGACACCATGGACCCGGACGCCGCCCACGTGCTCGCCTTCCCCACCGTGCGGGACCCGCTGACCGGAGCCGGGATCTTCAGCCCGGACCCGACGGCCCGGCACTCCCTCACCGCCCTGCTCGGCCGCACCCGGGCCGCCGCCCTGGACGTGGTGACGGACGGCTGCACCACCACCGAACTGGCCCGCCGCCTCAACGTCTCGGCGGCCTCGGCCAGCCAGCACGCGACGGTGCTGCGCAACGCCAACCTGATCACCACCCAGCGACGGGGCGGCGCGGTGCTGCACACGATCACGCCGCTGGGGACGGACCTGCTGAACCGGACGGGGGCGTGAGGCGCCCGGACGGCGTCAACCACGCGCACGGGTGGCCCAGCCGTCCAGGTGACAGGCCGTCAATCCTTTGATGAGGGCGGCTACAACCTGACCGGAGCCCCGGTGCTGTGATCGCCACCACACTGGGCGGGCCCATCTCCCCCCGCCTCCCAGTGGAGTTCACCGTGTCCGCAGTCGAACAGCAGAGCGCGCCGCCCACCGTGCAGCGGCTCAGAGCCAACTCGGTGGGTCTGGCGGGCGTGGTCTTCATGGCGCTGGCCACCGCGGCGCCGATCACCGCGATGACCGGCAACCTGCCGGTGGTGGTCGGTGGCGGGAACGGCGTGCACGCCCCCGCCGGCTTCGTCTTCGTGACGGTGGTGCTCACCGTCTTCACCGTCGGGTACGTGGCGATGGCCCGGCACATCACCACCGCCGGGGCGTTCTACGGCTTCGTCTCGCACGGGCTCGGCCGGATCGCCGGGATGGCCTCCGGGCTGCTCGCGGTGCTGGCCTACGTGGTCTTCGAGGCCTCCATCGTCGGGATCTTCGCCTACTTCGGGCAGCAGACCGTCGAGGCCCAGTTCGGCGTCGAACTCCCGTGGCAGGTCTATGCGCTGGCGATGCTGGCGGTCACCGCGCTGCTCTCCTACTTCGACCTGGAGGTGGCATCCAAGCTGCTCGGGCTGTTCCTGGTCGGCGAGGTGGTGATGCTGGTGCTGCTGGCCGCCTCGATCCTGCTGCACGGCGGCGGCCCGTCCGGGCTGCACCTCGGCACCCTCGACCCGACCGGTGCCTTCGCCGGGGTGAACGCGGGTGTCGGCCTGTTCTTCTGCTTCTGGTCCTGGATCGGCTTCGAGTCCACCGCGATGTACGGCGAGGAGTCCCGCGACCCGCGCCGGATCATCCCGCGCGCCACCCTGGTCGCGGTGCTGGCGCTCGGCGTGCTGTACACCTTCGTCACCTGGATGGTGCTGGCCGCCGACACCCCGGACGCGGCCGTCGGCCTGGCCACCAGCAGCAGCCCGCTGGACCTCTTCCTCGCTCCCGCCCGTACCTACCTGGGCGGTTGGGCCGTCACCGCGTTCCAGTGGCTGATGGTGACCAGCGCCTTCGCCTGCGGCATGGCCTTCCACCAGTGCGCCTCCCGCTACCTCTACGCGATCGGCCGCGAGGGCTTCCTGCACCCGGCGCTGGGCCGCACCCACCCCCGGCACGGCTCGCCGTACGTCGCCTCCTTCACCCAGACCGGGATCGCGCTGGCCGTGGTCGGCGGCTTCTGGATCGCCGGGCAGGACCCGTACGCCGGGCTGTACACCCTGATGGCCATCCTCGGCACGCTCGCCCTGCTGGTGGTGCAGACGCTCTGCTCCTTCGCGGTGATCGCCTACTTCCGCCGCAACCACCCCGAGAGCCGGCACTGGTTCCGCACCTTCACCGCCCCGCTGCTCGGCGGGCTCGGCATGCTGGCCGCCATCGGCCTGCTGGTGGCCAACCTGGACACCGCCGCCGGGGCCGCCTCGCAGACCCTGCTCTTCAAGCTGATCCCGTGGATCGTCGGCGCCGTCTTCCTCGGCGGCCTGGGCCTCGCGCTGTACATGCGGGCCCGGCACCCGGCCAAGTACGAGCTGATGGGCCGACTGGTGGTCGAGGACGCCCAGGAGCGCACCGAGGAAGAGCCCGTCACCGTCTGACCCCCCGTCCGACCCGCCGTCACCACCCGCCCGGGCCGCCCCCACGGCCGGGCCACCCCCTGCACCGGCCGATTCCCCATCAGGAGGGAACCCCCACATGGCCCGCACCCCCCACACCCGCCTGCTCCGCTCCGCCCTGGCCGACCAGGCCGCCGCCGACCGGCTGCGCCTGCCCGCCGACGAGTACGCCGGCTTCCGCGACGAGGCGCTGGCCGAGCCCGACGGCCCGTCCCGCCGTGCCCTGCTGGCCCGCGCCGCCGCGCTCGGGCTCGGCGTGGCCGGGGTCGCCGCCGCCCCGAAGGCCCGTGCCGCCACCGCCGACGCCAAGTACAAGGGCACCCCGCCCCGGATCGCCGTCGTCGGCGCCGGCATCTCCGGCCTGAACGCCGCCCTCACCCTGGCCGACAAGGGCATCGCGGCCACCGTCTACGAGGCCGAGACCGGCCGGGTCGGCGGCCGGATGTACTCCAAGAGCGACTGGGCCGGCGGCCAGGTCTCCGAGTACGGCGCCGAGTTGATCGACACCGGGCACCACACGATGCTCCGGCTCTGCCAGCGCTTCGGCCTGGCCACCACCTCGATCCGGCACTTCTCGGACGGCGAGCAGACCCTGCAGTTCCAGGGGAGCTACTACCCGAGGGAGACCGCCAACGCCGAGTTCAAGGGAATCTGGCAGACCATCAAGAACGACATCCAGGCCGGCGGCTCCGGGCCGACCTGGGCCGACTACAACCAGGCCGCCGTGGCCCTGGACCGGATGTCCGTACGGGACTGGATCGAGAGCCGGGTGCCCGGCGGCACCTCCAGCCGGCTCGGCGCGCTGCTGGACGTCGCCTACGCGGTCGAGTACGGCGCCGACACCACCGCCCAGTCCTCCTACGCCCTGCTGCTGATGCTCTCCTGGCAGGCCAACCCCGGCAGCTTCAACATCTGGGGCGGCAGCGACGAGCGCTACCACGTCACCGGCGGCAACGACCAGGTGCCGAAGGCGATCCGGGCCGCCCTCCCGGCCGGCACCGTGCAGCCCGGCCACACCCTGCTCGCCGTCACCCGCAACGCCGACGGCAGCCAGACCCTCACCTTCCGCCTCGACGGTGGCGGGACCAAGGCCGTCACCGCCGACCACACCGTCCTGGCGCTGCCGCTGCCGGTGCTCCAACAGCGCGTCGACCTCACCGGGGCCGGGCTGGACCCGATGATGCGGCGGGTGCTCACCGACATGACCATGGGCTTCTGCACCAAGCTCAACATGCAGACCGGCAGCCGCCCGTGGACCGGCACCGGGCCGTGGCCCGGGGTCTCCGGCGGCGAGTGCTTCAGCGACCAGCCCTTCCAGCAGGCGTGGGACGTGACGAAGGGTCAGCCCGGACCCGGCGGCATCCTGGTCCAGTACCACGGCGGCACCCCGGCCCGCTCGCTCACCCCCGGCGCCCCCTTCACCGACGCCACCAACGCCTACACCCGGGCCATGGCCACCGACCGCCTCACCCAGATCGACCGCCTCTGGCCCGGCACCAAGGCCGCCTGGACCGGCAGGGCCACCCTCTCCGCCTGGCACCTCAACCCCACCACCCTCGGCGCCTACTCCTGCTGGCCGGTCGGCTACCTGACCACCTGCGCCGGCTACGAGGGCACCGCCCAGGGCCGCCTGCACTTCGCCGGCGAGCACACCTCCTACGACTTCCAGGGCTACATGGAGGGCGGTGCCACCGAGGGCGCCCGCGCCGCCCAGGAGGTGTTGAGCTCGATCGGTGCCTAGTGCCGGGCCCGGCACTAGCTGACGGACAGTGCCCCGGGGTGTCGGTCCGGGTCGGTACGGTAGGGGACTATGGCAGACCCCTCCACGTACCGGCCCGCTCCCGGGGCCATTCCGACCTCGCCCGGTGTCTACAAGTTCCGTGACGGGCACGGCCGGGTCATCTACGTGGGGAAGGCCAAGAGCCTGCGGCCCCGGCTCTCCTCGTACTTCCAGGACGTGGCCAACCTGCACCCGCGCACCGCGACGATGGTCACCACGGCCGCCTCGGTGGAGTGGACGGTGGTGGCCACCGAGGTCGAGGCGCTGCAGCTGGAGTACTCCTGGATCAAGGAGTTCGACCCGCGGTTCAACGTCAAGTACCGGGACGACAAGAGCTATCCGGAGCTCGCGGTCACCATGAACGACGAGTACCCGCGGGTCCAGGTGATGCGCGGGGCGCACAAGAAGGGCGTGCGCTACTTCGGTCCGTACGGGCACGCCTGGGCGATCCGCGAGACGGTCGACCTGATGCTCCGGGTCTTCCCGGTGCGGACGTGTTCCAACGGGGTGTTCAAGCGGGCCCGGCAGATCGGCCGCCCCTGCCTGCTCGGCTACATCGGCAAGTGCGCGGCGCCCTGCGTCGGCAAGATCTCCGCCGAGGACCACGCCGAACTGGCCGAGGAGTTCTGCGACTTCATGGCCGGCCGGACGGGCAACCACCTGCGCCGGCTGGAGCAGGAGATGCAGCAGGCGGCCGCCGCGATGGAGTACGAGAAGGCCGCCCGGCTGCGCGACGACCTGGGCGCGCTCAGGCGCGCGATGGAGAAGAACGCGGTGGTGCTCGGCGACGGCACCGACGCCGACCTGCTGGCGCTGGCCGAGGACGAGCTGGAGGCGGCCGTCCAGATCTTCCACGTCCGCGGCGGCCGGGTCCGCGGCCAGCGCGGCTGGGTCACCGACAAGGTCGAGGACGTGGACACCGCCGGGCTGGTGGAGCACGCGCTCCAGCAGCTCTACGGCGGCGGCTCCGGGGCGGAGTCCGTCCCGCGCGAGGTGCTGGTGCCGGCCCTGCCGGAGCCGGCCGGCCCGGTGCAGGAGTGGCTGACCGGCCTGCGCGGCGCCCAGGTGGACCTGCGGGTGCCGCAGCGCGGGGACAAGAAGGACCTGATGGCCACCGTGCAGAAGAACGCCCAGCAGTCGCTGGTGCTGCACAAGACCAAGCGCGCCTCCGACCTGACGACCCGTAGCCGGGCGCTCCAGGAGATCTCCGAGGCGCTGGAGCTGGACTCGGTGCCGCTGCGGATCGAGTGCTTCGACATCTCCCACCTCCAGGGCCAGGACGTGGTCGCCTCGATGGTGGTCTTCGAGGACGGCCTGGTGCGCAAGGGCGAGTACCGGCGGTTCCAGATCAAGGGCTTCGAGGGGCAGGACGACGTCCGCTCGATGCACGAGGTGATCACCCGTCGGTTCCGCCGCTACCTCCAGGAGCGCGAGCAGACGGGGGAGTGGGCCGTCCCCGAGGAGGACGCCGAGGAGCCGAGCGGCCCGCGCACCGAGGACGGCCGCCCCAAGCGCTTCGCCTACCCGCCGCAGCTGGTGGTGGTCGACGGCGGGCAGCCCCAGGTGGCCGCCGCGCAGCGGGCGTTGGAGGAGCTGGGCATCGACGACGTGGCGGTCTGCGGGCTGGCCAAGCGCCTGGAGGAGGTCTGGCTGCCCGGCCAGGACGACCCGGTGGTGCTGCCGCGCTCCAGCGAGGGCCTCTACCTGCTCCAGCGGGTCCGCGACGAGGCGCACCGTTTCGCCATCGCGTACCAGCGCGGCAAGCGTGCCAAGCGGCTCACGGCGGGGGAGCTGGACTCCGTCCCCGGCCTCGGCGAGACTCGCCGCCAGGCGCTGCTCAAGCACTTCGGCTCGTTGAAGAAACTGCGGGCCGCCACCGTGGCGGAGATCTGCGAGGTGCCGGGCATCGGCCGGCACACGGCGGAGACTGTTGTCGCGGCATTGGCCGTCCGTACACCGGCCGCTCCGGCGGTGAACACCGCCACCGGCGAGATCATTGACGACAGCATGGACGACGACAGCAGCGAGTACGGAAGTACCGAGAGCGGGGACCAGAAGTGACTGCGGCAGACCACGGGGGAACCACCCAGAAGACGGGTGGCGGAGAGAACTCCCCGGAACTGGTGATCATCTCCGGCATGTCCGGAGCGGGGCGGAGCACCGCCGCCAAGTGCCTGGAGGACCTGGGCTGGTTCGTGGTGGACAACCTCCCCCCGGCCCTCATCCCGACCATGGTCGACCTCGGCGCGCGATCCCAGGGCGCGGTGCCCCGGATCGGCGTGGTGGTGGACGTCCGCGGGCGGAAGTTCTTCGACGACCTGCTCACCTCGCTGGAGGAGCTGGAGAAGCGCGGCGTCCGCCTCCGGGTGGTCTTCCTGGAGTCCTCCGAGGACGCCCTGGTGCGCCGCTTCGAGTCGGTCCGCCGCCCGCACCCGCTGCAGGCCGACGGGCGGATCGTGGACGGCATCGAGCGCGAGCGCGACCTGCTGCGCGAGCTGCGCGGCGAGGCCGACCTGGTGATCGACACCTCCGACCTGAACGTCCATCAGCTCCGGGCCAAGCTGGACGCCCAGTTCGCCGACCACGACGAGCCCGAGCTGCGCGCCACCGTGATGTCCTTCGGCTTCAAGTACGGCCTGCCGGTCGACGCCGACCTGGTGGTGGACTGCCGCTTCCTGCCGAACCCGCACTGGGTCCCCGAGCTGCGGGCCCGCACCGGCACCGACCCGGACGTGGCCGACTACGTCTTCCAGCAGCCGGGGTCGAACGAGTTCCTGAACGGCTACGCCGAGCTCCTCAAGATCGTCACGGAGGGCTACCGCCGGGAGGGCAAGCGGTACATGACCCTTGCCGTAGGCTGCACCGGTGGGAAGCATCGCAGCGTCGCGATGTCCGAGCGTCTGACGAAGCGTCTGATCGCGGACGGCGTCGAGACGGTGCTGGTCCACCGCGACATGGGCAGGGAGTGACCACCGGGGCTCTCACCACCGGGGAGTGACGGATCCGGTCCCGCTGTCGCTCCTACAGGCATGGCGGAACGACGGACTGGGGTCGGCGTGGCAGTGGTGGGGCACTCGGTGGCAGGGCAGGCACCGGCGCGGCAGCGGCGTGCGCCGAGGATCACGGCGCTCGGCGGCGGCCAGGGGTTGTCCGCCTCGCTCTCCGCGCTGCGCCGGCTGACCACCGAGCTGACCGCCGTGGTCACCGTCGCCGACGACGGTGGCTCCAGCGGCCGGCTCCGGGCCGAGCTGGGCGTGCTCCCGCCGGGCGACCTGCGCAAGGCGCTGGCCGCGCTCTGCGGGGACGACGAGTGGGGCCGGACCTGGTCCGAGGTGATCCAGCAGCGCTTCACCGGCGACGGCGAGCTCGGCGGCCACGCGGTGGGCAACCTGCTGATCGTCGCCCTCTGGGAGAAGCTCGGCGATCCGGTGGCCGCGCTGGACTGGGTCGGCAAGCTGCTCAACGTGCAGGGCCGGGTGCTGCCCATGTCGGCGGTGCCGCTGGACATCGAGGCCGAGGTGCGCGGGCACGACCCGGCGCACCCGGCCCGGATGACCGCCGTCCGGGGCCAGGCCCACGTGGCCGTCACCCCCGGCACGGTGGAGTCCATCCGTCTGCTGCCCGAGGAGCCCCCGGCCGTCCCGGAGGCGGTCAAGGCGGTGCTGGACGCGGACTGGGTGGTGCTCGGCCCCGGCTCCTGGTTCACCAGCGTGCTGCCCCACCTGCTGGTGCCCGAGCTGGCCGCGGCGCTCTCCGACACCCGGGCCCGCCGCCTGCTCACCCTCAACCTGGCCCCGCAGCCCGGCGAGACCGAGGGCTTCACCCCGCAGCGCCACCTGGAGGTCTTCGCGGACCACGCTCCGGGGCTCTCGGTGGATGCGATCCTTGTCGACGAGCGCGCCGTCACCGGTGGCGCCTTCGGCCAGGCGGACCTGGCCGGACTGGAGAAGGCCGCCGGACGGATGGGTGCCGCACTGGTGCTCGACAAAGTCGCCGCCGCGGACGGGACGCCGCGACACGACCGGGAGCTGTTGGCGGCTGCGTACGACCGGATTTTCCGGACACATGGAAGGATCGGCCCATGGCGATGACGGCAGCGGTCAAGGACGAAATCAGCCGGCTCCCCGTCACCCGGGCCTGCTGCCGCAAGGCAGAGGTCTCGGCGATCCTCCGGTTCGCGGGCGGGCTTCACATCGTGAGCGGCCGGATCGTGATCGAGGCGGAGCTGGACACCGGCATTGCGGCCCGCAGGCTGCGCAAGGACCTGTTGGAGATCTTCGGGCACTCCTCCGACCTGGTGGTGATGGCCCCCGGCGGGCTGCGCCGCGGCAGCCGGTACGTGGTGCGGGTGGTGAAGGACGGTGAGTTGCTGGCCCGGCAGACCGGGCTGGTGGACGGGCGCGGGCGCCCGATCCGGGGGCTCCCCCCGGCGGTGGTCTCGGGCGCGACCTGTGACGCGGAGGCCGCCTGGCGCGGTGCCTTCCTGGCGCACGGCTCGCTGACCGAGCCGGGCCGCTCCTCCTCCCTGGAGATCACCTGCCCCGGCTCCGAGGCGGCGCTGGCCCTGGTCGGCGCGGCCCGCCGGCTGGGCATCCCGGCCAAGGCCCGCGAGGTGCGCGGGGTGGACCGGGTGGTGATCCGGGACGGCGACGCGATCGGCGCGCTGCTCACCCGGCTCGGCGCGCACGAGTCGGTGCTGGCCTGGGAGGAGCGCCGGATGCGGCGCGAGGTGCGGGCCACCGCCAACCGGCTGGCCAACTTCGACGACGCCAACCTGCGCCGCTCGGCCCGGGCCGCGGTGGCGGCCGGTGCCCGGGTGCAGCGGGCGCTGGAGATCCTCGGCGAGGAGGTGCCGGAGCACCTGGCGGCCGCCGGCCAGCTGCGGATGCAGCACAAGCAGGCCTCGCTGGAGGAGCTCGGCGCGCTCGCCGACCCGCCGCTCACCAAGGACGCGGTGGCCGGCCGGATCCGCCGGCTGCTGGCGATGGCCGACAAGCGCGCCTCCGAGCTCGGCCTGCCGAGCACCGAGGCCAGCCTCACCGACGAGATGGCGATGAACTGACGGAGCCTCAGCGGCCCACTCACCGAACGGCCGGTGTCCACATGGTGGACACCGGCCTTCGTGGCACCCGACGCCCCGTCAGGTGCCCCGGAGGCCGGGCCCAACTGCCCTGCGGGGCCGGGACGTAGGCCCCGAGAAGGTCCCGGAAGCCTGTCAGGGCTGGCCCGTGGCGGTGAGGCGATGTGCCCAGGCAGGCCCCGGAGGGGTAGGGTCATAGGTGGTCGGGGACATCCCATTTCCATCGCGTCGGGAGACCGGCGTACCCACTAAGGAGATCGGTTCGTGACGATCCGGGTAGGCATCAATGGATTCGGCCGCATCGGCCGCAACTTCTTCCGTGCGGTTAAGTCCCAGGGCGCGGACATCGAGATCGTCGGCGTGAACGACCTGACCGACACCAAGACCCTGGCGCACCTCCTCAAGTACGACTCGATCCTCGGAACCCTCCAGGCCGAGGTGTCGCACACCGCCGACAGCATCACCGTCGACGGCCACACCTTCAAGGTGATCGCCGAGCGCGACCCGGCCAACCTCCCCTGGGGTGAGCTGGGCGTGGACGTCGTCATCGAGTCCACCGGCATCTTCACCAAGGCGGACGCTGCAAAGAAGCACGTCACCGCCGGTGCGAAGAAGGTCATCATCTCGGCGCCGGCGACGGACGAGGACGTCACCATCGTGATGGGCGTCAACGACGAGAAGTACGACGCGGCGAACCACACCGTCATCTCCAACGCCTCCTGCACCACCAACTGCGTGGCGCCGATGGCCAAGGTTCTCCAGGAGAACTTCGGCATCGTCAAGGGCCTGATGACCACGGTGCACGCGTTCACCAACGACCAGGTCACCCTGGACTTCCCGCACAAGGACCTGCGTCGTGCGCGCGCCGCGTCCATCAACATCATCCCGACCTCGACGGGTGCCGCCAAGGCCACCGCCCTGGTCCTGCCCGAGCTGAAGGGCAAGCTGGACGGCACCTCGCTGCGCGTCCCGGTCCCGACCGGCTCGATCACCGACCTGGTGGTCACCCTCGAGCGCGAGGTCACCGTCGAGGAGGTCAACGAGGCCTTCCAGAAGGCCTCCGAGGGCTCCCTCAAGGGCATCCTGCAGTACACCGAGGACCCGATCGTCTCCTCCGACATCGTGAACTCGCCGTTCTCCACGATCTTCGACTCGCTGATGACCATGGTCCAGGGCAACCAGGTCAAGGTCTTCGGCTGGTACGACAACGAGTGGGGTTACTCGAACCGCCTGGTCAACCTCACCACCCTCGTCGGTGGCCAGCTCTGATCCAGCGGAAGCTGATGTGATGTGAGCAAGGGCCCGGACGCCTGGCGTTCGGGTCCCTGCTCTGTCCCACACCCGGGTCGGGACCCCCGGGTAGCCACTGCCGAGCGGTCCGCCGTCGTGCCGCTTCCACCTCCTCTTCCCAGGAGATCCGTCCACCGTGAAGAAGATCGAAGACCTCCAGGTCAACGGCCAGCGGGTGTTCGTCCGCGCCGACCTGAACGTGCCGCTGTCCAACGGTGCCATCACCGACGACGGCCGCATCCGCGCCGTCGCCCCGACCATCGCCAAGCTGGTCGCGGCCGGTGCCAAGGTGATCGTCGCTTCCCACCTGGGCCGCCCCAAGGGCGAGCCCGACCCGCAGTTCTCGCTCGCCCCGGTCGCCGTGCGCCTCGGTGAGATCCTCGGCCGGCCGGTGGCCTTCGCCACCGACACCGTGGGCGAGAGCGCGAAGGCCACCGTCGCCGCCCTGGCCGACGGCGAGGTCACGCTGCTGGAGAACCTGCGCTTCAACGCCGGCGAGACCGCGAAGGACGACGCCGAGCGCGGCGCCTTCGCCGACGAACTCGCCGCGCTGGCCGACCTCTACGTGGGCGACGGCTTCGGTGCGGTGCACCGCAAGCACGCCTCGGTCTACGACCTGCCCAAGCGCCTGCCGCACGCGGTCGGCGACCTGATCGCCACCGAGGTCGGCGTGCTCAAGCGCCTGACCGACGAGGTGGAGCGCCCGTACGTGGTGGTGCTCGGCGGCTCCAAGGTCTCCGACAAGGTCGGCGTCATCGACAACCTGCTGGGCAAGGCCGACCGCATCCTGATCGGCGGCGGCATGGCGTACACCTTCCTCGCGGCACTGGGCCACGAGGTCGGCATCTCGCTGCTGCAGAAGGACCAGATCCCGACCGTCCTGGAGTACCTGGAGCGGGGCAAGGCCAACGGCGTCGAGTTCGTGATCCCGGTCGACGTGGCGATCTCCGCCAGCTTCCCGGACACCAAGACGCACGCCCCGGTCGAGGACTTCGAGATCGTCGACGCGGACAAGATCCCCGCCGACAAGGAGGGCCTGGACATCGGCCCGAAGACCCAGCAGCTGTTCGCCGAGAAGCTGGCCGACGCGAAGACCGTGTTCTGGAACGGCCCGGTCGGCGTCTTCGAGCACCCGGCCTTCGCCGAGGGCACCAAGGCCGTCGCGCAGGCGCTGCTGGACAGTGACGCGTTCACCGTGGTCGGTGGTGGCGACTCCGCCGCCGCCGTCCGCATCCTGGGCTTCGACGAGAACGAGTTCGGGCACATTTCGACCGGCGGTGGCGCCAGCCTCGAGTACCTGGAGGGCAAGACCCTCCCCGGTCTCGCCGCCCTGGAGGACTGACACATGACGGACCGTCTCCCGCTGATGGCGGGCAACTGGAAGATGAACCTCGACCACTTCGAGGCCATCCGCCACACCCAGGCGCTGGCGTTCTCGCTGGCCGACAAGGACTACGAGGCCGTCGAGGTCGCCGTCCTGGTGCCCTTCACCGACCTGCGCTCCGTGCAGACCCTGGTGGACGGCGACAAGCTGAAGCTCAAGTACGGCGCCCAGGACCTCTCGGCGCACGACTCCGGTGCGTACACCGGCGAGGTCTCCGGCCCGATGCTCTCCAAGCTCAAGTGCGCCTACGTGGCCATCGGCCACTCGGAGCGCCGCCAGTACCACGGCGAGAACGAGGAGATCGTCAACGCCAAGGTCAAGGCCGCCTACCGGAACGGGATCACCCCGATCCTGTGCGTCGGCGAGCCACTGGACATCCGCAAGGCCGGCACCCACGTCGAGTACACCCTGGCCCAGCTGGACGGTGCGCTGGACGGCGTCCCGGCCTCTGACGCCGAGTCCGTCGTGGTCGCGTACGAGCCGGTCTGGGCGATCGGCACCGGCGAGGTGGCCACCCCGGAGGACGCGCAGGAGGTCTGCGCGGCGATCCGGGTCCGCATGGGCGAGCTGTACTCGGCCGAGCTGGCCGGCAAGGTCCGTGTGCTGTACGGCGGTTCGGTGAAGTCGTCCAGCGCGGCCGGCCTGATGGCCAAGCCCGACGTGGACGGTGCGCTGATCGGCGGTGCCTCGCTGGACGCCGACGAGTTCGTCAAGATCGTGCGCTACCGTGACCAGGCAGTAGGCTAACGCCCCACCGGCAACGTAGGCTTTGGGGCCGGGACCGCTTCGGGCGGCCCGGCCCCTTCGCCGAAGATACGAGAGATTGGTCCCGCTGTGGTTCTCGGGTTCACGATTAGCCTGATCGTCTTCAGCCTGCTGATGATCCTCCTGGTGCTGCTGCACAAGGGGAAGGGCGGCGGTCTCTCCGACATGTTCGGTGGCGGCGCGATGTCCACCGGCGGCGGCTCCGCGGTGGCCGAGCGCAACCTCGACCGGATCACCATCATCGTCGGCCTCGGCTGGTTCGCCAGCATCGTGGTGCTCGGCCTGGTGCTCAAGTACAAGAGCTGACACCGTACTTCGGGTCCTGCGGGTACTGCCGGACTCCTGACGTGGCGTCGGATCGCGGCTTATGCTCGAAAGCGGTGAAGAGCCGGGAGCGGTGCGGACAGATCCTTAACCGCTGCTTACACTAGGACGACTTCGCCACCGGGCGTGGGCGTTCCAGCTCCTTATCCCGGGCAGCGGCCTAGATCGCAACGCACCAGTAAGCCTTCGCAGGGAGTCAGACCGTGGCAAGTGGCAACGCCATTCGTGGTAGCAGAGTCGGCGCCGGCCCGATGGGCGAGGCGGAGCGCGGCGAGTCCGCCCCCCGCAACCGGATCTCCTTCTGGTGCGCGAACAAGCACGAGACCAAGCCGAGCTTCGCCGCCGAGGCGGTCATCCCGGACACCTGGGACTGCCCGCGGTGCGGCTTCCCGGCGGGTCAGGACGAGCACAACCCGCCCGCGCCCTCGCGGAACGAGCCCTACAAGACCCACCTCGCCTACGTCCGGGAGCGTCGCACCGACGCCGACGGCGAGGCCATCCTGGCCGAGGCGCTGGCCAAGCTCCGAGGCGAGATCTGATCCCCCCGGTCTGACCGGGCGTCAACCACAGCGCGTACGCGTCAGGGCCCGGCTTCCCTTCGGAAGCCGGGCCCTGACGCGTACTCAGGATCAGGCCGAGGCCGGGGGGTACAGCTGCGGCGGGATCTTCGCCGCCGCCGCCCGGTCCAGCAGCCAGAGGGTGCGGACGGTGCCCTGGGCGGCCGAGGCCGGGGCCAGCAGCTCGCCCGGGCCGGAGAGGGCCAGGGCGACGGCCCCGGCCTTGTCCTCGCCGGCCGCCAGCAGCCAGACCTCGCGGGCCGAGCGGATGGCGGGCAGGGTCAGCGAGACCCGGGTGGGCGGGGGCTTGGGCGCGCCCCGGACCCCGACCACGGTCAGCTCGGTCTCCCGCACACCGGGGTGCTCGGGGAACAGCGAGGCGACGTGGGTGTCCGGGCCGACGCCGAGCAGCAGCACGTCGAACTCCGGCACCGGGCCGCGCCCGGCGGCCTTCGCCAGCTCCTCGGCGTACCGCTCGGCGGCGGACTCGACGTCCGAACCGTCCGGGCCGTCCGAGGCGGGCATCTCGTGCACCCGGGCCGGGTCGAGCGGCAGGGAGTCCAGCAGCTCGGCCCGGGCCTGGGTGGCGTTGCGCTCCGGGTCACCGGCGGGGAGGTAGCGCTCGTCGCCCCACCAGATGTCCAGCCGGGCCCAGTCCACCGCGTCCCGGGCCGGGGAGGCGGCGATGGCGGCCAGCAGCGCGTTGCCGTTGCGGCCGCCGGTGAGCACCACCGAGGCGGTGCCGCGGGCGGCCTGGGCGTCCACGATCCGGGTGATCAGCCGGGCCGCGGCGGCCTGGGCCATCAGCTCCTTGTCGCCGTGGACCACCAGTTGGGGAGTGGAGGCCGTGCTCACGAGCCGGCCTTCTTCCGGGTGGTGGCCTTCTTGGCGGCCGGGGCCTTGGCCGGGGTGGCCTTCTTGGCCGGGGCCTTGGCGGTGGTGGCCGCCTTCTTGGCCGGGGCCTTGCGGGCCGGGGCCTTCGGCGCCTCCGAGACCTCCGGGGCCGCAGTGACCTCCGGGGCCGCGGCCGTCTCCTCGACCCGGGCGGTGACCCGGGCCGGGGCGGCGACGGCGGCCTCGACGACCGGAGCAGCCGTCACCTGCTCCGACCTGGGCTCCTTCAGACGCTCGATCGGCGTCTTCACGGCGGCCGCGTAGATGTCGTCCGGGTCGAGCCGGCGCAGCTCCTCGGCGATCAGCTCGGCCGTCTCCCGCCGCTTGAGGGCGACCTGACGGTCCGGCGCACCGGGCATCGACAGGGTGCCCATCAGGCCGTCCGGGCGGTCCAGGACGATGTCGCCGTCCTCGGTCCGCAGGGTCACCGAGGTGATGCCCGGACCGGCCGTCACCACCCGCTCCACCGGCACCCGCAGACGGTTCGTCAGCCAGAGGCCGAGCAGCTCGACGCTCGGGTTGTACGACTCGCCCTCGACCACGGCGGAGGTGATGGTGACCACCCGCTGGTCCAGCGCGGCGGCCAGCATGGAGCGCCAGCCGGTGATCCTGGTCCAGGCCAGGTCGGTGTCGCCGGGGGTGTAGCTGGCGGCCCGCTGGGCCAGCTGCCCGACCGGGGACTCGGCGGTGACGGCGTCGGTGATCCGACGCTGGGCCAGCGCGCCGAGCGGGTCCTGGGCGGGGTGCAGCGGGGCGTTCTCCGGCCACCAGAGCACCACGGGGGCGTCCGGCAGCAGCAGCGGGAGGACCACCGACTGGGCGTGCGAGGCGAGTTCGCCGTGCATCCGGAGGATGACGGTCTCGCCCGAGCCGGCGTCGGTGCCGACCAGGATCTCCGCGTCGAGCCTGGTCTCGGCCCGGGCCCGCGGCGAGCGGCCGGCCCGCTTGATGACGGCCAGGATGCGCGAGGGGTGCTCGCGGGAGGCGTCGTTGGCGGCCTTGAGGGCGTCGTACGCGCTGCCCTCGTCGGTCACGATCACCAGGGTGAGGACCATGCCGGCCGCGGTGGAGCCGCTCTCCCGGCGGGCGTCCATCAGGGCCGCGTTGATCTTGCTGGAGGTGGTGTTGGTGAGGTCGGTCTTCATGGCCGGCGCCAGCTCCTGCCGTCTCGTGCGAGCATCTCGTCCGCCTCAGCGGGGCCCCAGGTGCCGGAGGGGTACTGGGCGGGCTTGCCGTGGGTGTCCCAGTACTGCTCGATCGGGTCGAGGATCTGCCAGGAGAGCTCGACCTCCTGGTGGCGCGGGAACAGGTTGGCGTCACCGAGCAGCACGTCCAGGATGAGCCGCTCGTACGCCTCCGGGCTGGACTCGGTGAAGGACTCGCCGTAGGCGAAGTCCATCGTGACGTCGCGGACCTCGAAGGAGGTGCCCGGCACCTTGGAGCCGAACCGCACGGTGACGCCCTCGTCCGGCTGGACCCGGATGACCAGGGCGTTCTGCCCCAGCTCCTCGGTCGCGTAGGAGTCGAACGGCAGGTACGGGGCGCGCTGGAAGACCACCGCGATCTCGGTGACCCGGCGGCCCAGCCGCTTGCCGGTGCGCAGGTAGAACGGCACCCCGGCCCAGCGGCGGTTGTTGATCTCCAGCTTGATGGCGGCGTAGGTGTCGGTCTTGGACTCGGGGTTGATGCCGTCCTCGTCCAGGTAGCCGACCACCTCCTCGCCGCCCTGCCAGCCGGCCGCGTACTGGCCGCGCACGGTGTGCTCGCCCAGCTCGGCCGGGAGCCGGACGGCGCTGAGCACCTTGAGCTTCTCGGCCACCAGCGCCTTGGGGTGGAAGGAGGCCGGCTCCTCGATGGCGGTGAGCGCCATCAGCTGGAGCAGGTGGTTCTGGATGACGTCACGGGCGGAGCCGATGCCGTCGTAGTACCCGGCCCGGCCGCCGATGCCGATGTCCTCGGCCATGGTGATCTGCACGTGGTCCACGTAGGACCGGTTCCAGATCGGCTCGAACATCGAGTTGGCGAAACGGAGCGCCAGGATGTTCTGGACGGTCTCCTTGCCGAGGTAGTGGTCGATCCGGAAGACCTCGTCACGGGGGAAGACCTCGTGGACGATCCGGTTCAACTCCTGGGCGCTGGCCAGGTCGTGGCCGAACGGCTTCTCGATCACCGCGCGGCGCCAGGAGCCGGCCGGCGGGTCGGCCAGCCCGTGCTTCTTGAGCTGCTTCACCACGATCGGGAAGGCGCTGGGCGGGACGGACAGGTAGAAGGCGAAGTTGCCCCCGGTACCCTGCGCCTCGTCCAGCTCGGTGATGGTCTTGCGCAGGTGCTCGAACGCCTCGTCGTCGTCGAAGGTGCCCTGCACGAAGCGCATGCCCTTGGCGAGCTGCTGCCAGACCTCCTCGCGGAAGGGGGTGCGGGCGTGCTGCTTGACCGCGTCGTGGACCTCCTTGGCGAAGTCCTCGTCCTCCCACTCGCGGCGGGCGAAGCCGACGAGCGAGAAGCCCGGCGGCAGCAGGCCGCGGTTGGCCAGGTCGTAGATGGCCGGCATCAGCTTCTTGCGCGACAGGTCGCCGGTGACCCCGAAGATGACCAGGCCCGACGGCCCCGCGATGCGCGGGAGCCGTCGGTCTGCGGGGTCACGCAGCGGATTCGAGGGCGCGAGCGGGGGTTCGCCCTGCTCGCCCTCGGCCCCGGACAGGTCGGGGAAGGTTTCAGTGCTCACTGGTGGTGAACTCCGCTTCGTGAACGTCGGTGTGAGCGGGTGTCAGTTCTCGTCGGCGCCGTGCTTGTTCGAAAGCGCGGCCAGCGAGGCGGTGACGGTGTCCAGCAGCTCGTTCCAGGACTGCTCGAACTTCTGGACTCCCTCGTCCTCCAACACCTGGACCACGTCGTCGTAATCCACGCCGGCGGCGGCGATGGCGTCCATCACGCCCTGGGCGTCGGCGTAGTTGGGGGTGATGGTGTCACCGGTGACCACGCCGTGGTCGCCGGTGGCGTCCAGGGTGCCCTCGGGCATGGTGTTGACGGTGCCCGGGGCGACCAGCTCGGTCACGTACAGGGTGTCCGGGAGGTTCGGGTCCTTGACACCGGTGGAGGCCCAGAGCGGACGCTGCGGCTTGGCACCCGTGGCCTCCAGCGCCTTCCAGCGCTCGCCGCCGAAGACCTCCTCGTACGCCTGGTAGGCGAGGCGGGCGTTGGCCAGCGCGGCCTTGGAGCGCAGCTCCTTGGCGTCGCCACCGATCTTGTCGAGGCGCTTGTCGATCTCGGTGTCCACGCGGGACACGAAGAAGGAGGCGACCGACTCGATCTGGGACAGGTCCAGGCCGGCGGCCTTGGCCGTCTCCAGGCCCGTCAGGTAGGCGTCCATCACCGCGCGGTAGCGCTCGAGGGAGAAGATCAGCGTGACGTTGACGCTGATGCCCTTGCCGAGCACCTCGGCGATGGCGGGCAGGCCGGCCTTGGTGGCGGGGATCTTGATCAGCACGTTGGGGCGGTCCACCAGCCACCACAGCTGCTTGGCCTCGGCCACCGTCGCGGCGGTCTCGTGGGCCAGCCGCGGGTCGACCTCGATGGAGACCCGGCCGTCGCGGCCGTTGCTCGCGTCGTAGACCGGGCGCAGCACGTCGGCCGCGTCGCGCACGTCCGAGGTGGTGATCATGCGGATCGCCTCGTCGGTGGTGACCTTGCGGACCGCCAGGTCGCGCAGCTGGCCGGCGTAGGCCTCGCTGCCGCCGCCGATGGCCTTCTGGAAGATGGTCGGGTTGGTGGTGACGCCGACCACGTGCTTGCTCTGCACCAGCTCGGCCAGGTTCCCGGAGTTCAGCCGGTCACGGCTCAGGTCGTCCAGCCAGATCGCCACGCCCTCGTCGCTGAGGCGCTTCAGTGCGTCAGTCATGGTGCTCAATTCCTCTTCTGATCTGATGGGAAGTCAGGAAGGGGTGAGAGGTCCGGACGGACCCCTCACCCCCGGTGGTGACTAGCGCGAGATGGCCTCGACGGTGCGCAGCGAGGCGCGGGCGGCGTTGGCCACGGCGTCGGCGGTCAGGCCGAACTCGCGGAAGAGGACCTTGTAGTCGGCCGAGGCGCCGAAGTGCTCCAGGCTGATGATCCGGCCGGCGTCGCCGACCAGCTCGCGCCAGCCCTGGGCGATGCCCGCCTCGACCGAGACCCGGGCCTTGACGTTCGGCGGCAGCACGCTGTCCCGGTACGCCTGGTCCTGCTCGTTGAACCACTCGATCGAGGGCATCGAGACGACCCGGGTGGGGATGCCGTCGGCCTCCAGCTCCTCGCGGGCCTGGACGGCCAGCTGCACCTCGGAGCCGGTGCCGATCAGGATCACCTTGGGCGCCGCGTCGGAGGCCTCGGCCAGCACGTAGCCGCCCTTGGCGGTGCCCTCGGCGGAGCCGAAGACCTCGCGGTCCCAGGTCGGGACGCCCTGGCGGGTCAGCGCCAGGCCGACCGGGCCGGGGTGGCTGGTCTGACGCTCCAGCACGGTGCGCCAGGCGACGGCGGTCTCGTTGGCGTCGGCCGGGCGGACCATGGCCAGGCCCGGGATGGCGCGCAGCGAGGCCAGGTGCTCCACCGGCTGGTGGGTCGGGCCGTCCTCGCCGAGGCCGATCGAGTCGTGCGTCCAGACGTAGGTGACCGGCAGCTTCATCAGCGCGGCCAGCCGGACCGCCGGGCGCATGTAGTCGGCGAAGACCAGGAAGGTGCCGCCGAAGACGCGGGTCTTCCCGTGCAGCGCGATGCCGTTCATGGTCGAGCCCATGGCGTGCTCGCGGATCCCGAAGTGGATCGTCCGGCCGTACGGGGAGGCCGACTTGAGCGGGTTCCCCTCCGGCAGGAAGGAGCTGTCCTCGTCGATCGTGGTCAGGTTGGACTCGGCCAGGTCGGCCGAACCGCCCCAGAGCTCGGGGATGACCGCGCCGAGCGCCTTGAGGGTGTCGCCGGAGGCCTTGCGGGTGGCGACCTCCTTGCCGGCCGGGAAGACCGGGACGGCCTTCTCCCAGCCGTCCGGCAGCTCGCCGATGGAGATCCGGTCGAACTCGGCGGCCCGCTCCGGGTTGGCCTCGCGCCAGGCGTGGAAACCCTTCTCCCACGCGGCCCGGCCGGCCTTGCCGCGCTGGACGACCTCGCGGGCGTGGTCGATGACCGCGTCCGAGACCTCGAAGGTCTTGGTCGGGTCGAAGCCCAGCACCTTCTTGGTGGCGGCGATCTCGGCGTCGCCGAGCGCGGAGCCGTGCGCCTTGGCGGTGTTCTGGGCGTCCGGGGCCGGCCAGGCGATGATGGTGCGCATCGCGATGATCGACGGGCGCCCGGTCTCGGCCTTGGCGGCGTCCAGCGCGGCGGCCAGCGCGTGGACGTCCACGTCGCCGTCGGCCTTCTGGGTGATCCGCTGCACGTGCCAGCCGTACGCCTCGTAGCGCGCGAGCACGTCCTCGGAGAAGGCGGTCTCGGTGTCGCCCTCGATCGAGATGTGGTTGTCGTCGTAGAGCGCGACCAGGTTGCCCAGCTTCTGGTGGCCGGCCAGCGAGGAGGCCTCGGCCGAGATGCCCTCCTCCAGGTCGCCGTCGCTGACGATGGCCCAGACGGTGTGGTCGAACGGGGAGGTGCCCGCGGGGGCCTCGGGGTCGAACAGGCCGCGCTCGTAGCGGGCGGCCATCGCCATGCCCACCGCGTTGCCGATGCCCTGGCCCAGCGGGCCGGTGGTGGTCTCGACCCCGGCGGTGTGACCGTGCTCCGGGTGGCCCGGGGTGCGGCTGCCCGCGACCCGGAAGGCCTTCAGGTCGTCCAGCGACAGCCCGTAACCGGACAGGTAGAGCTGGGTGTAGAGCGTCAGGGAGGTGTGACCGGGGGAGAGGACGAAGCGGTCACGGCCGGCCCACGCGGGGTCGGTCGGGTCGTGGCGCAGGAAGCGCTGGAAGATGACGTACGCGGCGGGGGCCAGCGACATGGCCGTCCCCGGGTGCCCGTTGCCGACCTTCTGGACTGCGTCCATGGCCAGGACACGGGCGGTGTCGACGGTCCGCTGGTCCAGCTCGGTCCACTCGAATGCGTTCGGCGTGGTGCTCACCCTTTCTCAGGGCTCCTTCCATGTGAAGAGTGACCCCGTGATGGACCGGGCCGGCCACGGCGCTGTGGACCTGACGTCTCGTTGGTTCCGGTCACGGAGGGTTGATCCCGCTTCTCTGTGCGAGCCTACCGCCCGGGCGGGCCTTCACCCTGCGTGGCAGGACATCCCGGACGTACCTCCCGGGATTCCGGTGGACCGTGTCACCTGCTCACCGTCCACCCTCACCCGGAACCCGTCCGACGGCCCGTCAGGAGGGCAGGACGGGGGACGGGGCCGCTTTGCCACGATTCACCCGGCGGTGTGCGGTTCCGCCTCGCCGGAGGACCCCGGCGCCGGTCCCGGTATATGGAGCGTCTAAGGTGGCGTGGTACGCGCAGTGCGGACGGATTCGGCACGTTCTGGTTCCGGGGACGCCTGTGAAGATTCACCGTGAGTTGGGGTGTCCGTGACCGCCGTTGAATCCCGTCCTGCCGGGGTGCTGGGGACTTCCCCTGCCCGCAGGCCGTTCGGGGCCCGCGTCGGGGCGTTCGTCGCGCTGACGAAGCCCCGGATCATCGAACTGCTGCTGATCACCACCGTCCCGGTGATGTTCCTGGCGCAGCGTGGCGTGCCCGATCCGCTGCTGGTCGTCTGGGTGGTGGTCGGTGGGTACCTCTCGGCCGGCGGCGCCAACGCCCTCAACATGTACATCGACCGGGACATCGACGCCGTGATGTCGCGGACCGAGCGCCGCCCGCTGGTGACCGGCATGGTCTCGCCGCGCGAGGCGCTGGTCTTCGGCATCTCGCTGGCCGTGCTCTCCACGGCCTGGCTCTGGCTGCTGGTCAACCCGCTGGCCTCCGGGCTGGCGCTGGCCGCGCTCCTCTTCTACGTGTTCGTCTACACGCTGGGCCTGAAGCGGCGCACCGCGCAGAACATCGTCTGGGGCGGCATCGCCGGCTGCATGCCGGTCTTCGTCGGCTGGGCGGCGGTGACCAACTCGCTGTCCTGGTCGGCGCTCGTGCTCTTCCTGGTCATCTTCTTCTGGACGCCGCCGCACTACTGGCCGCTGTCGATGAAGGTCCGGGAGGACTACGTCAAGGCGGGCGTGCCGATGCTGCCGGTGCTCAAGGGCAACCTCGCGGTGGCCCGTCAGATCGTCGCCTACTCCTGGGTGATGGTCGGGGTGTCGCTGCTGCTCTGGCCGCTGGCGCACACCAGCTGGCTGTACCCCGTCTCGGCGGTGGTGCTCGGCGCCTTCTGGCTGAAGGAGGCGCACGGGCTGCACTCCCGGGCCAAGGCCGGGGTGGTCGGGGCGAAGCTGAAGGAGATGCGGCTGTTCCACTGGTCGATCACCTACCTGACCCTGCTGTTCGTGGTCATCGCGGTGGACCCGTTCATCGGCTGACACGACGTCACGACGGAGGCCCCCTGCGGGGGGCTTTCGGCGTTTTCGGGGGCGTCGTGGTCATCGCGGTGGACCCGTTCATCGGCTGACACGACGTCACGACGTCAGAAGGGCCCCCGCCGAGGCGGGGGCCCTTCGTGTCTCAGCGGCCGGGGAGTTCGCTGGGGCCGACGTGGTCGTCGAGCCAGGCCATCAGCGGCTGGGTCGCGCGGATGAACTCGGCGATCCGTTCCGCGGCCTCCGGGGTGCCCATCCAGGCGGCGGGCTCCCACTCGCGCCAGGCGACCAGGCCCTTGTTGCGCAGCAGCCCGATCCTCGGATGGTCCTTGGTGAAGCCGCGCGGAGTGCTCTTCAGCGGCTCCTGCCCGTGCACCCCGATGCCCGGCTCGGCCTCGACGGCCGCGATCACCCGCTCCAGCTCGGCGCCGGTGACGTCCTCGGCCACCGCCGCCCGGTAGCGGGCGAGTTGGTCGGTGGCGAGCCGGTACATGCCGTTGCCGCAGGCCAGGTGGTCGGCGGAGAGTTGGATGTAGCCCCCGCTGTCCAGCCAGCCGCCGATGTGGGTCTTGTACGGGGTCTTGTCCTTGCTGAACCGGACGTCCCGGAACGGCCGGAACACCTTGCCGGCCCCGAACTCGGGCTCCAGCGCGTCCAGCAGCGCGAGCATCGGGGCGCGGACGTCCTGCTCGTAGCGGGCCTTGTGGGCCTGCCAGAACGGCTTGGAGTTGTCGGTCTCCAGCTGTTCGTAGAACTCGAAGGCCTCGGCGGGCCACCCTTGGAAGGTCACCCGGCCAGCCTATGTGTCCGGCCGCACACGCCGCTGCCGTCGCCAGACTGACTACCCGTCGGTAGCATGCGGTCCATGAGCAGCGCAGAGACCGCCACCACCGCCGCGCCGGACGCCCGCGCCGAGCGCCGTGCCCAGCGCCGTGCCCAGCGCATCGCCAAGAACATCCAGAGCTTCGCCAAGCAGCACGGCGGCTCCGTCGAGGGCGTGGTCGAGAACGTCAGCGGCATCGCCACCCGGATCGTGCTGGTCGGCGCGGACGGCTCCTGGGGCGACCAGGTCGCGCCCAGCCGGGCCGTCGGCCTGCGCGCCGCCGAGCTGGCCGGGGTGAAGCTGCACGAGGACTTCGAGGGCGAGCTGGCCCTCAAGGTGCGCACCAGCGCCTACGAGTGGAAGCGCATGGCGGGCGTCCAGCTGGGCGGCTGACGGACCGTACGCCGGAGGCCCGGACCCCCACGGAGGGGGTCCGGGCCTCCGACGCATCGTCAGGCGTCCTGCAGCGCCTTCGCGGCGGCCTGGGCCGGGACGGCCAGCACCGGGCGGCGGCGCAGCGAGAGCGGCACCCGCAGGGCGGCGATCCAGACCAGCGCCGCGCCGAACATGTGCAGGCCGACCAGGATCTCCGGGGCGTCGGTGAAGTACTGGACGAAGCCGATCAGGCCCTGGGCGAGCAGCACCACCAGCAGCTCCACGGCCCGGCGGCGGGCGGCCTTCGGGGCCTTGACCGCGGCCAGCGTGAAGATCACCGCGACGGTCAGGCCGAGCGCCAGGAAGACGAAGTCGGTGTGCAGCTGGGCGAGCCGGTCGTAGTCCAGCGGGATCCGGGCGACCGGCTTGCCGTCCTTGCTGGAGGCACCGGGGTGGTGGCCCGCGCCGGTGACCAGGGTGCCGGCCACCACGAGCAGGCCCATCGCCACCACCAGCACGTCGGCCAGCCGCCGGACCGGGCGGGGCACCAGCGGCTCCGGCTCCCCGTCGCCCTCCTTGGCCCGCTCCCAGGTCAGCACCGCGACCCAGACCAGGCCCATCGCGGCGATCAGGTGCGCGCCGACGATGTAGGGGTTGAGGCCGGTCAGCACGGTGACGCCGCCGAGCACCGCGTTGCTCATCACCAGCCAGAACTGGGCCCAGCCCAGCCGGCTGACGCTCCGTCGCCACGGCTGGGTGCAGCGCCCGGCCAGGGTGACCCAGGCGACCGCCGCGCAGAGCACGTAGGTGAGCATCCGGTTGGTGAACTCGATGACCCCGTGCACGCCCATCTCGGCGGTGGGGGTCAGGCTCTCGGAGGTGCAGCGCGGCCAGGTCGAGCAGCCGAGCCCCGAGGCGGTCAGCCGGACGGCGCCGCCGGTCACCACGATGACCACGCTCATCACCAGTGCGGCCAGCGCGGCCCGGCGGACGGTCTCGGCGGTCGGGTGCCAGCGATCGGCGAGCAGGGCGGAGGGAGTAAGCACGCCAGACACTGTAATTCGCCTTATAGGTGATCAATGCACCAGGGCGCCACCCGCCGTCAGGCGCGTCTCCTGCCCTTGAGCCGGCGGGGCCAGGGGAACAGCCGGGGTCTGCGTTTCGCCGCCAGGTCCTCGATCCAGCCGAAGCAGAGCACGAACAGCCCGATCAGCGGGACGCCGACGAGCAGCTGCGGGTACATCGTGCGCAGCAGCCAGCCGAGGTTCTCCGCGAGGAAGTCGCTGCGCCAGCACAGGTCGACGATCGGGACGGAGAGCTCCAGCGCCAGCGTGTGCCAGAGGTAGACGCTGACGGCGCGGGCGTTGAGCAGGCTGATCAGGCCGTTCCAGCGCTCGAGCTTCGGCGGCCACTCCTTCCACGACGGGCTGAGGTGGAGCAGCAGCAGGACGAAGCCGAAGGACCAGATCGCCTGGCCGACCGGGACGCTCTCCAGGTCGGTGACCTCGGTCGGGTCGATCACCGGGCGGCTGGTGTACCACCAGTAGCCGGCCAGCATCACCAGCGGCGCGACGGACGGGGCGACGTACTGCGGGAGCTTCTTGAGCAGGCCCTCGTTGTGGGCCATGCCGAGGATCCAGCAGGAGCCGAAGACCAGGAAGTCGCTGAGGGTCTCCCAGATCCGGCCGTCCTCGGGGAGGTAGCCGCTGGCCATCGCCAGCGCCAGCGGGGTCAGCACGGTGACCACCGGGAAGCGGCGCAGGCAGCGCAGCATCAGCGGGGAGAGCAGGACGTACCAGAGGTAGGCCCGCAGGTACCAGAGCGGGACGCCGACCTGCTCCCCCCAGGAGTGCTCCATCAGCCCGCCGAAGCCGGGCAGGTCGCCGACCGGGAACGGCGGGGTGGAGAGCGGCATGATCCAGAGCGCCATCTTGCCCCACCACCAGCCGGGGTGGCCCTCGGAGTTCGGGCCCCAGCCGTCCAGGATCCACAGGGTGGTGACCACCGCGCCGAACAGCCAGAGCGGCGGCAGCAGGCGGCGCAGGCGGCCCCGGATCACGCCGAGCGCGGGCTTGGCCAGCGAACGGGCCATCAGGGAGCCGGCCAGCGCGAACATCACGCCCATGGATGGGAAGACCAGCGGCAGCCAGCTCCAGTTGAAGTTGTGGTAGAGCACCACGCGGCCCAGGGCGAGCGCCCGGAGCAGGTCGAGGTAGCGGTCCCGGCCGCCGCCGCGCTTCACCGGGGCGGGCTCGCGCTCGGCATCGGGCTCGGCGGCGGCAGGCTCGGGGAGCTGCCACTCGTCGGGGATGCGGGGCTGCGGCAGGACGCGCAGCTGGACTGTTTCGATGTGCTGCGGGTGGCTGGACATGGGCGGTTCCTGCGCGGTGAGGACGGAGCGGGCGGCGCGGGGGAGGCGGTGCCGCGGGCGGGGAGGTTCAGCGGGCCGGGGTGGTGGCCGGTGTGACCACCGCGTCGACCCGGATCGTGGCCGGCACGGGCGCCTGGGGCCGGGCGCCGAGGAGGGGAGAGGCGGTCATCCTGCCTGACGCTAGTGCAGCCCGGTCGGCTGATTGACCGTCAATGTCCGATCTGAGAGGTTCTGCGCTCCCCTTGTGACCGGATCGAGATTACGTACACCCGAGGGCTGGCAGACCACCGTCAGGTCGTCGCGGTGTCCGTTTCATCCTCATAAACCGTCAACTCTCCCGAAGCGCCGGGCATCCGGGGGCAGTCTCGGTCATTCCGGACATTGGTCTTGACCAGTCGGGGGCTGGCTGGAAAGAGTGCGCCCTGACCCATATTCGATATGGCCGCACCCACAGCGGAGATCCTGCACATGCGCATATCCGTGCCCGCCGCCGCGCTCCTCCTCGGCAGCTCGCTCGCCCTCGCCTCCCTCGCCGCCCCCTCGGCCTCCGCCGTCCCGAACGAGGAGCAGTGCGCCACCCTCGGAGTGGCCAACCTCTACGGCGAGTTCATCGAGGGCGACGACGCGCACAGCCCCGACGCCGAGGGCGCGGTCGCGGTCGGCGGCAACTTCAGCGGCACCTTCACGGTCGGCAACGAGCTGACCGCCGCCCAGATCGACGCGCTGCCCGGCAAGAACGCCTTCGTGGTGGCCGGCAACGTCTCCGGCAACGTCCAGGTCATGAAGGGCAACGGCGTCCACGGCGGCACCCTGACCGGCAAGCTGGAGGCCCACCAGGGCAAGATCGCCAAGGGTCCGTCCCCGATCGACTTCGCCGCCGAGTTCGCCAAGCTGCGCAGCGCATCCGCCCAGCTGGCCGCCGCGCCCGCCAACGGCAAGGCCGTCACCGACGGCAGTGCGCTGCGCCTCACCGGCACCGACCCGAAGCTCAACCACTTCTCCGTCTCCGCCGAGCAGTTGGAGAAGGCCAAGGACGTGTACCTCACCGTCCCGGTCGGCGCCGTCACCGTGATCACGGTGACCGGCGGCTCCTACGACCAGGCCAAGGCCGGCACCACCGGCTTCCTGCTCAACGGGGTGCTGGACGACAAGCTGCAGAGCGCCTCCGGCGGCGGCGTCCGCGAGAAGCTGCTCTGGAACTTCCCGACCGCCACCACGGTCACCAAGAACAGCGGCAACGCCTGGCCGGGCAGCGTGCTCGCCCCCAACGCCCACTTCGACCTCGGCAAGGGCGGCCCGGTCAACGGCTCCGTCATCGCCAAGTCGCTGGTCGGCACCGGTGGCGCGGAGACCCACCACTACCCCTTCACCGGCTGCCTCCCGGTGACCCCGCCGGTCAGCCCGTCGCCGAGCACCCCCGGCACCAGCCCCTCGCCGTCGCCGTCCGCGAGCACCTCGGCCTCCCCCTCGGCCTCCCCGTCCGGCAGCCCGTCGCCGAGCAGCCCGGGCGGCAGCACCTCCCCGCGGCCCAGCGGCTCCGGCACCCCCTCGGCCGCGACCGGCGGCAGCCCGTCCGCCTCCGGCACCACCCCCGGCGGCACCGCGCCGAGCGCCTCGCCCTCCGCGCCCGGGGGCGGCCTGGCCTTCACGGGTGCCAGCGGCCTGCTGCCGCTGACCATCGGCGGTGTGCTGGTGGTCGGCGCCGGCACCGCCGTCGTGGTGGCGACCCGCCGCCGCGCGGGCCGCCGCGCCTGAGACCGACCGCTGGGCACGCACCCGCCGTTCGACTCCGAACGGCGGGTGCGTGCTTTTTTCGCCAAGGCCGCCGGTGGTGCGGCCGGGCGCCGGTAGAGTCCGCACGAAGGTCCGCGCGGGGGAGTCAAGGCCCTTGCCGGACAAGGTCGTTCGGGAGGGAAGAGCGGATGGCGCGGCAGCGTGGGGTGTTCGGCGGAGTACTGGCGGCGGGGGTTCTGGCCCCCTTGCTGCTGACGGGCAGTGCGATGGCCGTGTCGCCGACGCACGGGGTGGAGTGGACGGTCGGCTGCGACAAGGTCAGCGTGCGGCTGTCCGGTTACGGCGAGCAGTTCACCAACCGGGTCTCGCTGGAGATCGACGGCAAGGCGGTGGTGACGGAGGAGAAGTTCTCCACCGAGTACAGCAAGGACTTCCCGGTCGCGGCGCACACCGCGGACGTCAAGCTCACCCTCACGGTCACCACCGACCAGGAGCCCAAGTCCCCGATCGTCAAGACGGCGACCAGCGCCCCGTGCCCGAAGCCCACCCCGACGCCGACTCCCACGCCGACCCCGACGCCCACGCCGAGCGCCACCCCGACCCCGACCGTCACGCCCAGCGCGACCCCGTCCAAGAAGCCCAGCCCCAAGCCGAGCGCCCCGCAGCTGGCCGAGACCGGCGGGGGCGGCAGCGCCGTCCCGATCGCGCTGGCCGGCGCGGGCGTGCTGGTGATCGGCGGCGCCCTGGTCCTGGTCGGACGCCGCCGCTCCCGCTAAGCGCTCACTCCCAGCGGAAGAAGCGGGCCGCCAGGCCCAGCCCCAGCACCGCCCAGGCGCCGAGGATGCCCAGGTCCGCCCAGGGCATCCCGGCGCCGTGCTGGAGCACCCCGCGCAGCCCGTCGGAGAGCGCGCTGATCGGCAGCAGCTCCAGCACCGGCCGGACGGCCTCGGGGAACTTCGACAGCGGTACCACCACGCCGCCGGCCAGCAGCAGCAGGACGAACACCAGGTTGGCCGCCGCCAGGGTGGCCTCCGCGCGGAGCGTCCCGGCCATCAGCAGGCCGAGGCCGGAGAAGGCGGCGGTGCCGAGCAGCAGCAGGGCCGCGACCGCGAGGGGGCTGCCCTGCGGGGACCAGCCGAGCGCCAGCGCGATCACCGAGAGCAGGGCCACCTGGAGCACCTCGGTGACCAGCACGCAGCCGGTCTTGGCGGCCATCAGGGCCCAGCGCGGCAGCGGGCTGGCGCCGAGCCGCTTGAGCACGCCGTAGCGCCGTTCGAAGCCGGTGGCGATGGCCTGGCCGGTGAAGGCGGTGGACATCACGGCGAGCGCCAGCAGGCCGGGGGCCAGGAAGTCGACCCGCTTGCCCGGGCCCTCCACGTCCACCACGTCCACGGCGGAGAACAGCACCAGCAGCACGGTCGGGATGACCACCGTGAGCAGCAGCTGCTCGCCGTTGCGCAGCAGCATCTTCGTCTCGAACGCGGCCTGCGCCAGCAGCATCCGCCCGACCGGGGCGGCGCCCGGCATCGGCTCGTAGGTGGTCATCGCAGGTCCCGTCCGGTCAGTTCGAGGAAGACGTCTTCGAGGCTGCGCCGACGCACCGTCAGCCGCTCGGGCAGCACGCCCACCGAGGCGCACCAGGCGGTCACGGTGACCGGCAGCGCCGGGTCGAGCGGGGCCTCCACCCGGTAGGAGCCGGGGGAGGTCTCGGTGGCGTGGGCGCCGTCCGGCAGGGCCTTGCGCAGGCCGCCGAGGTCGAGGCCGGCCGGGGCCTCGAAGTGCAGGGCGGATTCGGAGCCGCCGCGGCAGAGCTCCTCCACGGTGCCCTCGGCGATCACCTTGCCGGCGTCCACGATCGCCACCCGGTCGGCCAGCTCCTCGGCCTCGTCCAGGTGATGGGTGGTCAGCACCACGGTCACGCCGTCCCGGCGCAGGTCGCGGACCAGCTCCCAGGTGGCCCGGCGGGCCTGCGGGTCGAGCCCGGCGGTGGGCTCGTCCAGGAAGACCAGCTCGGGGCGGCCGACCACGGCCATCGCCAGCGCGAGCCGCTGCTGCTGGCCGCCGGAGAGCCGGCGGTACGTCGTCCGGCCGCAGGAGCCGAGGCCGAGCCGCTCGACCAGCGCGTCCACGTCCAGCGGGTGGGCGTGCAGCTTCGCGGTGTGCCGGAGCATCTCGACCGCGCGGGCCCCGGCGTACACGCCGCCGGACTGCAGCATCACGCCGATCCGGGGCCGCAGCGCGGCCGCCTCGGTCACCGGGTCGAGGCCCAGCACCCGGACGGTCCCGGCGTCCGGACGGCGGTATCCCTCGCAGGTCTCGATCGTGGTGGTCTTCCCGGCGCCGTTCGGCCCCAGGACGGCGGTGACGCTGCCCCGCGCGATGGTCAGGTCGAGCCCGTCCACAGCGGTCTTGGAGCCGTACCGCTTCACCAGGCCGGTGACCTGGACCGCTGGTTCGCTATGCATGCGGCTGAGTCTAAGAGGGCTCACGCCCGCCTCCGGACGGGGCCTCGATGATCACAATTCCCTGGTCAGGTAAGGCTTGCCTGCGTGACAGATGTCATCGGTGAGGTGTGGATCACGGCTTGTGCCTGTGGAACGAATTACGCAACAATCGTGTTGTGAAAAACATGCGCGAGCACACCGAGCTGCCGGAGGCCGACGCGGCCCCCGGCTGCGCCGTGCCCGCGTCCCCGGAGGCGGAGAGCCACCCGGGCACCCGGGACAGGGTCGCCCGCTCGATCCTGGACCACGGCCCGTCCTCCGCCGCCGACCTGGCCAGCCGGCTGGGCCTGACCTCCGCGGCCGTCCGCCGCCACCTCGACGGCCTCGCCGCCGCCGGGCTGGTCGACGCGCGCGAGCAGCGGGTCTACGGCAGCCGCGGCCGCGGCCGCCCGGCCAAGGTCTTCGCCCTCACCGACGCCGGCCGGTCCGCCTTCTACCAGGCCTACGACCAGCTCGCGGCCGACGCGCTGCGCTGGATCTCCGAGTCGGTGGGCGGCGGCAAGGCGGGCGAGGAGGCGGTCGCCGCCTTCGCCCGGGCCCGCTTCGGCAGCCAGGGCGAGCGCTACCGCGCCGAGCTGGAGCTGGCCGATTCCGACCAGCGGGCCGAGGCGCTTGCCCGGGCCCTCAGCGCCGACGGGTACGCTGCCACGGTGCGGCGAGTGCCGTCGGCGGCCTCCCCCAAGGCGCCGGCCGGCGCCCAGCTCTGCCAGCACCACTGCCCGGTCGCGCACATCGCCGAGCAGTTCCCGCAGCTCTGCGAGGCGGAGACGGAAGTCTTCTCCCAGCTCCTGGGCACCCATGTGCAACGGCTGGCCACCATCGCCCACGGCGACGGGGTCTGCACCACCTATGTGCCGGCACCCGGTGCCGCACCGTCAACTGGCTCGCGCCGGCTGCCCGGTGCCGTGCCGACTGCCGGTACGTCCACTCCATCAGCACCTGCGTCCGCGCGGAGGAACCTCGCATGACTGACACCGTTTCGCACCCGGAGCTCGAGGGCCTCGGCACCTACGAGTACGGCTGGTCCGACCCGGACGCTGCCGGTGCCGCCGCCAAGCGCGGTCTGAGCGAGGACGTCGTCCGCGACATCTCGCAGAAGAAGTCCGAGACCGAGTGGATGCTCAACCTGCGCCTGAAGGGCCTGAAGCTCTTCGGCAAGAAGCCCATGCCGACCTGGGGCTCCGACCTGACCGGCATCGACTTCGACAACATCAAGTACTTCGTCCGCTCCACCGAGAAGCAGGCCGCCTCCTGGGAGGAGCTGCCCGCCGACATCAAGGCGACGTACGACAAGCTCGGCATCCCGGAGGCGGAGAAGCAGCGCCTGGTCGCCGGTGTCGCCGCGCAGTACGAGTCCGAGGTGGTGTACCACCAGATCAACGAAGAGCTCGAAGCTCAGGGCGTGATCTTCATGGACACCGACACCGCGCTGAAGGAGCACCCGGAGCTCTTCCGGGAGTACTTCGGCACCGTGATCCCGGCCGGTGACAACAAGTTCGCCGCGCTGAACACGGCGGTCTGGTCCGGCGGCTCGTTCATCTACGTGCCGAAGGGCGTGCACGTGGAGATCCCGCTGCAGGCCTACTTCCGGATCAACACCGAGAACATGGGCCAGTTCGAGCGGACGCTGATCATCGTCGACGAGGACGCCTACGTCCACTACGTCGAGGGCTGCACCGCCCCGATCTACTCCTCGGACTCGCTGCACAGCGCCGTGGTCGAGATCATCGTCAAGAAGGGCGGCCGCTGCCGCTACACGACCATCCAGAACTGGTCGAACAACGTCTACAACCTGGTGACCAAGCGCGCCGTCGCGTACGAGGGCGCCACCATGGAGTGGGTCGACGGCAACATCGGCTCCAAGGTCACCATGAAGTACCCGGCCGTCTACCTGATGGGCGAGCACGCCAAGGGCGAGACCCTGTCGATCGCCTTCGCGGGCGAGGGCCAGCACCAGGACGCCGGCGCCAAGATGGTCCACATGGCCCCGAACACCTCGTCGAACATCGTCTCCAAGTCGGTGGCGCGCGGCGGCGGCCGGACGTCGTACCGCGGTCTGATCGAGATCGGCGAGGGCTCCAAGGGCGCCAAGTCCAACGTGCTCTGCGACGCGCTGCTGGTCGACACCATCTCGCGCTCGGACACCTACCCCTACGTCGACGTCCGCGAGGACGACGTCTCGATGGGCCACGAGGCGACGGTCTCCAAGGTCTCCGAGGACCAGCTGTTCTACCTGATGAGCCGTGGCATGACGGAGTTCGAGGCGATGGCGATGATCGTCCGCGGCTTCGTCGAGCCGATCGCCCGCGAGCTGCCGATGGAGTACGCGCTGGAGCTGAACCGGCTGATCGAGCTGCAGATGGAGGGTTCGGTCGGCTGACGCACCGTCAGCCCCCGTGACCTGTCCACAGATTGAGGAAGAGAGCACCACGAACAGCCATGGCTGAGCAGAACACTTCCGGCTCCACCACCGCCGGTTCGATCGAGGTCGGCACCGCCGGTGCGGGCGCGCAGCTGGCGGGCCCCGGCACCGGCCGGGCCACCGTCCAGCAGCCGATCGACGCCCGCGTCACGGTCAAGCCCTCGTACGACGTCGACGACTTCCCGGTGCCGACCGGCCGCGAGGAGGACTGGCGCTTCACCCCGATGCACCGCCTCGGCGGTCTGCACGACGGCACCGCCGTCCAGGGCGCGGCGGGCCAGGACAAGATCGAGCTGAGCCTGCCCGAGGGCGTCACCGCCGAGACCGTCGGCCGCGACGACGCCCGGCTGGGCAAGGCCGGCAAGCCGGTGGACCGGGTCGCCGCGCAGGCGTACTCCGCGTTCCAGCAGGCGCTGGTCGTCACCGTCCCCAAGGAGACGGTGCTCACCGAGCCGGTCCGGATCGACGTGCACGGCGAGGGCGGCACCGCCTTCGCCCACGTGCTGGTCGAGGTCAAGCCCTTCGCCGAGGCGGTCGTGGTGCTCAACCACACCGGCACCGGCACCCGGGCGGCCAACGTCGAGCTGCTGCTCGGCGACGGCGCCAAGCTCACCTTCGTCTCGATCCAGGACTGGGACCGGGACGCGGTGCACACCGCGCAGCACACCGCCCTGGTCGGCCGGGACGCCTCGCTCAAGTCGGTCGTGGTGACCTTCGGCGGCGACGTGGTCCGCCTGCACCCGCGCGTCAGCTACGCCGCCCCCGGCGGCGAGGCCGAGCTCTTCGGCCTGTACTTCGCGGACGCCGGGCAGCACCTGGAGCACCGCCTGGTGATCGACCACGACACCCCGCACTGCCGGTCGAACGTGGTCTACAAGGGCGCCCTGCAGGGCAAGGACGCGCACGCGGTCTGGGTCGGCGACGTGCTGATCCGCGCCGCCGCCGAGGGCACCGACACCTACGAGCTCAACCGCAACCTGGTGCTCACCGACGGCGCCCGGGTGGACTCGATCCCGAACCTGGAGATCGAGACCGGCGAGATCGTCGGCGCCGGCCACGCCTCGGCGACCGGCCGCTTCGACGACGAGCAGCTCTTCTACCTGATGGCCCGTGGCATCCCGGCCGACGAGGCCCGTCGCCTGGTGGTCCGCGGCTTCTTCGCCGAGCTGGTCCAGCAGATCGGCGTCCCGGAGATCCAGGACAACCTGATGGAGAAGATCGAAGCCGAGCTGGAAGCAGCCGTCTGATGAGCTTTCTCCGAGCCTGCGCGCTGGCCGACCTGGCCGAGGACACCCCCAAGCGCGTCGAGCTGAACGGCGTTCCGGTCGCCGTCGTCCGCACCGAGGGCGAGGTGTTCGCGATCAACGACATCTGCTCGCACGCGAACGTGTCGCTCGCCGAGGGCGAGGTCGAGGACTGCATGATCGAGTGCTGGCTGCACGGCTCCAGCTTCGACCTGCGCACCGGCAAGCCCAACGGTCTGCCCGCCACCAAGCCGGTCGCCGTCTATCCCGTGAAGATCGAAGGGGACGATGTGCTCGTCTCCGTCAACCAGGAGTCCTGAGTACACATGGCAACGCTTGAAATCCGTGACCTGCACGTCTCCGTCGAGACCGAGAACGGTCCCCGCGAGATCCTCAAGGGCGTCGACCTGACGGTCAAGCAGGGCGAGACGCACGCGATCATGGGCCCGAACGGCTCCGGCAAGTCCACCCTGGCCTACTCGCTGGCCGGCCACCCCAAGTACACCGTCACCGGCGGCACCGTCCTGCTGGACGGCGAGGACGTGCTGGAGATGTCGGTCGACGAGCGCGCCCGGGCCGGCGTCTTCCTGGCCATGCAGTACCCGGTCGAGGTCCCCGGCGTCTCGGTCTCCAACTTCCTGCGCACCGCGGCCACCGCGGTCCGCGGCGAGGCCCCCAAGCTGCGCACCTGGGTGAAGGAGGTCAAGGAGGCCATGTCCGCGCTCTCCATGGACCCGGCCTTCGCCGAGCGCAACGTCAACGAGGGCTTCTCCGGCGGTGAGAAGAAGCGCCACGAGATCCTCCAGCTGGAGCTCCTCAAGCCGAAGATCGCGATCCTCGACGAGACCGACTCCGGCCTCGACGTCGACGCGCTGCGGATCGTCTCCGAGGGCATCAACCGGGTCCGTTCGACCGGTGAGGTCGGCACCCTGCTGGTCACGCACTACACCCGCATCCTGCGGTACATCAAGCCCGATCACGTCCACGTCTTCGCGGGCGGCCGCATCGTCGAGTCCGGCGGTGCCGAGCTGGCCGACAAGCTGGAGAACGAGGGCTACGAGGCATATGTGAAGGGCGGCGCTTCCGAGTGACGATCTCTCATCCCGGCTCGGCGTTGACCGGGCTCCTGGCTGACGCGCAGGCCTTCGGCGACGCGATCCGCAAGGACTTCCCGATCCTCCAGCGGCAGCTGCACGACGACAAGCAGCTGGTCTACCTGGACAACGCGGCGACCTCGCAGAAGCCGCGCCAGGTGCTCGACGCGCTGAACGCGTACTACGAGCGGCACAACGCCAACGTGCACCGTGGTGTGCACGTGCTGGCCGAAGAGGCCACGGCGCTCTACGAGGGTGCCCGTGACAAGGTCGCGGCCTTCGTCAACGCGCCGAGCCGGGATGAGGTGATCTTCACCAAGAACGCCTCCGAGTCCCTCAACCTGGTTGCCAACATGCTGGGTTGGGCCGACGAGCCGTACAAGGTGGACGCCGACTCGGAGATCGTCATCACCGAGATGGAGCACCACTCCAACATCGTGCCGTGGCAGCTGCTCTCGCAGCGCACCGGCGCGAAGCTGAAGTGGTTCGGGCTCACCGACGAGGGTCGTCTCGACCTCTCCAACATCGACGAGCTGATCACCGAGAAGACGAAGATCGTCTCCTTCACGCTGGTCTCCAACCTGCTCGGCACCGTCAACCCGGTCGAGGCCATCGTCCGCAAGGCCCAGTCGGTCGGCGCCCTGGTGCTGATCGACGCCTCGCAGGCCGCCCCGCACATGGTGCTGGACGTCCAGGCGCTGGAGGCCGACTTCGTCGCCTTCACCGGCCACAAGATGCTCGGCCCGACCGGCATCGGCGTGCTGTGGGGCCGTCAGGAGCTGCTGGAGGACCTCCCGCCGTTCCTCGGTGGCGGCGAGATGATCGAGACCGTCACCATGGGCGCCTCGACCTACGCCCCGGCCCCGCACAAGTTCGAGGCCGGCACCCCGCCGATCGCCCAGGCGGTCGGTCTCGGCGCGGCCATCGACTACCTGTCGAACATCGGCATGGAGAAGATCGCCGCCCACGAGCACGCGATCACCGAGTACGCGGTGCAGCGCCTGCTGGAGGTCCCGGACCTGCGGATCATCGGCCCGCGCAACGCCGTGGACCGGGCCGCCGCGATCTCCTTCACGCTCGGTGACATCCACCCGCACGACGTCGGCCAGGTGCTCGACGAGCAGGGCATCGCGGTCCGGGTCGGCCACCACTGCGCGCGGCCGGTCTGCCTGCGCTTCGGCGTGCCGGCCACCACCCGGGCCTCGTTCTACCTCTACTCGACGCCGAGCGAGGTAGACGCGCTGATCGACGGCCTGCACCACGTCCGCAACTTCTTCGGCTGAGGGGTGAGCGCGGCATGAAGCTGGACTCGATGTACCAGGAGATCATCCTGGAGCACTACAAGAACCCGCACGGCAAGGGCCTGCGCGACGGCGACGCCGAGGTGCACCACGTCAACCCGACCTGTGGCGACGAGATCACCCTCCGGGTGAAGCTCGACGGCCCGGTGGTCGCGGACGTCTCGTACGACTCCCAGGGCTGCTCGATCAGCCAGGCCAGCGCCTCGGTGCTGAACGAGCTGGTGGTCGGCAAGACGGTCGGCGAGGCCCAGGCGATCCAGGAGGCCTTCCTGGAGCTGATGCAGAGCAAGGGCAAGGGCGAGGGCGACGAGGAGGTCCTGGAGGACGCGGTCGCGTTCGCCGGTGTCTCCAAGTTCCCCGCCCGGGTGAAGTGCGCGCTGCTCAGCTGGATGGCCTGGAAGGACGCCACCGCCCAGGCGCTCTCCGAGCACCCCGCCGTCAACGACTGAACTGATTGATGAGGATTCACTCATGAGCGACACCGAGGCCGGCACCACGCCGGCCGAGGGCCCCGTCCAGATCGTCGGCACCACCGCCGGCACGGTCTCGGTCGAGGACCTCACCGAGGCCCTGATGGACGTGGTCGACCCCGAGCTGGGCATCGACGTCGTCAACCTGGGCCTGATCTACGGGATCCACATCGACGAGGGCGACGTCGCCACCATCGACATGACCCTCACCTCGGCCGCCTGCCCGCTCACCGACGTGATCGAGGACCAGGCCAAGACCGCCACCGACGGCCTGGTCCAGGACCTCCGGATCAACTGGGTCTGGATGCCGCCGTGGGGCCCGGACAAGATCACCGACGACGGCCGCGACCAGCTCCGCGCGCTCGGCTTCAACGTCTGACCGTTCGTCAGGAAGGCCCGGCTCCCCGTGAGGGGGGCCGGGCCTTCGGCGTTCGTCAGGAGCGGGTGAAGTCGAGGACGGTCGGGGCGGAGCGGTTGCCGCTGGGGTCGAGGGCGGTCACGGTGAGGCGGTGGGCGCCGGTGGTGAGGCCGTCGAGGGGGACGGAGAGGGTGTTGTGGAAGGCGTCCAGGGTGGTGGGCGGGGCGCCGTCGAAGGAGTACTCGTAGGCGGCGGTGCGGCCGTGGTCGTCGGAGGAGCGGACCAGCAGGCTGGTGGCGGCCTTCGGGGCGGTCGGGGTGGTCAGGTCGGCGGTGCGCTTGCGGTCGACCAGCAGGGTGCCGTCGGACCAGCGGTAGAGGTTGACCGGGGGCTGGGTGGCGTAGACCTTGCCCTGGCCGAGCTCGGTGAGGTCGGAGAGGGAGCCGGCCGCGAGGACGGGGCGGGAGCCGCCGAAGGCGCCGGTGCCGTCGCCCGGGTAGACGAAGGCGCTGCCGGCGGTCCAGCGGACCAGCAGGTCGTCCTTGCCGTCACCGGTGAAGTCGCCCCCGGTGAGGGAGGCGGCGTCGCCCCAGGAGACCGCGGTGCCCTCGGCGGTGACCGGGACGCCGGCCGAGGCCGGGGTGGGGTAGCGGAGCACCTGGCCGTCGGTCTGACGGATCACCAGTTGGCTGCGGCCGCCGGTCTCGAAGCGGCCGACGGTGACGTCGGCGACGAAGCGCCAGTCGATGGGGGAGGTGAGGTCGGTGGCGGGTTCGAAGGTGCCCCTGGTGGTGGCCGAGCCGGGGTAGAACAGCGCGTGGAAGCCGTCGTACCCGATCAGGTCCACGGTGCCGTTGGCGTCGAAGTCCCCGGCGGCCAGGCCGGTGGCCCAGTCCCAGTTCCCGCTCGGGCCGAAGTCCTTCTGGTGGGCGGCGTCGTTCGGGAAGCCGCCGGTGCCGACGCCCAGGTTCAGCCGCAGCGGTGAACGCGGGCGGCGGGTCAGCAGGTCGGCGTTGCCGTCGCCGTCGAAGTCGGCGGTCAGCACGTCGGAGGCGTTGCCCCAGGGGCTGACGGAGGCCCACTTGAGCACGGAGGGCGGGCCGAACAGGGCGGGCGTGGTGCCGGTGGAGGGCAGGAACTCGCTCTGGCCCTTGCCGGGGGCGGTGGAGCTGTACTGGTTCGCCCAGTGCAGCACCAGGTCGTCCTTGCCGTCCTTGGTGAAGTCGGCGGCGACCAGGTCCTCCACCGCCTGCCAGTTCCGGCCGTCGGAGACCGGGACCTTGGTGGCGTACAGGCCGGGGCCGGTGGCCGGGTAGAGCGCCGTCGCGCCGGTGGTGTCGCGGATCAGCAGGGAGGTCGAGCCGCTGCCGGTGAAGTCGCCGGTGAGCAGGTCGGCCGTGCCGGGGAGCTTGTCGGCGCCGCCGGGGCGGATGGTGACGGCCCCCGAGACGGCGTACGCGCCGCCGGTCCTGACGACGGGTCGGGCGCTGAAGTGGTCGTCCGCCCAGCGGACCAGCAGGTCGCGGCTGGTGGGGGAGAGCAGGTGGCCGTACGCCAGGTCCACCGCGTTCAGCAGTCCGCCGGGGACGTCCAGCGGGTACGGGGCGGAGAGGGTGCCGTCGGCCCGGCCCTCCACGACGGCGGCGGTGCCGTCGTCGTACTGGACCAGCAGGTCGGCGAGGGCGTCCTCGTTGAAGTACCCGCCGGTGAGCGAGCGGACGGAGGTCCAGCCGGAGGCCAGCTGGCGGGCGGCGCCGAAGCCGCCCCTGCCGTCGCCGGGGTGGAGCACGACCGTGCCGGTGGCGTAGCGCAGCACAAGGTCGGGGGCGCCGTCGCCGGTGAAGTCACCGGCGGTGCGGTCGACCGCGTTCACCCAGTCGTTGCCGGAGCCGATCAGGCCGGGGGAGTTGAACACCAGCGGGGCGGACGGGGCGGTGGTGTCCTGACCCCAGGTCAGTTCGGCCCGGTAGACCGCGTGGTCGGAGAGGTGGCCGGCCGGGTCGGTCCAGGCCTTCGGAGAGGTGAAGGCGGAGGCGGTGCCGAAGACGTAGTCGAACTTGCGGGCGTCGCCGATCGGGACGGTGTTCGGGGCGCTGTCGAAGGTGGTCTGCTCGCCGGAGCGGCAGTCGGCGAGGTGGCGGCAGGCGGCCGGGAAGTACAGCCGGTCCCGCTGGTCGGCCTCGATGAAGGTGCCGTTGCCGTCCTGGGCCTGGTAGAGCAGCCCGAGGTTGGGGTCGGTCGGGTCGGCGTTGAAGTCGCCGGAGAGCACGGTCGGGCGGCCCTGGCCCCACTCCTGGATGCGGTCCAGGACCACCGGGAGGCCCTGGGCGCGCAAGCCGCCGAGGCCGCCGTCCAGGTGGACGTCGCAGAGCTGGACGGGGTGGGTGCCCACGGTGGCGTTGGCGCAGATCAGCGGGCGCGGCTCGCGGGCCGGGTCGAGCGGCTTCAGCACCAGGCTGCGGAAGACCGGCTGGTGCGCGGTCTTGACCAGCAGGGCGGCGCCGAAGGAGGTGGTGACGCCGCCCCACTTCTGGCAGCCGCGCTGACCGCTGCTCAGGTCGAGGCCCTTGAGGTAGGAGAGCGTGTAGCCGGGGAGGGCGGCGCGGAGCAGGTCCGCCTGGCCGGCGCAGACCTCCTGGAGGTTCACCACGTCCGGGTCGGAGGAGGTGAGCGCCGTCTTCATCGCGGCGGTCCACTCGGCGGGGGCCAGCGGGGACTGGCAGGAGGACTGGCCGCAGATGTTGTAGGTGACCACCTTGAGCGGCGGCTCGGGGGCGGCGGCCGAGGCGTGGCCGGGTATCAGGACGGTCAGCAGGGCGGACAGCGCGACGGCTGCCCTGACGGGAAGTGATCTCACGTCAGGGCACCCTAGCGATCTTGGCTGCGCACCGCAGGGGCGCGGGGAACTGGGCGAGTCGGAAGGCGGCTCACCGGCAACTGAGCCACCGTCAGCCGGTTGCAGGTGCTGCCGTTCCCCTGCGCGCAGTTCCTCGCGCCTCTAGGCCGCTGCCACTGGGCGTCGCGCTCCTTGCCTCAGCACCGCCCCCGCGAGGGCGAGGCAGGCGACCGCCGCGAGGCCGACGAAGGCGGAGACGGCGGGGAGGAGGCCGTACGTCTGGACCAGGGCGCCGACTCCCACGATGGGGAGGGAGGAGCCGAGGTAGACGATGACCCAGAGGGTGGAGAGTTCGGAGCCTCGCCGTTCGGGGTCCATGGCGGCGACGGCGGTGGTGAAGAGGGAGCGGAAGGCCACGCCCTGGCAGGCGCCGCCGAGGACGCTGCCGAGGAAGAGGAGCGCGGCGGTGCCGGTCCAGGCGGCGGTGACCACCAGGCCGAGGCCGAGGGCCAGGCCGGCCATGCCGAGGGCGATGACGACGCGGTCCGTGGTGGGCGGGATGAGGAGCTGGGCCACCGCGGAGGAGCCGAGCAGGAGGGCGGCCACCACGGCGCCGGTCAGCGTGGAGCTGGTGCCGAGCAGCTTGGCGGAGAACGCCGGGGCCAGGCTGAGGTAGACACCGAAGACCGCGTAGGAGGCGAAGCCGGCCCCGGCGGCGAGCAGGAACTCGCGGCGGCCGGTGCGCGGCAGCCGCAGCCGCCTCGGCCGCAGGTGGGCCGGGGTGGTGACGCGCGGCGGGGCGGCGGCCGGGCGGCGGCCGCCGGGCTTGCGGGGGTGGACCAGGGCGAGCGGTACGCAGAGCACCATCAGCAGCACCGCGTGCACCAGGAACGGCGTCAGCAGCGGGTGTTCGCCGGAGGAGAGCAGCGAGCCGACCACCGGGCCGATCGCGACGCCGCCGGCCGAGCAGGCCAGGGTGAGCTTGGCGGCCAGGGTCTGGTGGTCGGGGAGCAGGTCGCCGAGGGCGGCTCCGGCGGCGCCGGTGGCCAGGCCGACGGCGATGCCCTGGACGGCGCGGCCGGCGGCCAGCTGCCAGAAGCTGCCGGCGGTGGCGAAGAGCGCGTCGCCGGCGGCGGCCAGGGCGACCGCGGGGAGGATCATCGCCCGGCGCCCGAGGTGGTCGGACCAGTGGCCGACGGCGGCCAGCACGGGGACCAGGGCGAAGACGTAGACGGTGAAGAGGATGGTGGTGTCGAGCGCGGTGAGGCCGAGTTGACGCTGCAGCACCGGGTAGATCGGGGTGGCCAGGTTGGCGCCGATCAGCAGGAGCAGCAGGGCCGTGGCCACCAGGCCGACGCGTACGCCGCGCAGCGCGTTCCAGCGGCTGATCGCGGCGAGCTGGAGCTGCGTGCGTGGTGCGAGCTCCAGGGGGAGCAGGGCCTCCGAGAGCCGGCGTCCTTCGAACTGGGCGCTGCCCAGTCGGGCGCCGACGGGGGAGAGGTCCGCCATGGCAGGGGTCTCCTGTGGCCGGGCACCACCGAGGGCGGCCCGGGCCTGGGGTGGTGGCCTGCCGGCGGAGCCCTGGTGGGGCGGGGGAAAGAAGGGGTGTGGGCGACGTTGCCCGTGGGCCGGTCCATGGGTTGTGGTACCGCGCGCCTGCTGAAGGATACGTGTTCGAAAGGTGGGCAAATCGCCCTCCGGAGTGTCGTCTGCGCCACTTCGGCAAGTACGGGCCCGGACTGCGTCAGGTACGGGTGTCCCGGGGCGTGTGCCGAGGTCGGAGTGGGGGTGCCCGGCGTGCGACCCGGGCGGGCGGGGGCTCGGACGGCTACGCTGAGTTGACGGACCGGCACCATCCGGTCGGCAGTGACCACCGCCACACCGGGAGAGCGCAGCACCATGGCCGGACGACCCAGCACCCCTGACAACCCGTCGGACAGCCCGGCCGCCGAGAGCCTGCTGCCCGCCGACTACGACCTGGCGGACCTGTACGGGGCGTTCGCCGCGCACGGCCGCCCGGACGAGGACGACGCGGCGGTGCTCGTACCGCCGGTCGAACTGCCCTCGGACCGCGAGCTGGCCGACGCGGCGCTCGCGGTGCCGCTGATCGGCCACGCGCTGAAGCTGGCCCGCTGGGCCGCGCCGCACCGCCCGGTGGACGAGTTCGGCGACCTCCCGGCGGCCGACCGGGCGCCCGCCGCCCGGCTGATCGGGCTCGGCGAGGGCGAGGAGGCCGAGGTGGAGGCCGTCCGGGCCTGGTCGCTCGCCTGCGACCTGGACCTGGTGGAGATCGGCACCACCGAGTCCGGCGAGCACGTGGCCATCCCCGGCCCCGACCTGGAGGCGGCCGAGCAGGGGGACGAGGAGACCGTCCTCGAACTCTGGCTGACCGCCGCCGGGATCGTCCGCGAGCTGGCCGCCGAGGCGGACTCGCTGGACCTGGAGGACGAGGACGGCGGCGCGGACGACGAGGACGAGGACCGCCTGGCGGCCGTCGAGGAGTCCCGCAAGGCGGCGGCCGAGCTGCTGGACGAGGCGCTCCAGGTGCTCTACGAGACCACCGCCTTCGCCGAGCCCGGCGAGGAGACCGTCCCGCTCGGGGTGCTGGCCGCGCTGCTGGTGGTGCCCGAGGGCGAGGAGCCGGACGAGGAACTGCTCGGTGACATCACCGATCTGATGGTCACTCTGGACCCGATGCTGGCCGACCTGGCCGAGCTCGGCCTGCTGGAGCACCGGCCGATCGACCCCGAGCTGTTCGAGGAGGAGGACTCCCCGGCCGCCGCCGACGAGGAGCTCAGCGAGGAGGAGTCGGCCCGCTTCGGCCTGGTCCGGCTGACCCCGCTGGGCCAGTACTGCGTCCGGCAGTGGCTGCTGGAGGACGGCTACGACGCCCCGCTGGTCGGCGAGCTGGCCCAGGGCGACGCCGAGACGGTGCTGCGGGCGGTCACCGAGACCGCCAACGTGCTGCCCGAGCGGGAGCTGCTGATCTGGCTGGCCGGCAAGGACCCGGCACAGGCCGCGCGGGAGCTGCTGGCGGCGGCGCGGGGCGCGGACACGTTCTCGCCGGTGCGGCGGCTGCTGGTGGTGCAGACCCTGGAGGTGATCGGGGAGCAGGCCAGGCCGGCCGCCGTCGAGGTGCAGGACGACCCGGAGCTGGGCGGGGCCGCGCGGGCCTGGCTGCTGGCGCAGGGTCAGGAGGTGGTGGCGCCGGAGCGCACCATGGTGCTCTGGACCGCCGTGGACGGCTTCGCGGCGCAGCTGCTCACCAGCGAGGGCGAGGCCGAGGTGCTGCGCCGGCTGGTCGCGGAGCTGCCGGTGACGGCCAACCCGGCGAGCTTCTTCGGCGAGCTCTGGCGGATCGACCACCCGTACACCTCCGACGTGCTGGAGGCCATCGGCGAGCTGCACCTGGACCGCACGGTGGCCAAGGAGGCCCGCAAGGCCGCCTTCAAGGCCCGCTCCCGCCAGAAGGGCTGACGCCGGATCGGCCGGGGCGGGAGGGGATGGCCAGGCGCCCGCCCCGCCGGAGGTGTCAGGCCGTCAGGTGGCGGAGCAGGCCGTGGTGGCCGCCGCGCATCATGGCGGCGTGGTTGGCGAGGAAGAGCGGGCGGGCGACGGGGGCGAGGCGGCGCATCAGGGGTTTGGCGGGGCGGACCTCCTCCTCGAAGACCGCCCGGGTGCCGGGGCCGTCGGGGTGGATCGTCCAGCGGGACCAGCCGACCAGGTCGCCGGTGAGGTCGGCGGCCAGCACGCCGGCGGTCTCGTCCTGGAGCTGCTCACGGACCGTCAGGCGCAGCGAGTAGGGCAGCACGGAGCGGATCAGCAGCTCGCCGCTGTGGTCGGTGAGGCGGCGGACGGTGCGGATCTGCGGCCACCAGTCGGGGTAGTGCCCGACGTCCCGGAGCACGGCGTAGACGCGGGCCGGGGCGGCGGCGGGCAGTGCCCAGGACGAGACCAGGTGGTAGAGGTTGGCGTCCAACTCCGGTGGCCTCCCGTGCGGCGAAGTGGCCCTGCGGAGGGAGTCTGCCCACCGGGGGCCGGGCCGGCACCGGTCAGGGGAGGTCGAGCTGGCCGGATGTGGTGAAGGGGAAGAAGGGGTTGTGCGCGAGCTCCCAGAGGTGGCCGTCCGGGTCCTCGAAGTACCCGGAGTACCCGCCCCATTCGGTGGCCTTCGGCGGCTTGACCACGGTGGCCCCGGCCGCCTCGACGGCGTGGGCCATGGCGGCGTCCACCTGCTCGGGGGACTCCAGGTTGACCGCCAGGGTGACGCCGCGGAAGGAGGGCTCGCCGGTGGCGGGGACGCCCGCGTCGGCGGCCAGCTCCTCGCTCGGGAAGAGGCCGAGCGCCGAGTCGGCGGTGCGGAACCAGACGATGGACTCGTTGGAGGCCTCGGAGCGCTGCCAGCCGAGGGCCTGGTAGAAGGCCTCGGAGGCGGCGAGGTCGCTCACCCCGAGCGTGACGATGCTGATCCGGGCGGGGAACGGCGTGGCTGCGGTCATACCGCCCAGCGTAGGCAAGGCTACTGACATTTCCGGTCGTACGGGGCCGGAGCGGCGAGCTGCCAACCGTACGGGGGAAGCTGATGGCCCGGCAGGTCCGGGGCCCGTAAGGTTGGGCAGGCTCTGACTTCGCCGCACGTGGGGTGAGGTGCGGAGCGACCTACGGCGAGGCGAGCACGCGGGGGTGCGGCAGAGGATGAAGAGGCAGGACGCGACCAGGCCTCAGGAGCCCGAGGACTTCTACGCCGACCACGAGGAGCACAGCCGCCAGGTGCTCGCGGACGCCGACTTCCCGGTCTACGGCGTGGACCGCTCCGAGCTCGCCCACGGCCTGCACCGGGCCGCGCCCGGCGGCGAGGAGACCGAGGGGCCGGGGCAGGTGGAAGGGCAGGCGGAAGGGCCGGCGGCGGAGGCCGAGGACGGCGACGCGCTCGCCGAGTGGGAGGTCAGCAACGGCCGGCTCGGCTGGGTCGAGGTGCGCTCCGGCGACTGGAGCTCGGCCGAGGGCCCGTACGTGACCGTCCGGACCTACCGCCCCGGTGCGGAGCACCGTCAGCTGCCCGAGCTGGAGGACGTGGTCGAGGACGAGCGCGACCGGGTCTACGAGCAGCTGGAGGTGGACGAGGGCGACGGCCCCGGCGCCGTCCGCGCGCTGCGCGAGTGGATCACCGTCGAGGGCGAGCCCAGGGCGCTGCAGATCCACGAGGACCGCCGCCCGGACACCGAGCCGCCCGCCCCGCCGGTCTGGGCCGGGCGTCTGCGGGTGGACGGCGTGACCGTCCAGGTGACGGGCCGCGGGGTGCCGCCGGGCGGGGTGGAGCTGCGCCGGATCGAGGACTTCGAGCGGTACGTGCTGGGCCGCACCGACCTGCTGCGCCGGCTGGCGCTGCGTCAGGAGCGGCCGGGCGTGCTGGAGGAGCGGGAGCTCCCGCCGGTGGCCGGGCTGGAGGCGCACCGGGCGGTGATCGAGCACGCGGTGCAGGAGGCGGTGGCACTGGCCGCGCAGGCCCGGGCCCGGACGGCGCCGCGGCTGCCCCGGCGGCTGCGCGGCGAGGCCGGGGCGGTGCGCTGGGAGGCGGCCGTGCGGCAGCAGATGCGGCTGGCCTCGGAGACCAGGGAGGAGGCCGGGGACGCCGTCACCGCGATGGTCAACCACCTGACCCGGCTGGCCCAGAACACCGACTGGGCGGTCGGCACCCCGGAGGGTGCGGCCGCGGTGGAGGAGGTGGTCCGGTACACCGTGTTCGCCAGCGAGGTGCCCAGCCTCCCGGCCCAACGGGCTTGGGAGCGCCTCTGGTTGGGCGGCGCGCCGCGGGCCCAGGGGGCGGCCCCGGCGTCCGAGGAGGCCTGGCTGACAGCCTGGGAGCAGTGGCGGATCGAGCGTGTCGGACGCTGAGCGGGTGGCCGCAGAAGGTAAAGGGCGTTCCACTTGTTCGAATACGGTAGGCAAATCACCACTCTGACGAGGCGTCGGGTTCACCCGCGGTTCACCGGAGGCGCGGAGTCTGCTGGGCGTCGCGCCCTCCCACACTCACAGGAGTGAACATGCCGCTGTCCCGCCGGGACTTCGTCAACCGTTCGACCGCCATCGGTGCCGGTGTCCTCATCGCCGGCAGCGCCGAGGTGCTGGCCACCGCCCCGGGAGCCATCGCGGCCCCGGTCGGCGGCGAGGGCGTCGCCGAGGCGGAGGCCGCCGCCGCGGCCCGCCGCGCCGTCGGCTACGGCGAGCTGATCGCGGACCCGAAGGGCGTGCTGGCGCTCCCGCGCGGCTTCAAGTACCGCGTCATCACCCGCACCGGCGAGACCAAGCTGGTCACCGGCGAGTCCACCCCGAGCAACCACGACGGCACCGCCTCCTTCGAGGGCAGGCACGGCGCCACCCTGCTGGTGGTCAACCACGAGCTGGCCGGTGCCCGGGCCAACTGGCCGCACCCGGTGCCGCTGCTGGAGGGCCACGTCTACGACCCGGGCGCGGCCGGCGGCTGCACCGTCGTCGAGGTGAAGAACGGCGGCAAGCAGGTCCGCGAGTGGGTCGGCATCGCCGGCACCGCGACCAACTGCGCCGGTGGCGCGACCCCGTGGGGCACCTGGCTGTCCGGCGAGGAGACCGAGGACAAGGCCGGCAAGAACGGCTTCACCAAGGACCACGGCTACATCTTCGAGGTCGACCCGCACGACCAGGAGGCCAACCGCGACCCGCAGCCGGTCAAGGCGCTGGGCCGGTACGCCCACGAGGCGGTCGTGGTGGACCAGAAGCGTGGCCACCTCTACCTGACCGAGGACGCCTCCAACCCGAACGGCCTGCTGTTCCGCTGGACCCCGCCGGCCGGCTTCAAGCACGGCAAGGGCAAGCTGCGCACCCTGGCCGCCGACGCCGGTGTGCTGGAGGCCTTCAAGGTCTTCGACTCCAAGGGCACCTTCGTCGACGACCTGTCCCGCGCCGTCAAGGTCGGCACCGTCTACGGCGTCGACTGGGTCAAGGTCCAGGACCGCGACGCCAAGACCGTCTCGGTCCGCAAGCAGTTCGCGGCCGGCGAGGTCACCCGGGCCCGCAAGCTGGAGGGCATGTGGTGGGGCGACAGCGGCTTCTACTTCGTCTCCAGCTACGCCCGCACCGAGAGCCCGGGCCAGGCGCACGACGGCCAGGTCTGGTTCTACGACCCGAAGCGCCGCACCATCACCCTCAAGCTGCTGCTGGGCGTCAACACCGACGTCGCGGGTGACCACGGCAACTTCGACGGCCCGGACAACATCACCGTCTCGCCGTACGGCGGCCTGGTGATCGCCGAGGACGGCGAGGGCGTCTCGCACCTCTTCGGTACCACCGAGGACGGCAAGACCTACCCGATCGCCCGCAACGACCTGAACATCGGCACCCCCGAGGCGCCGGAGTTCAGCGAGTTCACCGGCGTGAACTTCTCCGAGGACGGCGAGACCCTGTTCGCCAACATCCAGGTGCCCGGCATCCTGGTCGCCATCACCGGCCCGTGGTGGCGCCTGCGCCACCGGAGCGGCCACGGCTACAACGACTGATCCGCGAGGTCGTGGCGGCTGCCCGCCGGCGGGGTCTCAGACCTCGTCGGCGGGCAGCCGTCGTTCCGGCTCCTCGTCCGGCAGGTCGAACTGGTGGGTCAGGCCCAGCCGTTCGGCGATCACCCCGCCCTGGAAGCGGCTGCCCGCGTCCAGGTGCTCCAGCAGCTCCGAGACGTGCCGGCGGCAGGTGCGCAGCGAGATGCCCAGCCGGCGGGCCACCGTCTCGTCCTTGTAGCCCTTGGCCAGCAGCACCAGGATGCTGCGCCGCAGCGTGCCGGTGGTCCGCCGGGCGGCCGTCGGGCCGCTGGTGAAGGGCGTCGCGTAGGCCCAGTCCCGGTCGAAGACCGTCAGCAGGTGGTCCAGCAGGGCGGGTTCGCGGACCACCACCGCGCCGTTGCCCTTCGAGCGGTTGGGCAGGAAGGCCATCCGGCGGTCCACCACGATCAGCTGCGGCATCACCTCGGGCAGCGTGCGGATCTCGGCCCCGGCCTCGATCAGCGCGGCCGCGTGCCGCCTGGTCGCCGGGTCGTAGCGGGTGGTGTCCTGGTACAGGCTGCGCATCCGCACGCCGCGCTCCAGCAGCTCCAGGTCCCGGGGGAGCGCCTCGCGCAGGGTGCCGGGCGGGAAGGCGCCGCCGGGCTTGGAGACCAGCACCTCCTCCCGGCAGTCCCGGACGGTCTCGGCCAGCACCGCGCGGACCTCGCGCTGGTCCTCCAGCACGTCCACCGCCACCTCCGGGTGGCTGCGCTCGCGCCGCTCCAGGTAGGCGGGCATCAGATCGGCGAAGTACTCCCGCAGTTGCCGCAGCCGGGCCCGCTCGGCCCGCACCTCCTCCTCGCGCTGCTGGAGCAGGTCCTCCTGCGGGGCGACCAGCCGGGCCCCGGCGGCGGACGGGCTGACGGCCCGCCAGCAGCCGTCCGGCTCGGCCCGGCGGACCAGCCCGGCGGCGTCCAGCCGCTCCAGCGCGGCCGCCAGCACGGGCTCCGCCAGCCCCGTCGCGGCCAGCGCGGCGGCCCGGTCGGCGTCCGGCAGCCGGCCGTTGCGGACCGTCCAGGCGTACAGCGAGAGCGCTTCGGGACCCAGCCCGGGCAGCGCGGCATCGGCGCCGATGGGGTACCTCCTCAAGCTGCATGGCACGGAGTGGCCACATTACAACTGCGGCGGATCATGGCCCCGGATGCCAGGGTGGTGCACGGAACGCCCCCTCGCCGACGGACCGTCAGAGGCCGGGCCGTACGTCTCTTCACCGGGGGAACGCCATGAGGAAAGCCTTCGTCCTGCTCGCGCTCGCGCTGACCGCGCTGGTGCTGACGGCCGGATCGCAGCAGCCGCGGGGCGGCGCACGGGCGGGCGGGCCGCAGGGCCCGATCTGCGTGGCCACCACCGCCTGGGGCGAGGACTGCTGGGTCCGCCCCCAGCTCTGACGGGCCGACCGACCGGGGAACACCATGGACGACCGCTACGAACGGCACTGCCTCGCCGATCCGCTCTTCTACGACGTGCCGCCCGTCACCGAGCTGTCCTACCCGGCGGCCACCGCCGCCCTGCCGCCCGGCTGGGAGCGGTCCGTCCACGGCCCCTGGGTCAACCTGGCCCCGGCCGGGGCCGAACTGCCCGAGCAGGGCTGGAAGGTGCACGTCTCGGCCACCGCACCGGACGCCGAGCGGGTGATCGCCACGGTGCTGGAGCACTGCACGGCCACCGGCACGCCGGTGAAGTTCCTGCGCTCCCCGGCCCGGCTGCTGGCCGCCAACGGCAAGTACGCCCCGCGCGGGTCGAGCGGCAAGCTGCTCACCCTCTACCCGCTCGGCGAGGAGGCGCTGCGGCACGCCCTGGCCGAGCTCTCGGCCGCGCTCAAGGGCACCCCGGGCCCGTACGTGCTGAGCGACCTGCGCTGGCAGGAGGGCCCGCTGCACCTGCGCTACGGCGCCTTCGTCCAGCAGTGGACCACCGGCCCGGACGGCCGGCGGGTGCTGGCGCTGCGCCGGCCTGACGGAGCGTTGGTCCCCGACGTGCGCGGGGCGGTCTTCACCGTCCCGGAGTGGGCGCCGGTGCCCGACTTCGTGGCCGGGCAGATCGCCGAGGCCGCCGCCGCGCCCGAGCCGGACTTCCCGTTCGACGTGGCCAAGGCGCTGCACTTCTCCAACGGCGGCGGGGTCTACCTGGCCACCGACCGCCGGGACGGCCGCACGGTGGTGCTCCGGGAGGCCCGCCCGCACGCCGGTCTGGACGCCGACGGGCGGGACGCGGTGGAGCGGCTGCACCGCGAGCGCGCGGTGCTGGAGCGGCTGGCCGGGCTGGACTTCGTCCCCGCGCTGTACGAGTACCGCCAGGACTGGGAGCACCACTTCCTGGTCGAGGAGCACATCGAGGGCGAGCCGCTGGAGACGGCCTTCACCCGGCGCTGCCCGCTCACCCGGCCCGACCCGTCCTCGGCCGAGCTGGCCGAGTACACCGCCTGGGCGCTGGACGTGCTCGGCCAGCTGGAGCGGATGCTCCGTCAGCTGCACGGGCGCGGGCTGGTCTTCGGCGACCTGCACCCGTCCAACGTGCTGCTGCGCCCGGACGGCCGGTGCGCCCTGGTCGACTTCGAGCTGGCCTTCCCGGTGGACGCGGCCGAGGGCCCGGCGCTCGGCGCGCCCGGCTTCGTGAGCCCGGCGGCCCGGCGGGGCCCGGCGGTGGACCGGTACGCGCTGGCGGCGCTCCGGCTCTACCTGCTGCTGCCGCTCAACCCGCTGCTCCACCTGGACTCCGGCAAGGCCGAGGAGGCGCTGGCCGAGATCCCGGTCCGCTACCCGGTGCCCGAGGGCTTCGTCCCCGCCACCCGGGCGGCGCTGCGCGAGGCGGTCGGCGGCGCCCTGCCCAGGGGCAGCGCCGAGCTGGCCGGCGGCCCGCCCGTGGTCCCGTGGCCCGCGCCGGGCGTGACCGGCCCGGTCGGCTGGTGGCCGGTGCTGGACTCGCTGGCCGAGGGCATCCGGGCGGCCGCCACCCCGGAGCGGACGGACCGTCTCTTCCCGGGCGACGTCGCCCAGTTCGAGCCCGGCGGCCCCGCGCTCTCGCTGGCCCACGGCGCGGCCGGGGTGCTGTACGCGCTGCACGGCTGCGGCTACCGGGTGCCCGAGGAGCAGCTGGACCTGCTGGTCGAGCGCGCCCGCGCGCTGGCCGACCCCCGGCCCGGCCTGTACGACGGACTGGCCGGGGTGGCCTGGGCGCTGCGCCGCCTGGGCCGCCCGGAGCAGGCCGAGGAACTGCTCGATCGGGCCGAGGCGGCCGGCCCGCCCGGCGCGCCCGGGCTCGGCTCCGGCCGGGCCGGGCTGGCCCTCGCGCTGCTGGACTCGGCCCGGTACACCGGGGACCGGGGCCGGGCCGAGCGGGCGTACGCGCTGGCCGACGGCCTCACCGCGCTGGTGCCGGACGGCGCCCCCGGCGCCCCGCAGGCGCCCGGGCTGCTGGCGGGGCGGGCCGGGCTGGCCGCGCTCTTCCGCCACCTGCACGCCGACTCCGGCGAACCGCGCTGGGCCACCGCCGCCGAGGCGGCGCTGCGGGCCGAACTCGCCGGTGCCGCCCGCCCCGAGGGCATGCTGATGCTCACCGAGCCGGACGGGCGCCGCCGCCTGCCCTACCTCGCCGAGGGCGGGGCCGGGCTCGGGCTGCTGATCGCCGCCACCCCGGACTGGCGCACCCAGCCCGACCTGGCCGCCGCGCTGGCCGCCGCCGACCGGGCCTGCCGGCCCCGGCTGGTGGCCGCAGCCGGGCTGTTCGAGGGCCGGGCCGGGATGGTGCTGCACCTGGCCCGCGGCGGGCAGTGGGAGCTGATGGCCCGCCACCTCTGGGACCTGCGGCTCCAGTTGGTCGGCCTGCGCGGCCACTGGGCGGTGCCCGGGCGGCGGCTGCACCGGCTCTCCACCGATCTGGCCACCGGGGCGGCGGGGGTGATGCTGGCCCTGCACGAGGCGGTGCTCGGCCCCGTCCCGCTGCCCGGCCTCACCGATCTCCCCGGCGGACCCGCCGGGGTGGCCACCGACGAAGGGACACCACAGTGACCTCGATCCTCAACCTCCAGGGCCTGGCCGAGGAGCGCACCTCGGGCGAGTACGCCGCCGACGGCAGCCACTGGAGCAGCCACGCGCACTTCCGCGCCGCCCAGCCGGTCGCGGCCGAGCCGCAGGACTGACCTCCCGTCGGGAGCCGGTCGGTCGGCGGGCCGGCCGGAGCTGCCCGCCGGCGGGGCCTCAGGCCTCGTCGGCGGGCAGCCGCAGTTGGAGCATCGCCAGCAGCCGCTGCTGCGGCTGGGCCAGGTCGATCCCGGTGAGCTGCTCGGCCCGGCGGACCCGGTACCGCAGGGTGTTGGGGTGGATGTGCAGCGCGTCGGCGGCCACCCGGACCTCGCCCAGCGCGTCCAGCCAGGCCAGCACCGACTCGGCCAGCCGGGTGCCGTGCCGCCGGTCGTACGCGGCCAGCGCGGTCAGCCGCGGGTCCCGCAGCCGGCCGCGCTCCTGGAGGAGCGCCAGCACCTCGCTCACCAGCACCTCGGCCTGCACGTCGATCAGCGCGGCCACCTCCAGCGCCACCCCGCCGCGGCCCATCGCGTCCAGGATCCGGTCCGCCTGCGCCCGGGACTCGGGCACCGCAGCCAGCCCCTCCACGGTGGCGCCGACCGCCGCCCGCAGCGGCACGCCCAGGTGCTCCCTGGCCGCGTCCACCACCTCCTGGGCCCAGGCCCGGACGGTGGACATCGGCAGCCCGGCCGGGAGTTCGGGCAGCAGCACGTAGACCCGGGAGTCGATCGTGGCGAGCAGCGCCGAGCGGTGCCGGGCGGCGGTGTGCACCGAGATCAGGCCGGTCACCTCGGCCCGGGTGAGCTCCAGGTCGGAGCCCTCGGAGGGTGAACCGGCCGCGTAGGCCAGCACGGTGGCGGGCCGCCGCAGGTCCAGGCCCAGGTGGGTGGCCAGCGTCTGCGGGCCGGTGGAGCCCTCCAGCAGGCCGGTCAGCAGGGTCTGGGTGAGCCGCACGTCGGCGGACAACTCCCGCCTGCGGCGCACCAGTTGGGCCGCCGCCACCCGGGCCGCGCCGACCAGTGCCTGGTCCGCCAGCGGGGCCAGCGGCTGCGCGCCCTCCTGCACCCAGATGGTGCCCAGCGGCTGCGCCCCGGCCCGGATGCCGATGGCGAGGCGGCGCCGGATGCCCAGCTCCGGGTGCGGGTCGATCCCGATCACCGTGTCGGAGGAGCGCAGGTGCTGGAAGATGCCCCACTCGCGGAGCTTGGACAGGTACGGCTCGGGGCCCTGCCAGCCCAGGATGGAGAGCCGCCTCAGGTCGTCCACCTCGTCGCTGTCCGAGGAGCGCGAGTAGGCCAGCACCCGGCTGGAGGTGTCCTCGATCGAGACGATGCCGTTGGTCAGCACCGCGACGGTCTGGGCCAGCGAGAAGAGGTCCCCGGCGTTGTGCTCCGGGGTCTCCGGGGCGTCCGGCCCGGCGATGATCGCCCGGGCCAGCGAGTCCAGGTGCTCCCAGCGGGTCTCCCGCCGCACGCTCAGCAGCGCCACCCCGGCCTCGGTGGCCGCCTCGCGCAGCGCGTCCGCCTGCCCCGGCGCGTCCAGCTTCACCGCCACCGCCGCCGCCCCGGCCCGCCCGGCCGCCCGCAGCGCCGGCAGCGCGGCCCGGCCGCGGGCCCCGATCGCCAGCACCAGCTCGCCCGCCGAGGCGGTGGCCGGGTCCTCCGGGTCGAGGATCGCCACGTCCCGCACCGGCACGTCCAGCCCGGCCGGGGCCGCCTGGAGCTCGACCAGCGGTTCGCCCAGCGACATCAGCAGCTGACGCAGCGGCAGCCCGGCGGCGGCCATCCGTTCTCCCATCCTCGTGCTCGGCGCGGTAAGGACCGCACGGCCTGACGGCCCGTCACAACGGCCCGACCTGACCTAGTCCCGGCCGGATTGTCCGGTGTCCGGGGGGATCGTGCGTCGGCGATGCGAGCCGTTCCTATTCTCGGCCCGGGGTGGCCGTGACCGCCGAGCGCCACCACCACGCCGAAGACGTCCCTGGAGGACCGCGATGAACGCCGCGCTGGCGACCCTGCCGATCCTGGTCACCTTAGGGCTGCTGGCCGCCCGGGTGCGAGCCCTGTACGCCGCACTCGCCGCCCTGGCCACGGCGGTGGTGGTCACCCTCACCTCCTTCCGCCACCCGGCCGGGGACCTGTTCCGGGCCGAACTGCACATGCTCCCCACCATCGTGGAGCTGGCCGCCATCCTGTTCGGCGGCATCCTGCTCAGCGAGCTGATGAGCCGCACCGGCACCCAGAAGCGGCTCGGCGACTGGATCGGCGGCTCCTCCGGCACCGCCGCCCGCGCGGTGCTGCTGGTCCAGCTGGGCGTGACCCCGTTCGCCGAGTCGCTGACCGGCTTCGGCATCGGCGTGGTGGTGGCGATCCCGCTGCTGCGCCAGCTCGGCCTGAGCGCGCCGAAGGCCGCCGTGGTCGGCCTGCTCGGCCTGGTCACCGTGCCCTGGGGCTCGCTGGCCCCCGGCAGCCTGGTCGCCGCCGAGCTCGGCGGGGTCGACTTCCAGGAGCTGGGCATCAACTCCGCGCTGCTCTCCGCCCCGGTCTTCCTGATCGCCGGGGCCGCCGCCCTGGTGGTCTCCTTCGGCCCGCGCCGCGCGCTGGCCTCGGCCGGCGAGCTGGTGCTCGCGGCCGGCACCCTCTGGCTCACCGTCTGGGCGGTGGACTTCTACGTCGGCATGCCGCTGGCCGGCGTGCTCGGCGGCATCACCACCGTCGTCGTCCTGCTGCTGGTCTCCCGGCTGTCCGGCCGTGTGGCCGCCGCCGGTGCGCGGGCCCCGCTCGGCCGGGCCCTGGTCCCGTACGCCTTCCTGGTCGGCGGCCTGCTGCTGAGCCGGCTCGCGCTCGGCCTGGCCGGGGTCGAGGAGGGGTGGTGGACGGTGCTGGCCGGCCCGGCCGGCTGGCTGCTGCTGACCGCCGCGCTCACCCCCGGACTGCTCGGCACCGAGGGCGCGGTGCTGCCGCCCGCCACCTCGGCCACCTTCGGCCGCTGGTGGCAGGTCACCCTGACCACCGTGGTCTTCCTGGCCCTGGGCACCCTGCTGGCGGCCAGCGGGATGAGCCGGGCGCTGGCCGACGCCGGGGCCGCGCTGGGCGCCGGCTACCTGCTGCTGGCCCCCTGGATCGGCGCGGTCGGCGGCTTCCTGGCCGGCTCCAACACCGGGGCCAACGCGATGTTCGCCTCCAGCCAGGCGGCCACCGCCCAGCTGCTCCACTACCCGGCCGCCCAGCTGGTCGCGGTGCAGAACGTCAGCGCCGCGCTGGCCTCCGGCGGCGCGGTGGCCCGGGTGGTGCTGGCCGCCCAGCTGGCCGAGAACTCGCCCGGCCCGTCCGCGGCCCCGGCTCCGTCCGCGGCTCCGGCGGCCGGCGGGGGCGGGGTCGCGGTGCTCACCGAGACCGAGACCGCCGCGAAGGTGGACACCACCTACGTGCTGCGCACCGTGCTGACGGTGCACGGCCTGATCTTCCTGGTGCTCGGCGTGATCGCCGTCCTCTGGCGGTGAGCCGGTTAGCCCGGTCGGTCGGCTCTGTTCACCCGTACAAGGGTGAGGGGCCGACTTTGGCTGCCAGGCCAAGCAAAGCGACGGCCCCGGCGCCTTAGCGTTTCTTCATGGCCGGCGTGTGACCCCCGCCCGGCCTTCCCCCATGACGAGAAGGAGATCGCGCGCTCATGGATGCTGTGACCCAGGTCCCCGCGCCGGTGAACGAGCCGGTCCACAGCTACGCCCCCGGCACCCCCGAGCGGGCCCGGCTGGAGGCCAAGCTGAAGGAGCTGGGCGGCCAGGAGCCGATCCAGCTCACCATGACCATCAACGGCGAGCGCCGGATGGGCGGCGGCGAGGAGATCCACGTCGTCCAGCCGCACAACCACGCGGCCCGCCTCGGCACCCTGCGCAACGCCACCCAGGACGACGCGCGGGAGGCCATCGACACCGCGCTGGCCGCCGCCCCGGCCTGGCAGGCGCTCTCCTTCGACTCCCGTGCCGCGATCTTCCTCAAGGCCGCCGACCTGCTGGCCGGCCCCTGGCGCGAGACCCTGGCCGCCGCCACCATGCTCGGCCAGTCCAAGACCGCCCAGCAGGCCGAGATCGACACCCCCTGCGAGCTGGTCGACTTCCTGCGCTTCAACGTGCACTTCGCCCGGCAGATCATCGCCGAGCAGCCGATCTCCTCGGACGGCGTCTGGAACCGCAGCGACCACCGCGCGCTGGAGGGCTTCGTCTACGCGATCACCCCCTTCAACTTCACCGCCATCGCGCTCAACCTCCCGACCGCCCCCGCCCTGATGGGCAACGTGGTGATCTGGAAGCCGTCGCCCACCCAGCAGTTCGCCGCGCACCTGCTGATGCAGCTGATGGAGGCGGCCGGCCTGCCCAAGGGCGTCATCAACATGGTGACCGGCGACGGCCTGGCCGTCTCCGAGGTCGCGCTGAAGGACCCGGCGCTGGCCGGCATCCACTTCACCGGCTCCACCGCCACCTTCCAGCACCTGTGGCGCGAGGTCGGCACCAACATCGCCAACTACCGCACCTACCCGCGGATCGTCGGCGAGACCGGCGGCAAGGACTTCCTGGTCGCCCACCCGTCCGCCGACAAGGCCGTGCTGAAGACCGCGATGACCCGCGGTGCCTTCGAGTACCAGGGCCAGAAGTGTTCGGCCCTCTCCCGCGCCTACGTCCCGGCCTCGATCTGGGCCGAGCTCAAGGACGAGTTCCGCGAGGAGGTCGACGGCCTGACGATGGGTGACGTCACCGACCTGTCGAACTTCATGTCGGCCGTCATCGACTCGCGTTCGTTCGCCAAGAACAAGGCCGCGATCGACCGCGCCCAGGCCGACCCCTCGGTCGAGGTGCTGGCCGGCGGCACGTACGACGACTCGGTCGGCTACTTCGTCCGCCCGACCGTGCTGGTCTGCGAGGACCCGGCCTCCGAGTACTTCAAGGACGAGTACTTCGGCCCGGTCCTGGCCGTGCACGTCTACGAGGACGAGAAGTACGAGGAGATGCTGACCCAGATGGAGTCGGTCTCCGCCTACGCCCTGACCGGCGCGATCATCGCCCAGGACCGCGAGGCCGTCCAGCACGCGATGCTGAAGCTCCGTCACGCGGCGGGCAACTTCTACATCAACGACAAGCCCACCGGCGCCGTGGTCGGCCAGCAGCCCTTCGGCGGCGGCCGCGCCTCCGGCACCAACGACAAGGCCGGCGCCAAGCAGAACCTGATGCGCTGGACCTCGACCCGGTCGGTCAAGGAGACCTTCGTCCCGCCGACCGACTACCGCTACCCGCACATGGGCTGACCAGTCGTCACTCCCCCCTGAGGGCGGCGGCGGAATCCCACGCCGCCGCCCTCGCCCCTCCCCACCAGCTGAACCGTCTCCAGGAGTTCACGATGCTCCGTTCCGCCCTCCTCGCCGCCTCCCGCTCCCCGCAGGTGCGCACCGTGGTCGAGAAGTTCCCGCCCACCCACGCGATAGTCGAGCGCTTCGTCGCCGGCGAGCGCCTCGACCAGGCGGTCACCGCCACCGACGAGCTCATCGTCACCGGCCGCAAGGTCACCCTTGACCACCTGGGCGAGGACACCAAGGACGCGGACCAGGCCGCCGGCACCGCCGAGGCCTACGAGCACCTGCTCGCCGCCCTCAAGGAGACCGGCCTGGCCGCCGACGCCGAGGTCTCCGTCAAGCTCTCCGCGGTCGGCCAGTTCCTCCCGGTGGACGGCGAGAAGATCGCCCTGGAGAACGCCCGCCGGATCTGCGCGGCCGCCGCCGAGGCCGGCACCACGGTGACCCTCGACATGGAGGACCACACCACCACCGACTCCACCCTGGCCATCGCCCGCGAGCTGCGCGTCGACTTCCCCTGGCTGGGCGTCGTCCTCCAGGCGTACCTGCGCCGCACCGAGTCCGACTGCCGCGACCTGGCCACGGCCGGCTCCCGGGTCCGGATCTGCAAGGGCGCCTACAAGGAGCCCGAGTCGGTCGCCTTCCAGGGCAAGCACCAGGTCGACCTGGCCTACGTCCGCGCCCTCAAGATCCTGATGGCCGGCGAGGGCTACCCGATGGTCGCCTCGCACGACCCCAACATGATCAAGATCGCCGGCCAGCTGGCGGACTGGAACAACCGCGAGCTCGACAGCTTCGAGTACCAGATGCTGCTCGGCATCCGCCCCGAGGAGCAGCTGCGCCTCGCCGAGGCCGGCAACACCATGCGGGTCTACCTTCCGTACGGCGAGGAGTGGTACGGCTACTTCATGCGCCGCCTCGCGGAGCGCCCGGCCAACCTGACCTTCTTCCTCCGCGCCATGGCCACCCGGGGCTGACGGGCCGTCAAGGTCAGAGGAAGGCCGCGGTGTCCAGCTCGAAGCCGAACGGCTCGGGCAGGGCGAGCGGTTTCCCGAAGGAGGCGAGGTGCACTTCGGTGTACTCGTCTCCTTCGGGCTTTGCGAAGATGCTGACCCGTGACTCCTCGCGGTCGACCAGCAGGTACAGCGGGATCTGCGCGCGGGCGTAGCAGTGCCGCTTGGCGATCCGGTCCTGCATCGCCTTCGACGAGGTGACCTCCGCGACCATCGCGACCCCGCCCGGGTCCATCCAGGGCGGTGCCTCGTTGAAGAGGTCCAGGTCGAGCGGTGCGAGCGTGATGTCCGGGATGGCGTAGTTCCGCGGGCAGCGGCCGCCGCTCGGCAGGCGCAGGCCCTTGTAGCCCGAGACGTCCATCTCGACCGCGGAGTGCCGGATGATCTGCCGCACCAGGCGGCTGAAGACACGCTCGTGCGCGCCGTCGGTCGGTGGAGCCACGACGATCTCTCCCTCGATGAGCTCAGCTCGGAAGCCCTCGGGGGTGGCCAGGTCCAGGAAGCCCGCGAGGAGGATGTCCGCCTCGGAGGGCCCGGCCTGCACCGGATGCTCTTGTGCCATGGCACTCATGATGCCCCCTTCCAGTGGGTGGTGGCCACGCTATGAGCCATGGCGTGGCCACCGGAAGGCGAGCGGTTCGAGTCCCTACGATCGAGTGGTTTCGCTCAAGTCGAAATGTCTGATTCCCCGTCAGAGCATCGCGCCGGCGGGCTTCACCATCGCCCGCGCCGTCTTGGCGTTGACGTACTCGCCGATGGCGGTCATGACCCACTCGCCGGAGTACTGGCGGACCAGCTTGCACATCACCACGCCCGTGCTGGGCTCGGAGGTGGTGAGGTCGAAGCGGACCAGCTCCTGGCCGGAGCCGGCGTCCAGGAGGCGGCAGTAGGCGTTCTTGACGTCGGTGAACTTCTGGCCGGAGAAGGAGTTGACCACGAAGACCAGGCCGCAGACCTCGGCGGGGAGGCCGTCCAGGTGGACGGTGATGGCCTCGTCGTCGCCGTCGCCCTTGCCGGTGAGGTTGTCGCCGGAGTGGGCGATGGCGCCGTTGAAGATCGAGAGCTTCATGAACCAGGCGGTCTCGACCTTGTTGCGCTGGGCGTCGAAGGCGATGCAGGAGGCGTCCAGGTCGATGTTGCGGCCGCGGCCGGCGGGCTCCCAGCCGAGGCCCATCTTCACGGCCGAGAGGAAGGGCTTGCCGTTCTTCTCCAGCGAGACCGAGCCGCCCTTGGTGAGGCTGATCCGGCCCTTGTCCAGGGTGACCTTGGTGAGCGAGGCCGGGACGGCTGGCGGGGTGACCGGCCTGGGCGGGGCCTGGGTGGGGGCGGCTTGCGGGGGAGCGAGGGGCGCGGCGGGGGCGGCCTGCGGCGGGGCGGGCGAGTCGTCCACCGAGACGCCGAAGTCGGTGGCGATGCCGGCCAGGCCGTTGGCGTAGCCCTGGCCGACGGCGCGGACCTTCCAGGCGCCGCCCCGGCGGTAGACCTCGACCACCACCAGGGCGGTCTCCCGGGTGAGACGCGGCGGGGTGAAGGTGACCAGGACGGCCCCGGTGTCGGCGTCCCGGACGGTGGCGGTGGGCTCGGTGCCGGCGAAGGTCGCGTTCGCGTCGTCCAGACTGGCCGTCACCACCACCTTCTCGATCCCGGCGGGCAGCGCGGAGGTGTCCACCGTGATCGCGTCCGGGGTGGAGCCGGCGGCCGGACGGTGCGTCACCCCCGGCCCGTTCGGGGCGTTGAAGAAGACGAAGTCGGCGTCCGAGCGGACCTTGCCCGCCTCGGTGAGCAGCAGCCCGGAGACGTCCAGCGCCTTGGGGGCCGTCACCTCGACCGTCACCCGGGCCGATGCGAGCGGCGCGTTGCCGCCCTGGGTCAGGACCGTCGTCACTGGCTGCTCCTTCTTCTCCACGCGCATCCCTGATGCACACTCAACTCTGGCGGCTGCGAAGGCCCAGCGTAGCCAAGCTCTCAGCTGAATCGGCGAGTCGGCACGGAATGCCGCTTGTCCCGTTCCGGCCGCTGGGAAAGCATGCAGGGCATGCCAGCTCTACAACGTTCCGAGGCACGTACCCGTGCCCGTCTGCTCAAGGTCCACGGCTACACCCTCGACCTCGACCTGACCCGGGGTGAGACGGTCTACGGCTGCGCGACCACCGTCCGCTTCGCCTGCGCCGAGCCGGGCGCCGGGACCTTCCTCGACCTCAGGCCGGACACCCTGCACCGCGCCGTGCTCAACGGCACCGAGCTGGACCCGGCCGCGCTGGCCGACCACCGGCTGCCGCTGACCGGCCTGCTCGCCGAGAACGAGCTGCTGCTGGAGACCGACCAGCGCTACTCCTCCACCGGCGAGGGCCTGCACCGCTACGTCGACCCGGCCGACGGCTCGGTCTACCTGTACGCGGCCTGCGGCCCGGACCTCGCGCCGCTCGCCTTCCCGTGCTTCGACCAGCCCGACCTCAAGGGCTCGTTCACCCTCTCCGCCACCGCCCCGGCCGACTGGACCGTGCTCGGCAACGGCACCGGCAAGCAGGTGGCCGAGGGCCGCTGGGAGTTCGAGCCGACCAAGCCGATCTCCACCTACCTGTTCACCGTGGTGGCCGGCCCGCTGCACTCGGTGTACTCCGAGCACGACGGCATCCCGCTGGGCCTGCACGGCCGCAAGGCGCTCGCCGCCGACCTGGACCGCGAGGCCGAGGAGCTGTTCGAGGTCACCCGGCAGTCCTTCGACCGGCTGCACGAACTCTTCGACGAGCGCTACCCGTTCGGCCGCTACGACCAGGCGTTCGTGCCCGAGTTCAACTGGGGCGCGATGGAGAACCCGGGCTGCGTGGTCTTCGCCGAGCACATGCTCTTCCACTCCGCCCCGACCGAGGCCGAGCGGACCTTCCGCGCCATGGTGGTGGCGCACGAGATGTCCCACATGTGGTTCGGCGACCTGGTCACCCTGCGCTGGTGGGACGACATCTGGCTGAACGAGTCCTTCGCCGAGTACCTGGGCTTCCGGATCACCGACGAGGTGACCCGCTTCCGCAGCGCCTGGAGCGGCTTCGCGATCAAGCGCAAGGGCTGGGGCTACGACGCCGACCAGCGCGTCACCACCCACCCGATCGCCGCCGAGGGCCTGAAGAGCGTCGCCGAGGCGATGGGCAACTTCGACGGCATCTCCTACGCCAAGGGCGCCGCCGCGCTGCGCCAGCTGGTCGCCTGGCTCGGCGACGAGGCCTTCTTCGCCGGGATCAACGAGCACTTCGCCCGGCACCGCTTCGGCAACGCCGAACTCGGCGAGTTCCTGGACGTGCTGACCGAGACCAGCGGCCGGGACGTCCGCGGCTGGGCCGAGCACTGGCTGCGCACCTCCGGCGTGGACACCCTGGGGACGGCCGTCTCCTACGACGGGGACGTGATCGCCTCCGCCGAGCTGGTGCCGGACGGCAGCCGGCCGCACCTGGTCCGCCTGGGCGTCTTCGACCTGGACGCGGACGGCAGGCCGGTGCTCCGGGAGTCGTACGACGTCGAGCTGGAGCCCGGCACCCCGGCCCCGCTGCCGCAGCTCACCGGGGCGCCCCGCCCCGCGCTGCTGCTGCCCAACCACGGTGACCTGTCCTGGGCCAAGATCCGGCTGGACGAGGCCTCCTGGCGGACCGTCACCGAGAAGCTCTCGCTCTTCGACGACCAGTTGACCCGCGCGGTGCTCTGGGAGCACGCCCGCGACCTGGTCCGGGACGGCGAGCTGGCCCCGGGCGGCTACCTCGACCTGGTCGCCGCCCACCTGCCCGGCGAGTCGGTGGACGCCATCGTGGACGCGGTCTTCGCCTTCGCCCGCACCAAGATGCTGCCCTACCTCGACCCGGCCGAGCGGCCCGCCGCCCAGGCCCGGCTGGCCGGTGCGGCGCGGGAGCTGCTGGCGCGTCAGGACGCCGAGCTGGGCCTGCGGCTGGCGGCGCTGCGGGCCGCGGTCGACAACGCCACCGGCGAGCGGGAGCTGGCCGAGCTGGAGGAGTGGCTCGGCGGCGGTGCCTTCGGCATCGAGCTCAGCGCGGAGCTGCGCTGGGCCGCGCTGGTGCGGCTGGCCGGGCGGGGCCTGATCGGCGAGGACCGGATCGCGGCCGAGTTGGCCGCCGATCCCGGGTCGACCGCCTCCGAGGGGGCCGCCCGGGCGCGGGCCGCGCTGCCGGGGGCCGAGGCCAAGGAGGCGGCCTGGGGGCTGCTGTTCGGCGAGGAGGGCGGGCTGTCGAACGCGCTGCTCACCGCCGTCGCGCAGGGGTTCTGGCAGTCCGGTGGCGAGGCGCTGCAACGTCCGTACGTGGAGCGGTACTTCGCCGAGATCCCGGCGGCGGGTGAGCGCGGCGACATCGTCTCCCGTGCCCTCGGCACGGCGCTCTTCCCGACCGGCTGGTCCACCCCGGAGACGGTCGCCCTCGCGGAGGCGCTGCTCGCGGGGGACGCCCTGACCCCGGGCCTGCGCCGCACCCTGGCCGACCAGATCGACGACCTGCGCCGCGCCGCCCGCATCCGCGGCTGAGGTTGGTCACACCGGGGGCGCGAGGAACCGCGCGAAGCGGAAGACCACTACCGTTGGTCGCTTCCACGAGGGTCAGTTGCACGTGCTGCGATCTGAACGGCGGTGGGTGGCGGGCCGCGCAGTTCCTCGCGCCCCTGGGTCGCTGCCCCGCCGGGGCGCCCGCCCGGACGGGCCGTCAGTGGAAGGTGCCGCGGGTGGTGGTGGCGGTGGAGCGGCGGAGGTTGAAGGCGGCGGCGGACCAGGTCTCCTCGGCGGGCCGGGTGGTGACCGGGCTCGGGCTCGCCGAGGGGGAGGGGCCGACGGTGTGGACGGCGAAGAGGTACTTGCCGGGGATGACGTCGAGGCCGGGCGGCAGGGTGAAGCGGTAGATCACGGTGCCGCGGGCCTGGACGACCGTGACGACCGCGCCGGGCAGCGTGCTCCACGGCACGGTGCCGGGCAGTGCTTCCGGGCGGGTCAGCTCGAACTCGACCTGGAGGGCGGTGAGTTCCTCACCGACCGTCAGTTCCAGGGTGTGCCGGGTGCCGGTCTGGCCGAGCGGGCCGAGCTCGGCCAGACCGGTCATCGGGGCGGCCGCCGTCGGGGTGCCGGTCGGTGCCAGCGGCGGCGGTGTCCCCGGCCGGGGCGTACCGGTGGCGCTGCCACTGGGTGACGGTGACGGCGAGGCCGACGGCGACGCGGCGGACGGCGAGGGGCTCGGCCCGGGGCCGGGCGCGGAGACCGTCACGGGCGGGAGGGCCGGGGAGGCCGACGGGGCGGACGCCGAGGGGGAGGGGGTCCGGGGGCGGGTCGGGGACGGGGTGGCCGAGTGGGTGGCCGACGGGGTGCGGGCGCCGAGCGCCCGCGGACCGGGGACCACCGCGGCGGGGCCGGGCTGCGGCGGGGCCGTGGTCTCCGGGGCCGGCTCGGGGGCCGCGTCGGGGCTGGGGATCGGCGGGCTGGCGCCGACGTTGGTGACCCCGGGCAGCCTGCCGACGGTCTGCTGCTCGCTGACCAGCCAGGTGGTGGCCACGCTGATGCCGACCACGGTGGACATCGCCATCGCGGCGCCGGAGAAGCGGAAGCCCGGCAGCCGGAACCGCGCACCGACCGGCTTCGGCCGGCCGTGCCGCGCCTGCCGTGACGGCACGTCGTGCCGGGCGGCGGTCGCCGTCCCGTCCTTCTCGCGGAGCTCCCGGAGCACCGGCCCGCCTCCTTCCCGACTTCCCGAATGTGTCGATCGACCGAACTCGCCTTCGCCGCGCCGCTGTTCGGCCGGTTCTCACGGTCCGGGTACGGCGCAGGGCCAACTGAGACTACCAGTGCGCACCTGACGGACCGCCAGACCCGGTGCACGGCAGGGGGATCGGCCGCCGGATCCGTCAGTTCCACGGGTGCGCCGGGGTCCGTGGACGAGTGTTGCAACCTCCTTGCAACGGTTGCAAGGGCGGCGGCGCTGCCGCAGGCTGGGCGGAACCCCAGCCGCCTCGGAGAGATCGTCATGCCGCGCGACCCGCTGTCAGCCGCCTCGAACCCGCCGTTCGCCGCCACCCCCACGGGCGACGAGGCGGTCGGACCCGACGTCGTGCCGGGGCCGGTGGAGGAGGTCCTGACCCTACGGATCGCGCTCGACGAGGACTCGGTGGGAGAGGTGCGCACCCGCTTCCGGTACGACCCGGAACGGCCCTACGAGGTGCTGCTCACCTTCCACCTCGGCCGCTCCGACGAGGCGGACTGGGTGTTCTCCCGTGAGCTGCTCCGGGACGGTCTCGCCGGTCTGAGCGGGCAGGGCGACGTCAAGCTCTGGCCCGCGTACTGCCCCTGCCACGGCTCGACCCTGCACCTGGCCCTCGAATCGCCGCACGGGCGGGCGCTGTTGGAGGCCTCCAAGCCCCGGGTGCAGGCCTGGCTGGAGCGCACCTACGCCGTGGTGTCGGCCGAGGAGGAGGCGCTCTCCGGGCCGACGGACGGTCAGCTCAGCGAGCTCCTCAACGGGTTCTGATCAACGGGCTGGGACGACCTCGCCCGGCAGCCGGAGCGTGCCGCGCACCAGCCCGGAGCGGACCTCCCGCACGGCCGGGGCGGACGAGCTCGGCAGCAGGTCGTACGGGTCGGTCGGGCGGAGCACCACCACCTCGGCGGTGGGGGTCAGCCGGTAGGGGCGGTGGTCCAGCAGCCCGCCCAGGTAGCGGCGCAGCCGGGAGACCTCGGCCCGGACGGTGACCGTGCGGGAGGGGTCGCCGAACAGGGCCTCGGAGAGCCGGGCCGCGCTGAGGCCCTCCCGGTGCACGGCCAGCAGCAGCAGCAGTTCGGCGTGGCGCGGGCTGAGCCCGTGGGACCAGCGGCCGACCGCGCCCTCCACGGTGAGCTCGGGCCGGGCCGCCCGGCGCAGGTCCAGGGTGATCAGCGAGCCGTCGCCGGGGCCGTCCGGGCCGGGGCTCCCGGTGGGGCGGATCAGCCAGCCGTCGGCCAGCGGTTCCACCGCGCACTCGCCCAGGGTGGGCAGCCAGACCCGGGGCGAGCCGCCGAGCCCCTCGACCGGCAGCCGTAGCCGGGGCACCGGGGCCAGGCCGACGGTGGCCGCCGTCCAGCCCTCGTTGTCCACCACCACGGCGGGCCGGTCCACCCGGGCCAGCAGCGGGGCGGCCACGGTGCGCAGCCGGTGCAGCGCCTCGAGTTGACGGGCCCTCAGTTCGGCCTCGGCCAGCCGGGCGCCGGTGGCGGCGAGTTGGAGCAGGTACGGGGCCATCGAGCGGGCCGGGCCGCTGAGGTTGACGGCGCCCAGCAGCCGGCCGGTGCGCGGGTCGTGCACCGGGGCGGCCACGCAGGTCCAGCCGTGGTGGCTGCGCAGGTAGTGCTCGGCGGAGTGCACCTGGACCGGGCGGCGGACCCGCAGGGCCAGGCCGATCCCGTTGGTGCCGACCTCGTCCTCGACCCAGCGGGCGCCGGTCTCGAAGCCGATCGAGTCGGCGGTGCGCAGCAGCGGGCGCTCGCCCTCGTGCCAGAGCACGTGGCCGTCCCCGTCGGCGATGGCCAGGATCAGCGGGGTGGTGCTGGTGGGCAGCAGCAGGGTGGTCCGGAGCACCGGGAGGATGTCCGACAGATGGGTCTCGCGGCGGCGGTGCTCCAGCTCGGCGGGGCCGATCCGGCGGGCCTCCCGGCCCCGCTCCGGGTCCAGGCCGAGCCGGCGCAGCCGGTCCCAGGAGTCGCCGATCTCGGGTCTCGGCAAGGCCTCGGACTCCTCCGGCGGGGACACGGAGGAGGAGGCCATGGCCCGGTCGTAGCGCTCCGGCAGGTCCGCCTGTTCGGGTGCCCGGCGGGGCTGCGGGACCGCTCGATGACTCTCCTGCAACCGGTGCCTCCCCGTCGGGCCCACGTCGGTCCTGGTGTACCGGAGACAGGTTACGGCCGGGAGCGGGGGCATTGGTCGGGTTGGGAAATCTTTCGACCTGCCGCTATCTGCCGGAAGAAAGCGTTTTGCGGGGCTATCCGGTCTTCGTCCCCGGTCCGGTACCGCTTGTCCGGATGACCCGATGGCCGCCGGAACCCTTGTGTGCCCGTGGCCGCGGGGAGAGCATGTGAGCCGGTCCCCGGGAACGACGCCCCGGGCCGGCTCGGTCCACGTGCAGCGCGGCGGAGGGGGAGACCCGTGACGTACCGGTTGGAGATGACCCAGGGGGACTGGCCGGCGGCCGAGTTCGCCAAGGGGGTCGAGGGGCTGCTGGCGGAGAGCATGGTGCTCACCCTGGCCACCGCCGGCCCCGAGCGCGGCCCGCACGCCAACCTCGCCTTCTTCGCCTACGACGAGGACCTGGTCCTCTACTTCGTCAGCGAACGCTCCACCCGTCACAGCCTCCACCTCACCGAGGAGGCCCGGGCCGCCGCCACCGTCTTCCTCCCGCCGCCGGTCTTCGGCGAGCAGCTCCGCGGCATCCAGTTCACCGGCCGGGCCGGCGAGGCCTGGGGCCACCACGCAGAAGCCGCCTTCGCCGCCTACCAGTCCCGCTACCCGTCCTTCGGACAGGACCCCGAGCTCCGGCGCCAGTACCTGAGCGGCGCCGGAGCCGCGGCCCTCTACCGCTTCCAGGTCGACGAACTCACCGCCGTCGACGAACCCCGCTTCGGCCGCCGCAACTACCTCTCCGCCCGCGTCCTCCGCTGACGGCCCACCAGGGCAGCGACCCAGGGGCGCGAGGAACTGCGCGAGTACGGAAGCGGACCAGAGTCGGATCGGGGCACACGAGCCAGTCGCACGTGCTGCCGTTCCCGAGGCCTCAGCCGCCGGCGGGGTAGCGGATGGGCATCGCGTCCGTGAGCCCCGGGGGGACCACCGCGATCAGGACGGCGGAGAGGCCGTCGGGGCCGGCGTGGACGGTGGCGCCGGTGTCGAGGGGGCAGACGGCGAGGGTGTGGCGGCGGAGGGGGAGGGTGGACCCGTCCGGGGTGACGAGGCGTCCGCCGCCGCTGACGACGAACCAGATCTCCTCGGTGCCCTCCCGCCCCCGGGCGTCGATCCGGCTGCCCGGGGCCAGGTCGAGGTGGTCCACCGACTCGGTCTCGCTGTGGAAGAAGCCCCGCCGGGCCAGTGAGCGCCCGGTGCTCCGCACGGTGTTGCCCCGAAGGGTCCGGGGTGCGTTCCCCGGTCGCGAGACGATCATGCCGCACCCCGCTCGGTCACCCGTCGCCCGTCCTTGGCGTTGGGCACGGCCAGGCTCGCGGTGAAGTACCGCAGCAGCTGCCCGTCGGCGCGCAGCGTCGCCGCGCTGCCGAGCGGCAGCGTCACCGCCGTCCCCGGACCCAGCCGCACCTCCGTGGTGCCGGCCAGCGCCCGCCCCGTGCCGGCCAGCACGTACAGGGTGTGCTCCCGGTCGTCGGAGCGGAGCTCCTCCTGCTCGCCGGGGGCGAGGGTGACCAGCCGGGCGTCCCGGAGCGGTCCGCTGAGCAGGGTGGTGAGGTCGGCGGAGCCGTCCGCCGCGAGGTCGATGATGGTGGCGGTGCGCATGAGGGGCCTTCCGGTGTGGCCGGGGTCGCCGGTGAGCGCGGCGGCGACCGGTGGGCTGATGACTTCGATGACGATCCAGTCCAGGTCCACCGCGCCCGGGTTGTTCAGCCGGTGGCGGGTGCCGACCGGGTTGGTGATCAGGGTGCCGGGGCCGACGGTGTGCAGGACGCCGTCCAGCAGCAGTTCGCCCTCGCCGGAGACCACGAAGTAGAGCTCCTCGGTCCGGCTGTGGTGGTGCACGCCGCACTCGGTGGCGGGCGGCAGGGTGGAGACCTCGATCGCCTCCCAGGTGCCGGACAGGCCGAGTCGGCGGGCCAGGCACTTCCACCGGGCGACGTTCCGGCCGCCGTGCATCGCGTACACGTCGGCGGCGCCGCCGGGGTCGGCGACGATCAGTTCGTCGGAGTACCCGGTGGCCGGGGTGGTCCGGTTCGCCAGCATGCCTCTCCTCCTCCGTCGGGTCCTTCGGACGCGGTGCGGTCCGGCCTCCATGCTGCGCGGCCCGCTGTCCCGGACACCTGGGGCAGGCGTCACCGACCGGTCCTGTCCGATTGACCCGGTTCCTCCGGGGTCACTGACAAGTACCTGCCGTTATGCCAACATGTGCACCGCGCAAGCGATCTGACGGACAGCCAGGGGGAAATCGCATGACGTACGGCAGTGCCGTGCCAGTACCCGGATGGGACGGCGCCGACGGGAACGCCGCCTACCTCGACAAGACCCTGCGGCACGAGCCGGTGGAGACCGTGCTCGACGACCGGGTCAGCGGGCGGGCGATCCTCGGGCTCTGGCTCCGGGCCGCGTTCCTGTCCTGGACGGTCGGTCTGGCCCTGGCCGTGGTGGGGCTTCCGATGCTGCTCGACTCCGGCTCCGACTACTCCTCCGGGTACGGGGGCTCCGACTCCGGCTCCGGCTACGCGGGTTGGCTGCTGTTCGTGCTGGGCGCCACCTTCCTGCTCTTCGTCGCCCTGATGCTGGTCGGCGGCCTGACCGAGCCGGTCGCGGAGTGGCGCGTGCTGCTCCACGCCCGCACCGACGTGGACTCCGCCTTCGCGCAGATCCGCAACGTGGTGCTGGAGCGCGGCTACCCCCTGACCGTCGTGGAGGAGGGGGGCTCCCTGGCCGGTGCCGGCCGGCAGCTGAACCTCGGCCAGGGCGACTGCGTCGCCCACGTCTCGGTCTTCCGCTACGGGAACGGCCTCTACCTGGGCTGGCAGATGTGGCGGACCAGGAGCAAGGCCCGGCTGCTGGTGCAGTTCGTCACCGACGCGCTGACCCGCCGCGGTGACATCCGGACGGCGATGGCCCGGACCTCGCAGGTTCGGGCGATGCGCGAGGCGGTGCACGCCGCCTGCCGCGAGGGGCTGGTGGTGGCGATCGAGGGCCGCAGGGTGCCGCTGGTCACGTTCCCGGGTGGCCCGCCGTCCGGCGCCCCGTCCGGCGCGACGGTACCCCGGCCACCTGCCCCGCCGACGCCGCCCGTCCCGCCCGCCGCTCCGGTCCCGCCGGCGGCCCCCGTGCCGCCCGCCGCCCCCGTGCCGCCCTCGCCCCCCACCTCGGTCACCCCGCCGCTGGGCCCGGTGCCGCCGACCCCGCCCGTTCCGCCCGCGCCGCCCACCCAGCGGTCGTGACGATCGCTCAGGACGGCGTGCTGACCGGCCCCGACGGAGCGGGTGGCCACGTCGGGTGGGCGGCGGTGCGGCTGGCCCCCGCCCTGGGGCTCACGGACCACCGGGGCTACGCCGCCCTGCCCGAGGACCGCCGCTGGGCCGAGGCCGGCGCCGCCGAACTCGCCTGGCTCACCGCGCTCTGCCACCCCCGGCCCGGCGCCGGTCACCTCGAACTGCGGGTCACCGGCGGCGGCAGCGGCGGCACCGGCACCCGGCTCCGCGCCACCCTGCTGGCGCGCGCCACCGGCCCCACGCCGGAGGCCGCCGCCGCAGCGGTCCGGGCCCTGCTCGGGGTCGTTCCCCCGGCCCACGTCGCCACCGCCCCGGTGCGCGAACACGCCGCCCTGATGGCCGAGTTGAACCCGCTCGGCACGCCCGTCGGCCCGCTCTCCTGGTACGAGATCCGCAAGCGCGTCGAGGTCCGTCCGCTGGCCCGGCCCACCGCCCAGCGGGCGTACGCGGTGGCCGCCGCGCCGTTCGCCCCGGCCGCCGGGACGTGGGAGCTGCTCTGGACCACCCTGGCCAGGCAGCCGCACCCCACCTGCCTGGCCGTCAGCCTGACCCCGGCCGGGCTGCCGGCCCAGGCCGCCGCGGTGATGGCCCGGTTCGCCGAGAGCTACGCCGCCCTCGCCCTGCCGGGCACCGGCAGTCCGCTCTGGCAGGGAGCCCACCGGGCCGACCCCTCCGCCGAGGCGGGCCGGGACTTCTTCGACGACGCGCTCCGCCGCTACCTCGGTCCGGCCCACCGCCTGCGGATCCTGCTGGCCGCGGCCGGCCCGGCCGGCCCCGGCCTGCCGGAGTCGGTGGCCGCCCAGGTCGGCGGGGTGGCCGTCCCGCTGCCGCCGGTGCAACACGCCCGCGCCTGGGCCGACTTCACCGCCCTCGGCGCCGATCCGCTGCCCGCCGCCCACCGCCCGGTCGGTCTGCCGGACGCCAACTGGTCGCTCCTGGAACACGAGTTGGTCGGCCTGGCGGACCCGGGCGAGACGGCCGCGGCCGTCCGGCTGCCGTACGAGTTCACCGGCCGCACCGCCCGCCTCTTCGAGCAACTCCCGTCGGTGGAGGTCCCGTTGCCGCCCCCTCCGGTCCGGCCGGCGCCCCTCCCGCCACTACTCTGACCACAGCCCCCACACCCGAAAGGCGCCACCATGCCCCAGTTCACCATCGCCTTCGACGGCACGGACGGCGACGTCCGGGACGACGCCGAAGCGCTCCAGCAGCACCTGAACCGGGACTCCGAGCTGCGCGGCCTGACCACCAACCGGATCCGCCCGCCGGGCCCCGACGAGCAGGGCGGCATGGCCGACGCCGTGCAGTACGCCGCCGAGCTCGGCCCGCTGGTGATCGGCCCGCTCTGCGTCTGGCTGGAGGCCCGGCTGCGCAAGGGCGGGGTCTCGATGGAGCTGCGCCGCCCGGACGGCACCGAGCTGCGGATCTCCGGCGACTCCACCACCGACACCGGCCAACTCCTCAACCAGGTGGAGGACTTCCTGGCCGAGTGAGTCACCCACCCCGATGACACCCTGGACCCTGAGCCCGGACCGCGCCGACTCCTGGGCGGTGCTGGTCGCCGTCGGCAGCTACGCCGGACTGCCACCGATGCCCGAGGCGGTGGCCTCGATGGAGCTGCTCGCCGACCACCTCTCCGGCCCCGACGGCACCTTCGCCCCCGAGCGGGTGGTACGGCTGGTCGATCCGCAGAGCACCCGCGAGGTGCTGGACCGGATCGCCGACGTGGCCGGCCGGGCCCGCTCCACGGTGCTGCTCTACTACGCCGGCCACGGCGTGACCAGCGCGGCCGGCCGCCTCCACCTGGCGCTGCCCGGGACGGAGGACGACCCCGACCAGGTGCCCCGCACCGCGCTCTCCGCCGAGGCGGCGCTGGCCGCCCTCGGGCAGACGGCGGCGCACCGGATCGCGGTGCTGGACTGCTGCTTCGCCGGGCTGGCCCTGGACGAGCCGGCCGCCGCCGACCTGCACCTGCTCACCGCGGTGGACCGCGCCCGCAAGGCCCTGCTCAACCCGGAGCTCGGGCTCACCCGCTTCGCCGAGGAACTGCTCCGGCTGCTCCGCGAGGGCGTCCCGGACGGGCCCGCCGACCTCCCGCTGGACCTGATCCACCATCATCTGGCCGTCGAACTCGCCCAGTTGCCGGATCCGATGCCGCGCCGCTACCAGGCCCCCGTGCCGATGCAGCGCGCCGTGGACGGCAGCGGCCACCTGGCGCTGGCCCGCAACCCCGCCTACGGCACCGCGCTCACCGCGGCCGGCCTGCGCGTCCGGGCCGGCTTCGCCTACCGCCAGTTCGCCGTCCGCCAGCACCGGCGGCCCTGGCACCAGCCACAGGCCACCGCCCGGCTGGCCGCGATCGCCGCCGACGCCGCCGTCGTGCTCGGCCCGGCCGACCTGCTCACCCTCCAACTCCGCAACGCCCACGCCCACGCCATCGGCACCACCGAGGGCCGCGAGGCCGCCCTCGCCCTGCTCCAACCCCTGGCCGCCCTCGCCGCCGCCATCCTCCCCGCCGACTCCCCGGTCCTCGCGGCCATCAAGGAGTCCCTGGCCCGCTGGCGCACCTGACACCCCCTCAGGAGAGGATGGCCACCCCGCCCCACCCGACCCGAGAGGCCTCCTCGTGACCTTCCGCACCGCCGCCCCGGCCGGAGTCTTTCCCAGCCCGCGCTACAGCCACGTGGTCAGCGCCACCGGCCGCCAGGTCCACGTGGCCGGCCAAGTCCCTCTCGACGAGAAGGGCGCCCTGGTCGGCGAGGGCGACGCCCTGGCCCAGGCCCGCCAGGTCTTCGCCAACATCGGCCACTGCCTGGCCGCCGCCGACGCCACCTTCGCCCACCTGGTCAAGCTCACCGTCTTCGTCACCGACATCGCCCACCTGGAAGCCGTCCGCACCGCCTGGGACGAACACCTCGACCCCGTCCACGCCCCCGCCTCCTCCGCCGTCCAGGTGGCCGCCCTCTTCCGCCCCGACCTCCTCCTGGAGATCGAAGCCTTCGCGGTCGTCCCGGAGTAGCGGCGGGGCTCAGACCTCCTGGCCGTCGAGCTCGTACTCGAAGGTGACGCGGTGGGTGCCGTCCTGGTCGACGGTGAGGGAGCCGGCGCCGGTGATGCCGGTGAGGGCTCCGGTGCCGCTGCCGGGGACGATGACGAAGAAGGGGGAGAGGCGGTCGCTGCCAGTAGTGGTGGCGGAGTGGGCGAAGTTGAAGCTGCCCTCGCGGCCGTGCAGGGAGCCCTCGAAGGACTCCAGGGCGAGGTAGGTGCCGACGCCGGTGGCGTGGTCGAAGGCCGAGGTGAAGATGGTCGCGGAGCGGCCGGCGGCCTCGCCCTCGTAGAGCTTCTCCATGGTGGCGACCCCGGCCGGGGCGCCGGTGGTGACCTCGAAGGCCGGGGTGAACTCGGCGGGGACGAAGGACTTCACGGTGAACGTCGCGTCAGCTCTCATGGGGCGGATGCTAGCCAGCGCCACCGACAGATCCGGCCACCCGGCCACAGCTACTGCGGCGGGTCCTCCCCGGTGAGGCCGTCGACGGCCTCGCGCAGCAGGTCGGCGTGGCCGACGTGGCGGGCGTACTCGTCGTGCAGGTCCACCAGGATGCGCCGCAGGTTCGGTGCGGTGCCGTCCGGCCACCGCCGGTACTTGGCCGCCTGGTCGAGGCCGCCGTCGGCGAGGGCTGAGGCGATCGCGGTGCGCGAGCGCTCGGTGGTGCGGTGCCACAGGGCGTAGAGCTGCTCGGGGGTGTCGGTGGCCGCGGTGCGCCAGACCCACTGCGGGTCGGTGAGGGCCTCGGGCACGTCCAGCGGTGGTCCGGGGGCCTCACCCGTGAAGTCGACGGTGTAGCTCTCCTCCACCAGTGCCATGTGCTTGAGCAGGCCGCCGAGGGTCAGTGTCGACGGCGGGTGCGGCCGGTTGAGGGCGGCCGCGTCCAGGCCGCCGCACTTCCAGGCGAACTGGGCACGGGAGCGGTCGAGCGCGAACAGCAGCATCTCGACCTCGTCGGCGGTGTTGGACGGTTCGTGGATGGTGGTGCTCAGGGTGGTGTCGTCGGTCATGAGGAGCACGTTAGGGTCGGTTCCGGACGATCCACGTCCGGAACCTGCCGGAGCTGACGAGACGGCAGCAGCCAGTGGAGGAGAGACCCTTGGTGGAGCCGGACACGACGCCCACCGCACGCGCGCTGCTGACGCTCGAGCTCCTGCAGGGCAGCCCCGGCATCACCGCGGCCCGGCTCGCCGACCGGCTCGGGGTCTCCGAGCGTGCCGTCCGGCGGTACGTCGGCATCCTGCGCGAGGCGGGCATCCCGGTGGAGTCGGACCGCGGACCGTACGGCGGGTACCGGCTGGGACGCGGTCTGCGGCTGCCGCCGCTGACGTTCAGCGCGACGGAGGCGCTCTGCCTGGTGATGGCGGTCCTGGACGGTCACCACGACGCGAACGACACGACGAGCCCGGTCGGCAGCGCGCTGGGCAAGATCGTGCGCGCCCTGCCGGAGGCGGTCGCCGCCCAGGCCGAAGCCGTCCGCCGGGCCACCGCCCCGGCCCCCGACCGCACCGCCGCCCGGCCCGACCCCGCCATCACGGCCGACCTCGTCCAGGCCTGCTCGGAGCACCGGCGGATCCGGCTGGCGTACCGCTCCGAGGCCGGCTCGGCCTACGACACCGAGGTCGACCCGTGGGCGGTCGTGGTGCGCCACGGCCGCTGGTACCTGCTCTGCTGGTCGCACACCTCCGACGGGCGCCGGGCCTACCGGATCGACCGGGTCGGCGCCGTCGAGCTGCTCGGCACCGGCTTCGAGCCACCGGCCGGCCTCGATCCCGTCGCCGTCCTGGAGGAACACCTCGCGGTCGGCTGGGAGTACACCGCGGAGGTGGTCATCGACGCCCCGCTCGACGAGGTCGCACCACACCTGCCGCCGGCTCTGGGACGGCTGGAGCAACTCGACGCCACCACCTGCCGCCTGACCGGAACGACCGGCAACCCGTGGTGGTACGCCGAGCAACTCGCCGCACTGCCGGCCCCGTTCCGCATCCAGGGCGGCGAGGAGCTGCGCCACTGCACCCGCGCGCTCGGCCGGCGCCTGCTCGCCGCCGCCGAGGAGGAGCCGGCCGCCTCGGGCAGCCACGACGGCGCGCGGACGAACGCGCAGGTCATCGCGCGCGCCGGGTGACGACTAGTGCCGGGCACGGCACTAGCTCGACCGGTCACTGTCGGGCCAGCCACCGCGGGCCGCCACGTCCAGGACCAGCGCGCCGATGTTCCACGCGTCGTCCTCGCCCCGGTGGTGCCGCCCCTCCAGCGGCAGTCCGGCCAGCTCCAGGGCCCGCGCCATCCCGGGACGCTTGCGCAGCCCGTACACCTCGGTGAACACCGCCTTGGCGTTCACGTGCCGCCGCCCGAACGGGTACCGCACCCCGGCGGCCTGGCACTGCCGGGTGAACTGATGCCGGTCGTAGTCGCCCCAACTCGCCCACACCCGCTGTCCGCTGAGGTGCTCGGCCGCCAACAGGCGGCAGGCCTCGGCGAATTCGACCCCGCCCGCGACCTCCGCCTGGGTCAGCCCGGTCAGTTCGGTGCAGAACGCGCTCACGGTGGACCGGGCCGGCCGCACCAGGATCCGGTGCCGCCCCAACCGCCGCCCGGCGGCCGGGTCCACCACCGTCAGCCCGATCTCGATGATCTCGCTCACCGCCCCGGGCGGCGGCTGCCCGTCCCAGCAGGTCGCCTCGACGTCGACCACGTTCACCAGCTGTGCGCCATCGCTCATCCGGCGAGCGTAAGGGCCTGCCCGGCCCGGTAAATCTCCTTTTCCACCGGCGGACTTCCCCTAGAATCGCCCCTCTGCTCGGAAGGGGGCATGGGCGTGGCACGCGACATCGTGACGGTCGGTCAGCTGGCGGGGGTCGCGCGGGCGGCGCTGGGGCCGGAGCGCAGTCTGGTCGGCGTCTCGCGCCTGCGGGGCGGCAGCAAGAAGGGCGTCTACCGGCTCCTCCTCGACGACGGCTCCACCGCGATCGCCTACCTCTGGGACGAGGCCGAGAACTACTGGCCCACGGCGGCCGACGCCGAGGACCACGCGGACCCGTTCTCGCACGCCTCCGGGATCGACCTCTTCCTGGCCGCCCACCGCCGGCTGAGCTCCGCAGGCGTCCGCACGCCCCGCCTCCTGTTGGCCGACCGGAGCAGGAGCCACTACCCGGCCGAGCTCGCGGTGGTGGAGGACGTCCCCGGTGAGAGCCTGGAGGCTCTCCTCGAACGGGACCCGGACGCCGCTGCGCCGGTCCTGGCGCGGCTCGCCGAGGCCCTCGACCTGATGCGACGTCACCCCGCCCCGGGCTTCGGCAAGGTCGCCCTGGTCGACAACGGCGGTACCTCCCACGGCAGTTCGTGCGAACAGCTGGTACTCGACCGCGCCCTCGCCGACCTGGCCGAGGCCGCCTCCCGTGACCGGCGGGCGGCCGCCGTCCGCGACCGGGTCGAGGCCGAGCTGCGCAGACTGGCCCGCGCCGTCCGCCCGCGCTCGGAGTACGTGCTGGTCCACGGCGAACTCGGGCCCGACCACGTGCTGGTGGACCGTCAGGGGCAGCCGGTGCTCATCGACATCGAGGGGCTGATGTACTTCGACCTGGAGTGGGAGCACGTCTTCCTGCGCCTGCGCTTCGCCGAGCACTACCCCCACCTCCGCACCGAGGCCCTCGACCGGCACCGCCTGGCCCTCTACGCCCTGGCGATGAGCCTCTCCCTGGTCGCCGGCCCGCTCCGCCTGCTCGACGGCGGCTTCCCCGACCGCGCCTTCATGCTCGGCATCGTCGAGTACCACCTCGCCCAGATCCTGGCGGCCCTGACGCCAGATCAGGCGGCGACCGCCTGATCCGGCGTCAGTCCGGTGCCCTCCGCGAAGGCGGCGGTGAAGGTCTCGAGGCCGAGGGCGGTGCGGACGGCGGTGGTGATCCGGTCGACGTCGGCGCGTTCGGCCACCGGGAGCGGTGCTCCGCTCCCCGCCCGGGCGGCCGCGGCGGCGCCGAGCAGCACCGCCGCCCGCCGGTGGGACGGCGCGGCCGCCGTCAGGGCCTCCGCTCCGGCGAGGCCCTCCAGGGCGAGGGCCACGGCCCGGGGGTCGCCGGTGCCGCGGGCGGCGGAGAGTCCGGCCCGGTGGTGGGCGAGGGCGGCCGCAGCGTCGCCGCGCAGCTCGGCGACGAAGCCCAACTCGGCCAGCACCAGCGCGTTGGCGCTCTCCAGCCCGGCCTCCCGGTGCCAGGCCAGGACGGCCAGCAGGTGGGTCTCGGCGGTGTCCAGGTCGCCCTCGCGGCGGGCGCCGAGGGCGAGGCCGAGTTCCGCGTTCACCTGGCCCGCCCGGAAGTCGTGCTCGGTGCTGCGGCGCAGCGCCTGCCGGTGCAGTTCGCGCGCTCCGGCGAGGTCGCCGGTCAGCAGGGCGATCCGGCCGAGCCCGGCCAGCAGGTCCCCGGCGGTGGTGGCCAGCCCGAGCTCCTCCGCCATCGCCAGGCCGGCCCGCAGCCGTTCGGTGGCCTGCCGGTAGTCCCCGAGGATCTCGGCCCGGGCGGCCAGTGGGTAGACGGTGCGCAACTCGCCCCAGCGGTCGCCGAGTTCGCGGAAGGTGGCGGCGCTGCGCTCCCCGTGCAGCCGGACGCCCTCCAGATCGCCCCGGGCCAGCAGCTGCACCGCCCGGTCACCGAGCGCGGCGGCGGTGCCCCAGCGGTGGCCGAGCCGTTCGAAGTCGGTCAGGGCCAGCGTGGTCAGCTCCTCGCCGGCGGCCAGGTCGCCGATGCTGCTCACCGCGTGCCCGAGGAACCACCGGGCCTCGGCCAGCGCCAGTCCGCCGTCCGCGTCCGCAGAGCCGGCGGCTGCGGCCGCCCCTCCGGTCACGGCGGGCCGGTGGGCGGCGAGGGCGGTGGCGTACCGGCTGGTCCGGTCCGTCGTGGCGCCGCTGAGCACCGCCGTCCCGGCCTGCCAGGCGGCGGCCCGGGCCCGGTCGAGCGGCGAGCCGCCGGGTACCGTGAGGGCCGCGTCCAGCGCACGGCGCAGCTCGCCGAGCCGTCCGCGCAGCACCCAGCACCAGGCCAGCGAGTCGACCAGCCGCAGTGCCTGTCCGGCGTCCCCGGCCCGGACGGCCTCCTCCAGACTGCCCGTCAGATTGGCGCTCTCGGTGCTGAGCCGGTCCAGCCAGTGGCGCTGTTCGGGGCCGCGCAGCCGGGCCGAGGCGCGGGCTGCCAGTTCGGTGTAGTGCGCGCGGTGCAACTCCCGTACGCCCCGCGACTCCCCGGCCAGCTCCAGCTGTTCCAGGGCGTAGGCGGCCACCGACTCGTACGGCCGGTAGCGCGGCGCCCCGTCGGGGCCGGGGCGGACGGTGAGCAGTGAGCGGTCGACCAGCCGGGCCAGGACGTCGACCACCTCGGCCTCCGTCACCACGCCCCCGGCGCAGACCCGTTCGGCCGCGTCCAGGGTGCAGCCCTCGGCGTGCACGGCCAGGCGGCGCAGCACGGTCCGCTCGGGCTCGCCGAGCAGGCCCCAGCTCCAGTCGATCACGGCCCGCAGGGTCTGCTGACGGGCGGGTGCGCCGCGCCGGCCGGCCGTGAGCAGGCGGAATCGGTCGTCCAGCCGGGCCAGCAGCTCCGCCGCGCCGAGCGAGCGGACCCGGGTGGCGGCCAGCTCCAGGGCGAGCGGCAGGCCGTCCAGCCGCCGGCAGATCGCCGCGACGGCGGCGCGCTCGGCCCGGTCGGGGGCGAAGCCCGGGGCGGAGGCGGCGGCCCGGGCGGTGAAGAGCGCCACGGCGTCCGGCTCGTCCAGCGGCCCGACCGTCCAGAGCGTCTCGCCGTCCACGGCCAGCGGCTCCTGACTGGTGGTCAGCACCACCAGGCCGGGTGCGGCCCGCAGCAGTGCGGCGACCAGCAGGGCCACGGGCTCCACCAGGTGCTCGCAGTTGTCCAGCACCAGGAGCAGGCGCCGCCCGCGCAGCGCCCCGGCGAGCCGCTCGGCGGGCGTGGCGGTGCGGCCCGGCGCGGGGCCCCAGCTGCCGTCGTCGCGGATGCCCAGGGCGGCGCAGACCAGCTCGGCGGGGTCGGTGCCGGGCCCATGGCCGGCCAGTTCCACCAGCCAGACGCCGTCGGGGTGGTGGGGCCCGGCCTGTTCGGCGGCGGCCAGCGCGAGGCGGGTCTTGCCGACGCCGCCGGTGCCGGTCAGGGTCACCAGCCGGCCGCCTTCGAGCAGCCGCCGGACTCCGGCGAGGTCGGCGTCCCGCCCGAGCAGCCCGGTGACCGGGGCCGGGAGGTGGGTCGCTCCCGGGGTGTGCGCAGCGGCAGGGGCCTGGAGCAGCAACTCGCGGTGCAGCTCGGCCAGTTCGGCTCCCGGGTCGGTGCCCAGCTGCTCGGCCAGCAGCTCCCGGAACTCCTGGTACCCGGTCAGGGCCTCGGCCGTCCGTCCGGTGCGGTGGAGCGCCCGCCAGTGCACCGCGCGCGGGCGCTCCCGGAGTGGATGGTTCTCTATCAACTCAGCCGTGTCAGCGATGAGTCCGGCGTACTCGCCGAGGGCGAACCGCGCCTCGGCGAGCTCCTCGCGGGCGGTGAGCCGCTGCTCGGTCAGCCGGGTGACGGCGGCACGGGCGAACGGGCGGTCCTCGAAGCCCGCGAAGGCCGGACCGCGCCAGACGTCCAGCGCCTCGGTGAGCAGGGACCGCCGCTCCGCCGGGTCCGCCGACTCCCTTGCCCGCTCGACGAGTTCGCCGAAGAGTGCGGCGTCCGCGGCCGTCGCGGCCAGCCGGTAGCCGCCGGGAACGGCCTCGACCAGGGCGCGGGCGCCCGGCTCGGCCTCCTCCAGCGCCCGGCGCAGCTGGGAGACCTTGGCCTGGAGCGCCCGTCCGGGGCTGCCGGGCAGCGGCTCCTCCGGCCAGAGCGCGTCGATCAGCCGCTCGGCGGAGGCCGGGCGCCCGGTGGCGGCGAGCAGCGCGGCCAGCAGGGTGCGGACCTTCGCCTCCGGCACGGCGACCTCCCGCCCGCCGTCCGTGCGCACCTCGACCCCGCCCAGCACCCCGAATCGCATGTCCCCACCGTAATGCAGTTGATCATGGCGATCCGGGCTCCCGAACTCGCCCGAACCGGCCCCGAACGATTCCCGAACACCCCACCGACAGGGTGTTCCCCGTCAGCAGGAACCCCCGCGAACACCCTACGGAGCACCCCATGTCCGTCAATGCCGGCACCGTCACCAGCCGTGAGATCCGCCTCGCCGCCCGCCCGGTCGGTGCCCCCGGCCCCGAGCACTTCTCCCTCGCCACCGTCGAGCTCCCCACCGAGCTGGCGGAGGGTCAGGTCCTGGTCCGCAACACCTGGATGTCGGTCGACCCGTACATGCGCGGCCGGATGGACGACGTCGAGTCCTACCTCCCGCCGTTCGCCCTCGGCGCCGCGCTCCAGGGTGGTGCGGTCGGTGAGGTGATCGCCTCGCGTTCGGCGGCGGTGCCGGTCGGCGCCACCGTGTCGCACTTCCTCGGCTGGCGCGAGCACGCCGTGCTGGACGAGGCCGCCGTCACCGTCGTCGACCCCGGACTCGCCCCGGCCCAGGCCTACTTGGGCGTGCTCGGCACCACCGGTCTGACCGCGTACATCGCGCTCACCGAGACCGCCCCGGTCCGGCCCGGCGACGTGGTCTTCGTCTCCGGGGCGGCGGGTGCGGTCGGCAGCGTGGCCGGCGGGCTGGCCCGGGCGCTGGGTGCCTCCCGGGTGATCGGTTCGGCCGGCGGCCCGGTCAAGGCCGGGAAGCTGCTCACCGAGTTCGGCTACGACGACGCCATCGACTACCGGGCCGGCTCCGTGGCCGACCAGCTCGCCGGGGCCGCGCCCGAGGGCATCGACGTCTACCTCGACAATGTCGGCGGCGACCACCTCGAAGCCGCCATCGCCTCGATCCGCCTCGACGGCCGGATCGCCCTGGTCGGCGCCATCAGCACCTACAACGCCACCACCCCGCAGCCCGGCCCCGCCAACCTCTTCCGCGCCGCCACCCAGCAGGCCACCCTGCGGGGCATGCTGGTCACCCACTGGTTCGACCGCTTCGCCGACTACGTCCCGCGCGCCGCCGCCTGGCTCGCCGACGGCACCCTCACCAACCGCGAGACCGTGGTCGACGGCATCGAGAACGCCCCGGCCGCCTTCCTCGGCATGATGAACGGCGCCAACACCGGCAAGATGCTGGTCCGGCTGGCCTCCTGACGGCCTGCGGGACGCCCGAGGGCTGGACCTTGCGGAGGCTCCGGAGGATCTCGCGCCACGCGGGCGCGGGCTTCGTCACCACCCTCGGGACGGTCAGCAAGGACGGCCGCCCGCTCGCGGTCCGGCCGGCCCTCGACCCGTTCCCCGAGCCGGGGGCCGCGCTGCGGTTCTGAGCGCGGCCCCCGGGGCCGGACGCGGGGTCAGAACCGCAGCGCCCAGCCGTTCAGCTGGCCCGCCAGGTACTCCCACTGGTCGTCGAGACGGAGCGTCCAGACGCCGTTGGCGGTCGAGGAGGAGGCGTCGACGCCGAGGGTGGTCCGGATGGTGTCGGAGCCCCAGGCGAAGTCGCCGTCCTTGAGGCGGTAGGCGGTGCCGTCCGGGGCGATCAGGTCGATCAGGAGGTCGCCCATGAAGTCGTGGGTGACGTCCAGTTCGACGTCCAGCTGAGCGGGGGCCTTGCCCGGGACGCCGGTCACGGTGACGGTCGAGTTCAGGACGCCCGGGTCGGGGATCGCTTGGACGGCGGGGTTGGCGAACCGCGGGTGCGGGCCGGTGGCCGGGGGCGGGCCGAGGTACAGGAGGCGGTCGGGCGAGCCCTCCGGCAGGCCGCCGAGGGAGCCGGTGGTGGCGGTGGAGACCAGGGCGGCGGAGACCTGGGCCGGGGTGGCGGTGCGGTGCCCGGCCAGGTAGAGGGCGGCGGCGCCGGCCGCGTGCGGGGAGGCCATCGAGGTGCCGGAGAGCGTCTGCTCGGCCTGGTCCCAGCCGTTGGAGGCGGAGACGATGTCGGAGCCCGGGGCGTACAGGTCCACCAGCGGTCCGTAGTTGGAGTACCAGGCCACCTGGTCGTCCACCTCGCTGGCCCCGACGGTGATGGCGGCGGCCACCCTGGCGGGGGAGTGCTCGTTCGCGTCGACACCCTGGTTGCCCGCCGCGAGGGTGTAGGTCAGGCCGGAGGCGATGGAGTTGCGGACGGCGGTGTCCAGCGTCTCGTCGGCGTCGCCGCCCAGGCTCATGTTGACCACGGCGGGCTTGACGGCGTTCCTGGTCACCCAGTCCACGCCCGCGATCACCTGCTCGTACGTCCCGGAGCCGTCGTCGTCCAGCACCCGGACGGCGACCACCGAGGCGGCCTTGGCCACCCCGTAGGTGGTGCCCACCGCCGTGGCGGCGACGTGGGTGCCGTGGCCGTTGCCGTCGTCGGCGCTGGTGTCCCCGTCGATCACGTCGTAGCCGTACCGGGCACGGCCGCCGAAGTCCTGGTGCTCGATGTTCACCCCGGTGTCGATCACGTACACCGTCACCCCGCGCCCGCCGCCGTCCGGGGAGACGTACCGGTCGTCGAGCGGCAGCCGGTGCCGGTCGATCCGGTCCAGCCCCCAGGACGGCGGGGAGGTCTGGGTGGCGTCGAGCTTCACCCGCCGGTCCTGCGACACGCTCGCCACCGCCGGGTCGGCCGCCAGGCGGCGGGCCTGACGGTCGGTGAGCTTCGCCGAGAACCCGTGCAGCGCCGAGTCGAAGCTCCGCCGGACCTGGCCGCCGTAGCGGGAGGCCAGGGCCGGCGCCGAAGTCCCCTTGAACGCCGTCTCCTTGAGCACCACCAGGTAGCTGCCCGGCACCGCGTCCGCCCTGCCGACGTGCCGCACCACGCCCTCCCGCTCGGCCGCCGAGGCCGGCGCGCCTGCCGCCACCGCGCCCACCAGCAGCAGCGCCGCCGCCGCTCCCCGGCAGCTCTGAACCCATCCGTTCATCCGAACCCCCCTCGCCCGGCCGGGGGACAGCTGCCCCCCGGCACCCCTTCCCCAGAGGGTGACGCATCGTCAGATGCCTTGCAAGCAAGGTGAGTTGAAATACCTCAGGGGTGGTAGGCGCAGAGCGCGGCATCGACCACCCGGTCCAGTCGCTGCCGCCCGGCGTCCCCGCGCTGCTCGTTCACGGCGACGGCGGCGGCCCGCCGGCCGTGCTCGGTGACGCCGACCCGGCTCTCGTAGCCGGGGATGCTGCCGCCGTGGCCCCAGTACACGCCGCCGCAGGAGAGCGGGCGGCTCACCAGGCCCAGGCCGTACCGGGCGCCCGGGCCGAAGGTGGCGGAGCCGTCCGAGGTGCTGGTGCGCATCTGCTCCAGCTGGCGGGGGCCGAGGAGCTCGCCCCGCACCAACGCGGTGAAGAACCGGTCGAGTTCACCGGGGGTGGAGACCAGCTGGCCCGCCGCCCAGGCCCAGGAGTGGTCGAGGTCGGTGATGTCGGTGAAGGGCTCGTCCGGGGTGTCCCGGTAATAGCCCCGCAGGTGCGGCCCCTGGATGGTGGTTTCGCCCCCGGCGGGGAAGTAGGTGTGCCGCAGGCCCAGCGGCCGGATGATCCGCCGGTCCAGCTCCTGGGCCAGGGGTTGGCCGGTGACCTTCTCCACGAGCAGGCCCGCGAGCAGGTAGTTGGTGTTGCTGTACGCCCAGACCCGGTCCTCGGGAGCCGAGGTGGCCGGGTGGGCGAGGGCGATGGCGAGCAGTTCGCCGGGCTCGTAGTGGCGGATCTCGTCGGCGAGGTAGTTGCTGTAGTTGGGCAGGCCGCTGGTCTGTCCCAGCAGCTGACGGACCGTGATCCGCTGGCCGTCGCCCCCCGGGCCGCGGACCAGCCCGGGCAGGTAGTGGTCGACGTCCCGGTCCAGCTCGATCCGCCGCTCGCCCACCAGTTGGAGCACCGCGACGGCGACGAAGGTCTTGGTGTTGCTGCCGACCCGGATCGCGCCGTCCCTCGGCACCGGGGCGCCGGTCGCCAGATCGCCGACCCCGGCCGTCCGGCTCTCCACCCGGCCGTCCCGGTCCCGCACGGTGGCCACCGCCCCGGGCACCCCGAGGTCGGCCACCAGGGAGTCCAACTGCCCCTGCAGCGGGGAGCGGGCCGGGCGGGAGGCGTCGGCCAGTGCTGGAGCGGCGTCGGCCAGCGCCGGCGCGGCGGGGGCGAGCAGCGCGAGGCCGGTCACGGTGACGACGGCGGCACGGCGCAGTGCGGGTATGGCCATGGGCGGGGCTCCTCCAGGGCGGGGAGCGCAGCCCGCTCCCGGTCCCTCCCAGGTCACCACGGGCCGCCCGGCGGGGGCATCGGCACACGGGACGAGCCCGGCAGTCCCACGGTCCTACCGTCGGAGTGCCGGGCTCTGGTTCCGGCGGCGTAGCTGCCCCTGACATCCCGTCAGGGGCAGCCGCCGGCGGTCCGCCGGGCCGTCCGTCAGTGGCTGCCGCGCAGGTTGAGCACGACCACGCCGACGATGATCAGGGCCAGGCCGAGCCACTGCGCCCTGCCCAGGTGCTCGCCGAAGGCGACCACGCCGATGCCCGCCACGGCGGCGGTGCCGGCGCCGGACCAGACGGCGTAGGCGACCGAGACCGGGATGTGCTTCAGGGCCCGGCCGAGCAGGGCGAAGGAGAGCACGTAGCCGATCCCGACGCCGAGGCTCGGCCAGAACCTGCTGAAGCCCTCGGTCAGTTTGAGGCAGCTGGTGGCCGCGACCTCGCTGATGATGGCCAGGGCCAGCAGCAGGTACGGCATCAGCGCGGCTCGGCCGCGGCCGCGGTGAGCGAGGCCAGCAGCGGCAGGTCCGCGTGCACCAGGCTGTCCAGCACGGTGACCCGCTCGGAGGCCTGGATCGGCACGGCGGACGGGACCGCCAGCACCGCGCAGCCCGCCGCGTGCGCGGAGGCCACGCCGGTCGGGGTGTCCTCGACGGCAACGCAGGCGGCCGGGGCCAGGCCGAGGCGGGCGGCGGCGGCCAGGTACGGGTCCGGGGCGGGCTTGGTGCGCGGGGTGTCCTCGGCGGCCAGCACGGTGCTGAACCAGTCCCGGCCCAGGGTGGCCAGCACCAGGTCGATCACCCGGCGCGGCGAGGCCGAGACCAGGGCCATCGGGACCTCGGCCGCCCGCAGGCGGCTCAGCAGGTCGAGCGCACCGGGGCGGGGGACCACCTCGGCGGCCACCCGGGAGGCGAAGGCCTCGTCCAGACGGGCCGTCAGCCCGGCCTGGTCGGAGCGGCCCGGGGCCCGGCGGTGCAGGTGGGCGGCGGTGTGCTCGACGGCCTGGCCGAGCACCTCGGGCAGGTCGTCCTCGGTGAGGGTGAGGCCGACCTCGGCGGCGCACTCGACGGCGGCCTGCCACCAGAGTTCCTCGGTGTCGACCAGCGTGCCGTCCATGTCGAACAGCACGGCGGCCGGCCGCGGGCCGGTGGCTTCGCTCGGAGGTGAACTTCCTTCACTGGCAGAGGGGTTGGCGGATGAGGATGCAGGCATGGCGGTACCTTCGGCAGGAACGGATCAGGCGGTGCGGCGGTCGACCAGCACCGGGCGGTCGGGCAGCGTGACGTCGGCGTTGCTGCCGATCGGCAGGGCCGCGGCGGCCTCCGTCGGCAGGTCGGCCTTGATCTCGGTGCCGTCGGACAACCGTACGGTGATCCGGGTTGCGCTGCCGAGGAAGGAAGCGCCGACCACGATCGCGGCCCCGGCGTCGTCGGAGACCAGGCCGACGTTCTCCGGCCTTACCAGGACGTCGAGTTCACCCTCGGCGGGCAGCTCGCCGTCGACCGGGAAGGTCCGGCCGAGCAGCTCCACGGAGCTGCCGGAGCGGGTGCACGGGATGCGGCTCATGGTGCCGACGAACTCCGCGACGAAGGCGGTGGCCGGGCGGGAGTACAGCTCGGCGGGCGCTGCGCACTGCTCCAGCTTCCCGGCCCGCAGCACGGCGACCCGGTCGGCCATCGAGAGCGCCTCCTCCTGGTCGTGCGTGACGAACAGGGTGGTGATGCCCAACTCCTGCTGCAGGCGCCGGATCTCGTCCCGGAGGTTGAGCCGGACCTTGGCGTCCAGCGCGGAGAGCGGCTCGTCCAGCAGCAGCACCCGCGGCTGGAGGGCGAGCGCCCGGGCCAGCGCGATGCGCTGCTGCTGGCCGCCGGAGAGCTGGTGCGGGTAGCGCGCGGCGTGCTGCGGCAGGCCGACCAGCTCCAGCAACTCCTGGGCGCGGTTGCGGCGTTCGGCCTTGCCGGTGCCGCGCATCCGCAGGCCGAAGGCGACGTTGTCGGCGGCGGTCAGGTGCGGGAAGAGGCTGTAGGACTGGAACACCATGCCGGCGTCGCGGCGGTGGGCCGGGACCTCGGTGATGTCCTGGCCGTCCACCAGCACCTGGCCGGAGTCGTGGGTCTCGAAGCCGGCCAGGATGCGCAGCGCGGTGGTCTTGCCGCAGCCCGAGGGGCCGAGCAGGGCGAGCAGCTCGCCCGGGTTGACCGTGAGGTCGAGGCCGTCCAGCGCGGTGGTGGGGCCGAAGGCGCGGCGCAGGCCGCGGAACTCGACGGTGGCGCCGGTCGTGATGGTGGCGGTGCTCATGGGGGTTGTCTCCAACGACGTGTCAGGAGGTGGCGGCGGTCTTGGCGCGTCGCTCGCGGCCTGCGGAGGCGAGCAGGAGGAGCAGGACCCAGGTGATCAGCAGGCTCAGGATCGAGACCGCGACCGACATCTGGCCCTCGCTGTTGCCGACGGTGTAGATCCACACCGCGAAGGGCTGGTAGCCGAGGATCGAGGAGGCGGTGAACTCGCCCAGCACCAGGGCCAGGGTCAGGAAGGAGGCGTTCAGCAGCGCTCCGCGCAGGTTCGGCAGCACGACCGTGACCACGGCGCGCGGCCAGCTCGCCCCGCAGTTGCGGGCGGCCTCGACCAGGGTGCGCACGTCCACCGCGCGCAGGCCGGCGTCCAGCGCCCGGTAGGCCAGTGGCAGCGACATCAGCACGTACGCGATGACCAGCACCAGCGGGAAGGCCGGGTCCTGGACGAACACGAAGGTCTGGAAGAACGGCGTGTCCATCAGGTAGTCCGGGCCCCAGCGCAGCACGCCGATCAGACCCGCCGTCAGGGCGACCGGCGGCACCACCAGCGGGAGGGTGCAGACCACTTCGAGCACCGGCCGCAGCCGGGGAGCGCCGAGCCGGACCGCGATCAGCGCGGGCACCAGCAGGAGCAGCAGCACCACCACGGTGACGGCGGCCAGCTCAAGGGTGAGCACCAGGCTCTCGGTGAAGCCGGGGGCGCTCAACAGGCCGGTGTAGGCGGCGAAGTCGATGCCCTCGTTGGTGTCGATGGAGAACCAGAGCGAGGCGGCCATCGGTACCAGGAAGTAGATCCCGGCAACCAGCAGGACCAGCCCGCGCCAGACCCGGAGACGAGAGATCAGCTGAGCCACTTTGCACTCCGGCGCTGGAGGGGCAGGTAGACGGCCATCACCAGGACGGCGACCAGGATCATGTCCAGGCTGAGGGCGAGCGCCAGGTTGCCCTGGCCGACCAGCACGTTGCCGGACAGCGCGTCGGCGATCGAGCGGCTGATCAGCGGGACGGTGGCGCCGACCATCGCGGCGGCGGTGGCGTACGCGGCGAAGGCGCTGCCGAAGAGCAGCACGAAGCCGCCGAGCAGCGAGGGCAGCAGGATCGGCAGCGCGACGTGCCGCCAGTACTGGAGGGCGGTGGCGCGGTTGTTCTGCGCGGCCTCCCGCCACTGCACCCGCAGGCCGTCCAGGGCCGGGGTGATGGTGAGCACCATCAGCGGCACCAGGAAGTACAGGTACACGATGGTGAGGCCGGTGAACGAGTAGAGCGTCCAGCCGTGGTCGGTCAGGTTGAACAGCTTGGTGATCTCGCCGGCGTTGCCGAGGGTGGCGACGAAGGCGAAGGCCAGCGGCAGGCCGCCGAAGTTGGCCAGCACGCCGGAGGCGGTGAGCACCGCCTCGCGCAGCGCGCGGAACCGGGAAGTGACGACCGCCTGGGCGATCGGCAGGCCGATCAGGGTGCCCAGCAGGGCGGTCAGCGCCGAGAGCTTGAGGCTGCTCAGCAGGGCGGTCCAGTAGGCGCCCTGGACCGAGTCGGTGAGGTTGGCGGTGGTGAACGCACCGGCACCGGACTCGGCGTCACTGGAGGCGGTGAAGGCACCGCTGACGATCGCCACGGCCGGCAGGCCGAAGGAGACCAGGAAGAAGAGCAGCAGCGGCACGGTGGCCAGCCAGCTGCCGCCGAAGCGGCGCAGGCCGGCAACGCGCTTGCGGGGGGCGGGGGTTGTGGCGGTGAGGACCCCCACGCCGCCACCGTTCTCGGTGGCGGCGGGGGTCGGCACCGGGGTGGGAGCCGTAGTCATTTCGGTGATCAGCCCGCGATCGCCTTGGTCCAGTTCTCGGTGATGACCTTCTTGGCCGCCGTGATCTGGTCCTGGGTCGGGAAGGTGGTGAAGGGCTTCTCGACGGTCGGCAGCTTGGCAGCGGCGGCCGCGTCGAGCGAGCCGTCCTTCTTCATGGCCTCGAAGGTGGAGGGGGTGGCGTAGCCGCCCATGAAGAGGTTCTGGCCCTCGGCGCTGAAGAGGTACTCCTGCCACAGGCGGGCGGCGGCCGGGTGCGGCGCCCACTTGTTGACGGCCTGGTTGTAGTACTGGGCGTAGGAGCCGTCGACCGGGATGGAGACCTGCCAGTCGATGCCCTTCGGCTTGAACTTGTCGGTGTAACCGGCGTTCAGGTACGACCAGTCGATCGAGATCGGGGTCTCGCCCTTCTCGATGGTGGCCGGGGTCGACTCGACCGGGTTGAAGTTGCCCGACTGCTTCAGCTTGCCGAAGAAGTCGATGCCGGGCTGGATGTTGTCCAGCGAACCGCCGTTGGCCAGCGCGGCGGCGTAGACGCCACCGAAGGCCGAGCCGGACTTGGTCGGGTTGCCGTTGAGCGCGACCTTGCCCTTGTACTCGGGCTTGAGCAGGTCGGCGAAGGTCTTCGGGCAGGTCGGGATCTTCTTGGCGTCGCAGCCGATCGAGATGTAGCCGCCGTAGTCGTTCACCCGGGCGCCGGTGGCGTCCTTCATGCTGTCCGGCACCTTGTCGAAGGTGGCCACCTTGTAGGGGGCGAGCAGGCCGTCCTTGACCGCCTGGAGCGCGAAGGCGCTGCCCAGGTCGACCACGTCGGGGGCGCGGTCCTGGCCCTTGCGGGAGTTGATCGCGTTGATCTCGTCCTGGCTGGAGCCGTCCGGGTTCTCCTCCTCGATCTCGATGCCGTACTTGGCCTTGAAGCCGTCGAGGATCTTGCCGTAGTTCGCCCAGTCCCGGGGGAGCGTGATGACGTGCAGCTTCCCCTCCTTCTTGGCGGCGGCGACCAGGGCGTCCAGGCCGCCGAGGTCGGCCGCCGAGGTGGCGTCCTTGGCCTCCTTGGCGGCACCGCCCTTGGCAGCGGTGTCACCGGACTTGGCGGCCGAGCCGGCCGAGCCGCAGGCGGTCAGGGAGAGCGCGGCGGCGGTGAGCACGGCCGCGAGGGCGGCGGCACGGGAGCGGTGCACGATCACGGGTGGATCTCCTGAAGAAGGGGAGTTCACGAGGGGAAGTGAGGGGGCGTAGCTGACGCTGCGCCAAGTTGGCCAGCCAACTTGGCCGCCGGGGTAAGTACGCCCGAGTACGGTGACGGGAAGGTGAACGGATGGCCCAGTACAGGGGGCGGCTGCGGGAACGGTGGCCACGGCCCGCTGCGGGGTGATCCACAGCGGCTACAGTCGGCTACGTCCGCCGGCGCATCCGCAGGCCAGGACCCAGCGCCGGGAAGGACTTTGACGCACGTGGCACTCGACCAGGACAGCACCGCCGGCTCGCTCTACCGCAAGGTGGCCGCCGACCTGCGGGAGGCGATCACCTCCGGCTCGTACGGCGACGCCGGCCGGCTGCCCGCCGAGGGCGCCCTGGCCGAGCAGTACGGCGTCTCGCGCGGCACCGTCCGGCAGGCGCTCGCGGTGCTGCGCGCCGACGGCCTGGTGACCTCCCGCCGCGGCACCCGCCGGGTGGTGCTCGGCACCGCCCGGGTGCAGAGCTTCTCCGAGCTGCTCTCCTTCACCCACTGGGCCCGCTCCATGGGCGAGGAGCCCGGCGGCCGGCTGGAGTCCTTCACCCGGCGGCCGGCCGACGCGGCGGAGCGCGAGCAGCTGCGGCTGGAGCCCGGCACCGAGGTGTACGTGACGCTCCGTCTGCGCACCCTCTCCGGCACGCCGGTGATGGTCGAGCGGACGGTCTACCCGCCCCGGGTGGGCGAGTTGGTGGCCCAGCTCCCGCCGGACGTGGTCTCCCACACCGAGCCGCTGCGCGAGCACGGCATCCTCTTCACCGACGCCGACCACACCATCGACGTGGTGGCCGCCAACGCGGACGACGCCCGGCTGCTGGGCTGCCGCCGGGGGTCGCCGCTGCTGCGCGAGAAGCGGCGCACCACCGACCCGACCGGCACCCCGGTCGAGTGGTCCCAGGACCGCTACCTGCCGGGGACGGTGGCCTTCAGCATCCACAACTCGCTGGCCTCGTCGGCGCTGTCCCGGCACACCCGGCAGAACGACTGAGAACCGCGGGCTCCTGTGGTCTGATGGGCCCGTGATCGACGAACGCGCTCTCGCCGCCCTGCTGCCCCGTGTCGAGGAGGCGGTCCGGGAGGCCGCCGCCACCGAGATCATGCCCCGGTTCCGGCATCTGGCCCCCGGTGAGGTGGCCGAGAAGAAGGGCCCGTACGACCTGGTGACCGCCGCCGACCGGGAGGCGGAGGCGTACCTGACCCGGGCGTTGACCGCGATCCTGCCGGGGTCGGCCGTGGTCGGCGAGGAGGGTGTGCACGCCGAGCCGTCGCGGTACGCGGCGCTGGCCGGCGACGCCCCGGTGTGGATCGTCGACCCGGTGGACGGCACCCGCCCGTTCGTCCACGGCAGGACCGGCTTCTGCACCCTGGTGGCCCTCGCCCACCACGGCGAGACCCTGGCCTCCTGGACCTACGCCCCGGCGCTGGAGCAGTTCGCCACTGCCGTCCGCGGCGGTGGCGCCTGGCAGGACGGCGAGCGGCTCAGCACCGGATCGGCCACCCCCGGCGCCGAGTTGGAGGTCTCCTCCTCGCACCACGAGTACACCACCCCCGAGCGGCGCCGGGCGCTGCTCGGCCTGCGGGTGCCGGGGGTGCGGCTCCGGCCCTCCGCCGGTTCGGCCGGGCTGGAGTACCTGGCGCTGGCCCGGGGCGAGTTCGACGGGACCGCCTACGACTGGGAGAACGCCTGGGACCACGCGGCCGGGCTGCTGCTGGTCACCGAGGCGGGCGGCGCCCAGACCACCGTGAGCGGTGAACCGTTCCGCCTGGCGGGCGGGAACGCGCTGCCGTTCACGGCGGCCCGGGACGCGGCCACCGCCGAGCGGATCCGCCGGCTGCTGACGGGCGGCTGAGCGGCCGTCAGGCAACCGGCCCCGCTACCGGGTCAGCCCATCAGCCGCGCCAGCAGCGGGCGGTAGTGGTCGAAGCCGGGCACCTCGGCGTCCGCCTCCTTGGCCTGCTCGTCCCAGCGTCGCACCGTCACCGCGTCCACCGCTCCCGGCCGGGCGGCGAACGCGGCGGCCTGCTCCTCGGTCATCGGACCGCCCTGCACCTGGAGGGTGAACTCCGAGGCGGCGGACAGTCGTTCGCGGTAGCCGGGCTCGGCGGTGCACAGGTAGCGCTTGGCCGCCACGTGCAGCCGCACCGGCTCGGTGACCTCGGGGCCGAACCACTGGGCCAGCCAGTCGGCGCCGGTGGAGCTGTGGCGGTTGTCCTTGCCGGCCATCAACTCCAGCCCGGTGCCGTCGAAGTGGCCCACGTCGTGCAGCAGGGCGGCGGCCACCAGGTGGTCGGGCGCCCCGGCCGCCTCGGCCAACGCGCCCGCCTGGAGCATGTGTTCGGCCATGGTGACCTCCTCGCCGAGGTACTCCGCAGCGCCCTCGCCGGCGAACAGCCCGGCGATCCGCTCCAGCGCCTCCTCCTGACGGTGCAGCAGGGCGAGGGTGGAGGCGAGCGAGTCCAGGTCGGCGTAGCAGCCCTGGAGGTGGCGGGCGCCGTCCGCCTCGAAGGCCGTCCGGGCGTGCAGCAGCCGGGTGTTGTCGAAGATCAGGCAGTCGCCCGGCCCGAGCCGGAACTCCAGCTGGAGCTCCGGTCGCAGGGTGATCGCGGCGAACCGGCGGTAGGCGGTGTAGAAGGCGTCCAGCTCCGGCCCGGTGAGCCCGCGCAGGGTGGAGATCGAGCGGTTGTTGAACCGCACCTCGCGGATCCGGCCCAGCGGGTCGGTCTCGATCAGCGGCCGGTCGGCCCGCAGCTCGGTGTGCCGGTCCCGGAAGACGAAGGGCACCGGGGTGCGGGTGAGCACCGCGAAGTCCTCCGGGTGCTCCTCGCGCAGCAGGGCGGCGGCCCGGAAGCCGTCCACCAGGCCGGAGTCGCCGCCCTCGGCCTCGTTGTGCAGGCAGTGCAGCAGCTGGAGGGTGGGCACCGGGTCGCGGTAGGGGTTGTCGGTGTGCGGGGTGATGGCCGCGTTGGTGAAGGCCAGGTTGTTCGGGTCGGGCTCGACCCGGACGTCGAACAGCTCGCCGTAGTTGGTCTGCCGGACGAAGCCGAAGCTGCGGGCCACCTCCAGCACCTGGCCCTCCACCACCGGCACCCCGCGCAGCAGGGCGAACCCGAACCGCCGCACCGCCCCCAGCACGGCGGCCCGCTCGGCGGGGTCGGCCAGGTAGGCGGACCAGTCCGCCTCCGGCAGGCCGGCCGCGAAGTCGGCGGCGGCCCAGAGCGGGCGGCCCTGCTCGGTGCGGCCGTCGTCACCGGGGGCGCCCTCGGCGGTGAAGCCGGGCGGGTAGTGCGACAGGTGCCCGTCCGACCACTCGACGGAGCGCAGGCCGTCCTGCTCGGACTCCCGGCGGATCGTCAACTCCTCGGGCAGGTCGTTGATCTGGAACAGCTTCTGGCCGGTGCGCGGGTCTCGGCACTCGGCGCAGGGGCAGTTGTCGCGGAGCCAGTACAGGGACGTTTCCATCTCATCCTCCGGGTCAAGTTGTACAGACAACTCTCAGCGGCTCGGGTGAGATCCAGACGACCGGCAGCTGTCCGGACCGCGAACGGCGGCCGACATGCCGGAGCCCCCGTCCGCGCGGTGCGGACGGGGGCTCCGGCGGGCCCGGACGGGGGCCCTGAGCGGCGGTCAGGCGCGGTACGAGGCCCAGGCGTTGGTCATCCGGGTGACCTGGCCCGGGGTGAACTGGGTCATGCAGGAGTCGTAGGTGTAGTCCATGAAGTTCTTGATCGGGTCCAGGCCCGGCTTGCTCGCGCAGGAGTCGCGGCCGGTCGGGCACTCGAACGCTGCGCTGCCCTCGGCAGGCGTGTCACTGACCGAGTCGCCCTGGCCGTTGCAGCCGCCCTGGAAGGTGTGGTAGAGCCCCAGCCAGTGGCCGACCTCGTGGGTCGCGGTGTCGCCCTCGTTGTAGTTGGTGGCCGAGCCGCCCGGCAGTGAGGAGTCCAGCATCACCACGCCGTCGTCCTTGGGGTTCGAGTTGTAGGAGCTCGGGAAGGTGGCCCAGCCCAGCAGCGACTGGCCCAGCTTGGCGGTGTAGAGGTTGAGCGCGTTGGCGCCGCCCTTGCGCAGCGAGGTCTTCATCGACTTCTCGGCCGAGGAGCCCGGGGTGATCCCGTTGTACCAGCCCGAGTTGTCGGTGTAGTCGGTGGCGGCCAGCTGGAACTTGAACGGGGTGGCGGTGTTGCCCGAACCCTGGCCGCCGTAGGCCGCGTTCAGCACCGCTATCTGGTTGTTGATGGCCGTCGCCGAGAGCTTGCCGGTGGTCCCGGCGTGCACCACGTGGAAGTACACCGGGATGGTGGTGGCGGCCAGCTCGCCGCTCTTGGCCAGCAGGTTCTGCCCGTTGGCGCTGCTCTGCAGGTGCGCCACCCGGGCGCCCAGGTCGGCGTCGATCGCCTTGACCTGGGCGGCGGTCAGCGCGTTCGGCTCGTCGGCGTGGGCCCCCTTGGGCAGCCGTGCCGAGGCGCTCCCGGAGTCCGGGGCGCACGCGGCGGCGCCCGGCGCGGCCAGCGCCCCGAACGAACCCGGTGCCACGAACTGACCCGCGGTCAGCAGGCCCGCCAGCGCGGCCACGCCGAGCACCCGGCTGGAGGTGAGGGAGAGGGAACGGACAGGAAGACGCATCTGCTGCTCCTGGATGTCCTGTGGGGGTGTACGGCGGTGAGGGGCTGCCGTGCAGGAGAGGCTACGCAGGCTCGGCGTGAACGTGTCAGACCCGTTCCGGCCGTAAAATATTCTGATATCCCGTCAGTTCACCGCAGATCTTCCCTGGTGACGGAGGCGGTGCCGTCACTTGTTACCCGCCCGCAATCCGCCACCCTGTCCGAAAACCGCCCTTCTCACCGTCACGGTCAGGCCGAGGCGCGGACCACCAGCTCGGTCGGCAGGATCACGGTGGCGGGTTCGTCGCCCGCGATCTGGGCGAGCAGGAGGCGGACCATCTCCTCGCTGATCCGGTCCCAGGGCTGCCGTATGGTCGTCAGCGGGACCCGGGCGCTCAGGGCCACGGGGGAGTCGTCGAAGCCACCGACCGCGACGTCACCGGGGACGGTGCGGCCCGCCCGCTCCAGGGCGGCCAGCGCGCCCTCGGCCATCAGGTCGGAGGCGACGAAGAGGGCGTCCAGCCCGGGGGAGCGCTCCAGTAGGGCGGTGGTGGCGGCCTCGCCGCCGGTGCGGCTGTAGTCACCGAAGGCGACCAGCTCCTCCTCGTACGGGTAGCCGTACTCGGCCAGCACCTCGCGGTAGCCGATCAGCCGCTCCACCCCGCCCGGGGTGTCCTGCGGGCCGGCCACCGTGGCCACCCGGCGGCGGCCGGAGTCGAACAGGTGGCGGACCATGTCCTTGGCGCCCTCCCGGTCGTCGGCCGCGACGTAGGCGGTCCGGCCCCGGTGGCCGAGCGGCTTGCCGCAGCAGACCACCGGGAGCTCGGCCCGGCGCAGTTCCTCCAGGATCGGGTTGCCGGTGTGCGAGGAGACCAGCAGCACCCCGTCCACGTGACCGGCCGCCAGGTACCGGGTGGCCCGGCGGCGCTCGGCCTCGTTCCCGGCCGTCATCAGGATCAGCGGGATGTCGTGGTCGGCCAGCGCCGCCGTGCAACCCCGCAGCAGCGTCACGAAGTTGGGGTCCTCGAAGAAGCGCTCCTGCGGCTCGGTGAGCAGGAAGGCGACCGAGCCCGAGCGTTGGGTGACCAGGCTCCGGGCGGCCCGGTTGACCACGTAGCCGAGCTTCTTGATGGCCGCGTTCACCGAATCCAGGGCTGCGGGGCTGACGTTGTGCCCGCCTTGGAGCACCCGCGAGACGGTGCCCCGGGAGACGCCCGCCTCGGCGGCCACGTCGTGGATGGTCGGCGGGCGCCTGGTCCGGCCGGTCTGCCGTCGGGGCGCTGGCTCCGTCATGTCGTTCCTCGATCGGTGTTCTGGTGGTCTGTCAGGACTCTCTCATGCCGCGTCAGGCTTTGACGGCGCCCGAGAGCAGGTCGATCCGCCAGTAGCGCTGGAGGCCGAGGAAGAGCGCGATCAGCGGCACGATCGAGAGCAGCGCACCGGTGATCACCAGGGTGTAGAGCGCGGGCGCGTTGGCCCCCTGCTGGAGCAGCGAGTACAGGCCGACGGTGACCGGGAACTTCGAGTCGTCGCCGAGCATGATGTACGGCAGCAGGAAGTTGTTCCAGATCGCCACGAACTGGAACAGGAAGACCGTCACCAGGCCGGGCACCATCATCGGCAGCGCCACGCTCCGGAACAGCCTGAACTCCCGTGCCCCGTCGACCCGTCCGGCCTCCATCACCTCGTCCGGGATCGCGGCGGCCGCGTAGATCCGGGCCAGGTAGATGCCGTACGGGCTGAGGATGCTGGGCAGCAGCACGGACCAGTAGCTGTCCGCGAGACCGGCCTCGGCCATCAGCAGGTACTGCGGGATGGCCAGCGTGATCGGCGGCATCAGCACGCCGGCCAGCAGGATGCTGAACAGCGCGTTCCGGCCCCGGAAGCGGTACTTGGCGAGGGCGTAGCCGGTCACCCCGGAGAGCGAGGCGGAGAGCAGGGCGCCGAGCCCGGCGTACAGCGCGGAGTTGAGCATCCAGCGCCAGTAGACGCCGTCCCGGTAGGAGGAGAGCTCGGACAGGTTGTCCAGGAAGCCGGAGCCGGGCGCGAAGGTGAAGGTGGTGAACAGCTCCTGCCCGTTCTTGGTGGAGGCCATCACCACCCAGACGATCGGGATCAGGCAGTAGACCGCGCCGAGCAGCAGGATCAGGGTGGGTATCCACCGGGTGGGCTTCGGGCCGGGTGTCATCGGACTACGCATCAGCTGCCCCCGTCGGTGCGCTTGTTGACCAGCTTGAGGAAGCCGAAGGAAAGGACCAGGGTGGCGAGGGCCACCACCACCGAGGTGGCGGCGGCGGAGTGGATGTCGCCCTGGATGAACGCGTCCCGGTAGACCTTCATCAGCGGGCTCCAGGTGGAGCTGAGCGCATTGGTCATCGGCTTGAGCGTCATCGGCTCGCTGAACACCTGGAGGGTGGCGATCATCGAGAAGAAGAACGTGAGCACCAGCGAGGGCAGCACCATCGGGATCTTGATCTTCAGGGCGATCTTCAGCTCGGAGCAGCCGTCCAGCCGGGCCGCCTCGTAGAGCTCGATGGGGATCGAGCGCAGCGAGGTGTAGATCACGATCATGTTGAAGCCGGTGCCGCCCCAGACCGCGATGTTGGCCAGCGCGACGTAGAGGCCGTTCCCGGACAGCAGGTCGGGCCCGTCCATCCCGGCCTTGGTCAGCAGGAAGTAGCCGGGGCTGACGGTCGGCAGGTAGAGGAAGCCCCAGAGCAGCGAGGCGACGATGCCGGGCACCGCGTACGGCAGGAAGATGGCCAGCCGGGAGAAGGCGCCGAAGCGGACCGCCGGGGTGTCCAGCAGCAGGGCGAAGAACAGCGCGGCGCCGAGCATCGCCGGCACCAGCAGTGCGCCGTAGACCAGGGTGCGCCCGGCGCCGCCGAGCAGCTCGGGATCTCCCAGCGCGGAGGTGTAGTTGGAGAGCCCGGCCCACACCTCGGTGCGGGCGCCGGAGCCCAGGCCGAGGCCCTTCACCCGGACGGCACGGAAGCTCAGGTGGACGGCGTAGCCGATCGGCAGGGCGAAGAACAGGGCGAACAGCAGGGTGGCGGGGGCGAGGAAGGCGTACGGCGCGAGTCGCCTGGTCGGCCGGGGCTGCGGGGGCGCCATGGCGGTCCTTGGGTTCGGTGCGGTGCCCGGGGCCGAAGAGCGGCCGGCCCCGGGCCTGGTCGACTGGTCGGAGGCTCTCAGCCCTCGGTCTTGAAGCCGTTCTTCTTCATGTCGGCGACGGTGGCCTGCTGCATGGCGGTCAGCGCCGGGCCGAAGTCGCTCTTGCCCTGGGCGGCCTTGCCGAAGGCGTCCTTGAAGGTGGAGTAGGCGACGTTCACGTTCGGGCCCCAGGCGGCCGGGGCGGTGCCCTTGGCGATCTCGGCGGCCTTGGCGTAGAAGTCGGGCTGGGTGGCGAAGAACTCGGGGGCGGTGGCCAGCGCCGGGCCGGTCTGCGCCGAGGTGGCGGCCGGGTAGATGTTGGCCTCCTTGACCAGCGCGGTGACGGCGGCCTGGTCGGTGTTCAGCCAGGTGGCGAACTTGGCGGCTGCGTCGGAGTGCCCGGCCTTCGCGGCGCCGGTGGTGACACCGGTCGCGGAGCCGCCCCAGCTGCCGGTGACGGACTCGCCCGCGGTCCACTGCGGCAGCGGGGCGACGGCCCACTTGCCCTTGGTGTCGGGGGCGGAGCTGGTGAGGACGCCGGGGGCCCAGACCGCGGAGACCCAGGCGATCTGCGAGCCGTCGTTCAGCGCCTTGCTCCAGGCGGGCGTGTACATCGGCTGGTTGTCGACGGCGCCCTCCTTGACCAGGCCGCCCCAGAAGTCGGCGACCTTCTTGGTGGCCGTGTCGTCGATGGCCACCTTCCAGTTCTCGCCCGAGGTGGTCCACCACTTGGCCCCGGCCTGCTGGGCCAGGCCGGCGAACAGGCCGGAGTCGTTGGCGGAGAAGGTGGTGAGCGCCCTGCTCGCGTCCTTCTGCTTCAACTGCCGGGCGGTGTCGGCGAATTCGGCCCAGGTGGTGGGCACCTTGAGGCCGTACTGCTGGAACAGGTCGGTGCGGTAGTAGAAGGCCAGCGGTGCGGTGTCCTGCGGGATCGCGTAGACCGCGTCCGAGCCGAGCGAGACCTGCTGCCAGACCCCGGCGGCGAACTGCGCCTTGGCCGCGCCGCTCTGCTTGGCGATGTCGGCGAGCACGTCGTTGGAGACCAGGGTGGGGAGCGCCTGGTACTCGGCCTGGACCAGGTCGGGGGCGTTGCCCGCCTTGGCGGCGGTGATGGTCTTGGTGACCAGGTCGTCGCCGCTGGCCTGCTTCTGCACGCTCACCTGGATCTCGGGGTGGGCCTGGTTCCAGATCGCCACCACCTTGTCCATGTTCGGCGTCCAGGACCAGAAGGTCAGGTTCACCGGGCCGGTGGCCTGCTTGACCGCCTCGCCCCCGGTGCCCGTCGAGCTGGAGCAGGCGGAGAGCGCGAGCACGCCGGCGAGCACGGCTGCGGCTGCGGCGGGGAGGCGACGGTTCATGTGGGGGTCCTCCGGGGATCACTGGTCATCGGCTGTGCACGTTCACAGTAGGGAAATCTCCCGGACACTTGTCAATGCTTCGAGTCGTACGGTTATCTAGGCGAGACACAGCGCCCGGCGGGCTGTGCACGTTCACAGAATCGTCTGATGGAGCCTCACATGGAACACCCGCTGACCTGGCCCGTGGGTCTGGACGCGCTCGCCTTCGGCGGGGACTACAACCCGGAGCAGTGGCCGGAGGAGGTCTGGCAGGAGGACGTCCGGCTGATGCGTGAAGCCGGCGTCACCATGGTCAGCGTCGGGATCTTCTCCTGGGCGCTGCTGGAGACCGAGCGCGGCGTGTTCGACTTCGGCTGGCTGGACCGGCTGCTCGACCTGCTGCACGCGAACGGCATCCGGGCCGACCTCGGCACCCCGACCGTGGTGCCGCCGGCCTGGTTCTACCGCGAGCACCCCGAGGCGCTCCCGGTCACCCGCGAGGGCGTCCGGTACGAGTTCGGCGGGCGCGGCGCGATCTGCCACAGCTCGCCCGCCTACCAGGAGGCCGCGCTCGCGATCACCGAGCAGCTCGCGCTGCGCTACGGCAAGCACCCCGCGCTCGCCCTCTGGCACGTGCACAACGAGTACGGCGTGCCGGTCAGCGAGTGCTTCTGCGAGACCTCGGCCGCCCACTTCCGGCGCTGGCTGACCGACCGCTACCGAACCCTCGCCGAGCTCAACTCGGCCTGGGGGACGGCCTTCTGGGGCCAGCAGTACACCCGCTGGGAGGACGTCCGCCCGCCCCGGCTGACCCCGACCGCAGGGAACCCGGCGCAGAAGCTGGACTGGGCGCGGTTCACCAACGACGCCATCCTGGACAACTTCAAGCGCGAGCGGGACGTGCTGCACGAGCTCGCGCCCGGCATCCCGGTCACCACCAACTTCATGACCGCGCTCTCCCAGTGCGAGTCACTGGACTACTGGACCTGGGGCCGCGAGGTCGACATCGTCTCCAACGACCACTACCTGGTCGCCGAGGCCGAGCGGAACCACGTCAACCTGGCGATGTCCGCCGACATCACCCGCTCGGTGGCCGGCGGCAAGCCCTGGCTGCTGCTGGAGCACTCCACCGGCGCCGTCAACTGGCAGCCCCGGAACATCGCCAAGCGGCCCGGTGAGCTGGCCCGGAACAGCCTGGCCCACGTCGCCCGCGGCTCGGACGGCGCGATGTTCTTCCAGTGGCGGGCCTCCCGCTACGGCGCCGAGAAGTTCCACTCCGCGATGCTGCCGCACGCCGGCACGGACAGCCGGATCTGGCGCGAGGTCGTCGCGCTGGGAGCCGACCTGACCGCGCTCGGCGCCGTCCGGGGCAGCCGGGTGAAGGCCGACGCGGCGATCCTCTGGGACTGGCAGTCCTGGTGGGCGCAGAAGCTGGAGTGGCGCCCCAGCGTCGACCTGGACCCGCGCGAGCGGGCCGACACCTGGTACGCCGCCGCCTACGACCGCCACCTGACGGTCGACTTCGCCCACCCCGAGGCCGAGCTCGGCCGCTACCCGCTGGTGCTGGTCCCGGCCCTCTACCTGATGACCGAGGCGGCCTCGGCCAATCTCGCCGGGTACGTCCGGGACGGCGGCACGCTCGCCGTCTCCTGCTTCTCGGGCATCGTCGACGAGCACGACACCGTGCAGCCCGGGCCCCACCCCGGCGCGCTGCGGGACGTCCTCGGGCTCACCGTCGAGGAGTTCGCGCCACTGCGGGCGGGGGAGCGGGTCTCGCTGACCGGCCCCGCCGGCGCCCTGACCGGCGACGTCTGGTCGGAGTTCGTCGTCCCGCGCGGCGCGGAGACGGTCTGGAGCTACGCCGACGGCCCCGCCGCCGGGCACCCCGCCGTCACCCGCCACGTGCTCGGCGCCGGCTCGGCCTGGTACGTCTCCAGCCGGCTGAGCGGCGGCGACCTGGACACCGTGCTGGCCCGCGCCTGCGCGGACGCCGGGCTGGCGGAGCGCCGACTGCCCTTCGACGTCGAGGTGGTGGAGCGGGACGGCGAGCACGGCCGGTACCTGTTCGCCATCAACCACAGCGAGGCGGACGCCGTCGTCCCGCTCGCCTTCCCGGGCACCGAGCTCCTCACCGGCGCTCCGGTCACCGGCCACCTCTCCGTCCCCGCCGGTACCGCCCGGGTGGTCCACACCCGCTAGTGCCGTGCCCGGGGTCCGCGTTACCTCCCCCACCCCACCTCATCGCCAAGGATGACGATGCACCAGGGAACCAAGCGCCTGCTGAGCAGCGCCACCGCCACGCTCCTGCTCTCCGCCGCCGTCTGTGCGCTCCCCACCAGCGCCCAGGCCGCGAGCACACTCACCAACTCCGGCTTCGAGACGGACGGTTCGGGCACCGCCACCCCCACCGGCTGGTCCACCTTCTCCGCCGCCGGGCAGAACGCCGCCTCCTTCACCGAGGCCGGCGGCCACACCGGCTCGTACCGGCTCAGCCACTGGTCGGCCTCCGCCTACAAGGTGGAGACCTACCAGTACCTCTCCGGCCTCGCCAACGGGACGTACACCCTGAGCGCCTGGGTCCGCTCCGGTGGCGGCCAGAACGCGGCCTACCTCGCCCTGCGCAACTGCGGCTCCGCCGAACAGCGCACCGACCTGCCGCCGACCCCCAACGGCAGCTGGATACGGATCGTCACCTCGGTCGCCGTCACCGCCAACCAGTGCACCGTCAGCATCAACTCCGATGCCAACGCCGGGAACTGGCTGAACGTCGACGACCTCACCCTGACCCCCGGCGCCACCGGCCTGGCGGTCAAGGGCGGTGACCTCTCCTCCCTGAAGAAGAGCGAGGACAAGGGCGGCGTCTACAAGTACGCCTCCGGCACCGGCGGCGACGCGATGACCATCCTCAACTCCAACGGGATGAACTACGTCCGCCTCAAGGTCTGGGTGAACCCGGCCGACGGCTACAACACCAAGACCCAGGTGCTGGCCATGGCCAAGCGCGCCAAGGCGCTCGGCATGGGCGTGCTGGTGGACTTCCACTACTCCGACCACTGGGCCCACCCCGGCCAGCAGGACAAGCCCGCCGCCTGGGCTTCCTACACCCAGGCCCAGCTCCAGACCGCCGTCTACAACCACACCTTCGACGTGCTGAACGCCCTCAAGGCGCAGGGCACCACGGCGGACATGGTGCAGATCGGCAACGAGATCAACGGCGGCATGCTGCTGCCCAACGGCTCCACCTCCAACTGGGCCGGCCTGGCCGCACTGCTCAAGCAGGGCGCCAACGCGGCCAAGGCGGTGAGCGGTTCGACCAAGGTGGCGCTGCACCTCGCCAAGGGCGGCGACCTCGCCGGCACCCGGGCGTTCTTCGACCAGGCGGTGGCCAACGGGGTGCCGTTCGACCTGATCGGGCTCTCCTACTACGGCTACTGGCACGGCCCGCTGAGCGACCTCCAGGCCACCCTGGACGACGCGGCCGCCCGCTACGGCAAGCCGGTCTTCGTCGCCGAGACCGCCTACGCCTTCACCACCGCCGACAACGACGCCCTGGAGAACAACTTCCTCGCCGCCGACGTCCAGAGCGGCTACCCCGCCACCCAGGCGGGCCAGGCCGCCAACCTGCGCGACGTGATGAACGTGGTCGAAGCCGTCCCCAACGGCCGCGGCCTCGGCGTCTTCTACTGGGAACCGTCCTGGACCGCCGTGGCGGGCAACGGCTGGGACCCGGCCGACTCCACCTCCGGCAACGCCTGGGAGAACCAGGCGCTGTTCGACTACACCAACAAGGTCACCAGCGCCGCGAGTTGGTTCAAGCACCGCTGACCGTCCCTCACCCCCGGGCGCGCCCTCACCTCCCCCGGCCGAGGGCGCGCCCCTGCGTGGCGCCGGCAGCACCGCCTGCTGGCCCGCTCCATCCTGATCGGCCTGCTGCTCTCCACCGCGGGCCGGCTGGCCTTCCTGGCGGTGGCGCGCGGCGGTCCGGTGGTGCTGCTGTTCAGCACCGTCCTGACCGCCGCGGGCCCGTTCCTGCTCTTCGGCGCGGTGGCGCTCTGTTACGGCCTCAGCGTGCTCGCCGTCCTGCCGCTTCTCCAAGTCCGGCGAGCACCAGCCGAGTCGGCCCTCAGCGGGCAGCCGGAGTGATCCGCTGGCGCAGCGAGATCCGGTTCCCGTCCGGGTCCACCGCCTCGATGCGGACGCCGTACCCGTACTCCTCCGGCTCCGCCGAATCGAAGGTCACCCCGCGACCACGGAAGAGTTCGAAGTCCTTCCGCAGGTCGTCCGACTCCAGGAAGACCGGACCGGGCGTGCCGCCGGCCTGGGGTTCGACCGGCTGCCCGGAGGCGGCGGCGTGCGACCAGAGGATGATCTCCAGCGGACTGCCGGGGACGCCCACGGTGAGGAAGCGCCCGTCGGGGCCGGGGAAGTCGATCCGCTTCTCCAGGCCGAGCTGCTCGGTGTAGAAGGTGAGCGCGCGGTCCTGGTCGGTGACGTAGAGCGTGGTGTACATGACGCTGGTCAGCACTGTGCTGCCTCTCGGGTCGGTGTTCTCGGTACTCCGTACCTCGTCGACGTGCGCCGGCCCGAGAGTGTGACGGCCCGTCGGAAACTACTCCGCGAGCGCCGCGGACCAGGCCTTCTCGGCGGCCTCCAGGAACTCGCCGCCGCCCGGGGCGTGTTCGGCCAGGGCGGTCAGGACGGCGAGGACGGTGTCCAGGGAGGCGTGGGGGCCGTAGTGGTTGACCCGGAGCATGGTGGTGGAGAGGGCGCCGCCGCCGGACTGGACGGGGAGGGTGCGGCCCAGGGCGGTGGCCAGGGTGGCGGCGTCCAGGGTGGGCGGGGTGAGGAGGGTGGTGGCGACGGGGGCGGCGGCGCGGTCCTCGACCACGTAGGGGGAGAGGGAGCCGAGGGCGCGGACGCCCGCGCGCAGGGCCGCGGCGGCGGCGCGGTGCCGGGCGATGGTGGCGTCCAGGGTGTCGGTCTCGATCCGGTCCAGGCAGGCCTCCAGCGCGAGCATCTCCAACTGGGCCGGGGCGTGCGGGAGTACGGTGCGCCCGGCGTCCGTCCAGCACTCCTTCCAGTCCAGCAGGGAGAGGTAGGAGCGGCGCGGCGCGGCCGGGTTGGCGGTGATCCGTTCCCAGGCCCGGGCGCTGACCGAGACGGCCGAGACCCCGGCCGGGCCGCCCATCGCCTTCTGACCCCCGATCACGCACAGGTCCACGCCCCAGGCGTCGGTGTGCAGCGGCTCGGCCGCCACCGAGGCGACCGCGTCCAGCATCAGCAGCGCCCCGTGCTCCCGCACCACCTCGGCGATCTCCGCGACCGGATTGGTGTTCCCGGTGGCGGCCTCGGCGTGCACCAGCGAGACGAAGTCGATCTCCGGCCGGGCCGCCAGCGCCTCGGCCACCTGAGCCGCCGTCACCGCGCCGGTGAACGGCACCGCCAGGTCCACCACCTCGGCGCCGCAACTGCGCAGCCACCCGCCGAAGGTCTGCCCGTACGGCCCGGTGACCACGTTCAGCGCGGTGGAGCCCGGCCGCACGGCGCCCCGGATCGCGGCTTCCAGCGGCAGCAGCGCCTCGCCCTGCATGACGATCACGTCGGCCCGGGTGTGCAGCAGCGCCGCGACCCGGTCCTCGATCGCGGCGAACCGGGCCGCACCGAGCGGCGGGAGGTCGAGGAAGGGGCTCACGGGACGGCCTTTCGGTCTTTCGGCGGAGGAGCGTTCCCGAACAGTCTGCCCTGTCGGTGCCCTCGGCAGTGGCTACCCCCGTCGGTAGAGTGCGCCCATGAGCGATGGTGCGGTGCTGCACGTCAAGGGGCGGGTGCTGGTCGGTCCGGAGGACGTCCGGGACGAACTCTGGGTGGTGGACGGCCGGGTGACGTACCGACGGCCCGCCGCGGAGGCCCGCACGGTGCGCGGCTGGGTGCTGCCCGGCCTGGTGGACGCGCACTGCCACGTCGGCCTGGACGCGCACGGCGCGGTGGACGCCGAGACCAGCGAGCGCCAGGCCGTCACCGACCGGGACGCGGGCACCCTGCTGATCCGGGACGCCGGCTCGGCCGCCGACACCCGGTGGATCGACGACCGCGAGGACCTGCCGAGGATCATCCGGGCCGGCCGCCACATCGCCCGGACGCGGCGTTACATCCGCAACTACGCCCACGAGATCGAGCCCGGCGACCTGGCCGCCTACGTCCGGGACGAGGCCCGGCGCGGCGACGGCTGGGTCAAGCTGGTCGGCGACTGGATCGACCGCGGCTGCGGCGACCTGGCCGCCTGCTGGCCCGGTGACGCGCTGAAGGAGGCGATCGCGGCGGCGCACGAGGAGGGCGCGCGGGTCACCGCGCACTGCTTCGCGGCCGAGTCGCTGCCCGACCTGCTGGCCGCCGGGATCGACTGCGTGGAGCACGCCACCGGCCTGACCGAGGAGTTGATCCCGGCCTTCGCCGCCCGCGGCGTCGCGATCGTGCCGACCCTGGTCAACATCGCCACCTTCCCCAAGCTGGCGGACGGCGGCGAGAGCAAGTTCCCCGTCTGGTCCGCCCACATGCGGCGGCTGCACGAGCGCCGCTACGACACCGTGGCGGCCGCGCACGACGCGGGCGTGCCGGTCTACGTCGGCACCGACGCGGGTGGTTCATTGGCGCACGGTCTGGTCGCCGACGAGGTGGCCGAGCTGACCAAGGCCGGGCTGACGGCCGTAGAGGCGCTCTCCGCCACCACCTGGGGCGCCCGGGAGTGGCTCGGCCGCCCGGGGCTGACCGAGGGGGCCCCGGCCGACCTGGTGGTCTACGCCGAGGACCCACGGGCGGACGTCCGGGTGCTGGCGGACCCTCAGCTGGTGGTGCTGCGCGGGCGGATCGTCCGCTAGAGACCCACCCCCCAATTGCCGGTCGGTCTGGGCTGTCCGCCCCTGCGGATAGGCTGGGCCGTATGGGTGCACGTCCGCTGAACGAGATCGTCGAACCTGGTTGGGCCAGGGCGCTGGAGCCGGTGGCCGGCCGGGTGGCCGAGATGGGGGGCTTCCTACGCGGCGAGCTCTCCGCCGGCCGGACCTACCTGCCGTCCGGGCCGGACGTGCTGCGCGCGTTCCAGCAGCCCTTCGACGCCGTCCGGGTCCTGATCGTCGGTCAGGACCCGTACCCCACGCCGGGCCACGCGGTCGGGCTGAGCTTCTCGGTGGCGCCGCACGTGCGGCCCATCCCGGGCAGCCTGATCAACATCTATCAGGAGTACGGCCGCGACCTCGGCTTCCCGCCGCCCGCCAACGGCGACCTGACGCCGTGGACGCAGCAGGGCGTCCTGCTGCTCAACCGCGCCCTCACCACCGCCCCGGGCAAGCCCGCCGCCCACCGCGGCAAGGGCTGGGAGGAGGTCACCGAGCAGGCCATCCGCGCCCTGGTCGCCCGCGGCGGCCCGCTGGTCGCCATCCTCTGGGGCCGCGACGCGCGCAACCTCCGCCCGATCCTCGGCCCCGTCCCCGCGGTGGAGTCCGCCCACCCGAGCCCGATGTCCGCCGACCGCGGCTTCTTCGGCTCCCGCCCCTTCAGCCGCGCCAACCAGATGCTGGCCGAACAGGGCGCCACCCCGGTCGACTGGCGCCTCCCCTCGTAGGCGGCATCTTTCGGGTAAACAACCCCAACGAGTGAACTAACCGACAGTGTTACTGATGTGACGGACTGTTCGGACCAGACTGGGCGGCTCATCCAGTCCGGCCAACTCCACAGGGGTCTCCTCCGCCATGCCCGTGCACAGCACCGTCCTCCGCACCGCCGCCGCCACCGCCCTCGTCGCGTTCCTGGCGGTACCCACCGCCCACGCCGCCGAGCCCGCCGGCAAGGCCTCCGCCGTCACGGCCGAACTCGAGCTGGACGTCAGCGTGTTGGGCCGGACGGCCACCGTTCCGGTGAACATCTCGCTGAACAAGGTGCAGTCCCCGGCCAGCAAGGACGGTACGGCGCTGACCGCCACCGTGGCCGGCGTCGACCAGGGCCGCCCGGTCAACCTGGTCCGGGCCGAGGTGGGCCGTTCGACCACCAAGGCGGACGCGAGCGGCTCCTCCGCGCGGGTGCAGCTCACCAAGGCCGACCTCGGCGCGCCCGGTCTGGTCGGGGCCCCGCTGCTCGTGGTCGAGGCGCTCACCGCCGAGGTGACCTGCCCGGTGGACGGCCCGCCGACCGCGAAGGTGGACTCCCCGGCCCGGCTGACCGTCCTCGGCAAGCCCGTCACCCTCAAGGTCGAGGGCCCGACCCACGTGGAGGTCCCCGGCGTCGGCACGGTGGACGTCGGCTTCTCCAGGCGCACCACCACGACCAGCACCGCCGCCGCCTCCGCGCTGGAGGTCCAGCTGGACCTCAACCCGCTCCAGCTGAACGTCGCCAAGGTCACCGGGAAGATCACCGTCGCCTCGGTCAGCTGCGAGAAGCCCGCCCCCCGCCCGTCCACGAGCGCCTCTCCCAGCGCCGCGCCCAGCGCAGGACCCAGCGCGGAGCCGAGCCGGGCCAACCGCGCCGTCCCCGCCGTGGCGAGCCCGAGCCCGAGCCCCGCCGCGTCGAGGGGCGGCGAGCAGCTCGCCTCCACCGGAGTCAGCGGCACCGGCACCACGCTGGCCGCCGCCGGCACGCTGCTGCTGGTCGGAGCGGTCGCGCTGCGCCTGACCCGCCGCCGCCGGGCCCACGCCCGCAGGCGCTGACCGTCCCGAGAACGTCCCGACTGGCGGGATCGCCGTCCCGCATTCCGGACCTGACACTGTCGGACCGTACCGGTGCCGCTGCGGACGGTTGGTTCACATGGGCGTTACATAGGAGGAACAACCGGGAAACGGCGGCTTGCGACGCTACGCGGGCACCCACCACCCAAGCAGTGAGGTTCACCGCAATGGCGATCAAGGCCGAGTACATCTGGATCGACGGCACGAAGCCGACCGCGAAGCTCCGTTCCAAGACTCGCGTCCTGCCGAACGCCGACAAGATCCCCACCTGGGGCTTCGACGGTTCCTCGACCAACCAGGCCGAGGGTCACGCCTCGGACCGTGTGCTCGACCCGGTGAAGGTCACCAAGGACCCGATCCGCGGCGGTGACAACATCCTCGTCCTCTGCGAGGTGCTGGAGACCAACGGCACCGCCCACGAGTCCAACACCCGCGCCGCGCTGCGCGAGGCGGCCGAGAAGTACGTGGCCCAGGAGGCCATCTTCGGCATCGAGCAGGAGTACACCTTCTTCAAGGGCTCCCGCCCGCTCGGCTTCCCGGAGGGCGGCTTCCCGGCCCCGCAGGGCGGCTACTACTGCGGTGTCGGCGCCGAGGAGGTCTTCGGCCGCGAGATCGTCGAGCTGCACCTGGACCGCTGCCTGGACGCCGGCCTGGCGATCTGCGGCATCAACGCCGAGGTCATGCCCGGCCAGTGGGAGTTCCAGATCGGCCCGGTCGACGCGCTGACCGTCTCGGACGACATGTGGATCGCCCGCTACCTGCTCTACCGCACCGCCGAGGAGTTCGGCATCGACGCCACCCTGGACGCCAAGCCGGCCCGTGGTGACTGGAACGGCGCGGGTGCCCACACCAACTTCTCCACCAAGGCGATGCGTGAGGGCTACGAGGCCATCATCACCGCCTGCGAGTCGCTCGGCGCCTCGCAGGAGATCGTCCTGGAGCACGTGAACAACTACGGCGACGACATCCAGTCCCGCCTGACCGGCAAGCACGAGACCGCCCCGTGGAACGTGTACTCCTACGGCGTCTCCGACCGCGGCGCCTCGGTCCGCATCCCGTGGCAGGTCGAGGTCGACCAGAAGGGCTACATCGAGGACCGTCGCCCGAACGCGAACGTCGACCCGTACGTGGTGACCCGCCTTCTGATCAACACCTGCTGCGCGGCCCTGGAGAAGGCCGGCCAGGTCTGATCCGGCTGACGACCCGTCACGCGCCGGCCCGCCCACCCCGCAGGGGGAGGGCGGGCCGTTGCCGTTGCCTGCCATCCTTGCGGGCATGGACGACTTCACCTCCGAACAGCTCGCCCGCGGCCGGGCACTGCGCCGGGCCCAACTGCCCTGGGCGCTCGGCGCCCGCGCGGCCGGCCTGCTGCTCCCGCTGGCGCTCGGCCTGACCCCCGCCGGGGCCGGGCTGGTCTCCTGGGCCGGCGGACTGTTCGGCGGCTCGCGCACCGCCGAGGTGCTGGCCGGGGTGGCGGCCCTGGTGCTGCTCTCCCAGCTCGCCGGGCTCCCGTTCGGGGCCCGGCTGCGGGAGATCCGCCGCGGGTACGGGCTGGTCACCCAGGGCTGGAGCGGCTGGGCGGTCGACCAGCTGCGCGGCCTGGCGCTGAGCCTGCTGCTCGGCCTGCCGCTCGGGCTCGGGCTGTACGCGCTCACCGGCCTCTCCCCGCACGGCTGGTGGCTGCCCGCCGCCGGGGCGGCGGCGGTGCTGGTGGCGCTGCTCTCCTTCCTCTTCCCGCTGGTGGTGGAGCCGCTGTTCAACCGCTTCACCCCGCTGCCCGAGGGCGAACTGCGCACCGCACTCCTGGAGTTGGCGCGCCGGGACGGGATCCGGGTGCGCGAGGTGCTGGTCGCCGACGCCTCCCGGCGGACCACCGCGCTGAACGCCTACGTCTCCGGCTTCGGCGCCACCCGGCGGATCGTCTGCTACGACACCCTGCTCGCCACCGCCGACCCGCGCGAGACCGAGCTGGTGGTCGCCCACGAGCTCGGCCACGTCAAACACCGGGACGTCCTCACCGGCACCGCCCTCGCCGCCCTCGGCACCGCCCTCGCGGTCGCCCTGCTCGGCCTGCTGACCTCCTGGCAGCCCCTGCTCACCGCGGCCGGCGCCGACTCGGCGGCCGACCCGCGCTCGCTCTTCCTGTTCGCCGCCTGCGGGGCACTGCTCTCCGCCCTGGCCGGGCCCGCACAGTGCGCCGCCAGCCGCCGGATCGAGGCACGCTCCGACCGGCACGCCCTCGAACTCACCGGCGAACCGGAGCAGTTCATCGCCATGCAGCGCCGCCTCGCGGTCACCAACGTCGCCGACGTGGACCCGCCGCGCTGGGTCGTCCTGCTCTTCGCCACCCACCCCACCACCACCGCCCGGATCGCCGCCGCCCGGGCCTGGACGGCGGCCCAGGGGCTGTCTCCTTGATGGGGCCGGGCGGGCGCCGCCGGGGCACGCGCCCTCCTTGCCCGCCATCGGGCAGGAGGGGCCCTTCGCCGGCTTCTCGTCGGTCGCCGATGCTCCGCATGGACTCTCCCCCAGCCTTCGGCCGGGAGGTGCCCCCACCCAGCCTTCGGCATCCCAGCCTTCGGCCGGGAGGTGCCCCCACCCAGCCTTCGGCATCCCAGCCTTCGGCCGGGAGGTGCCCCCTTCTCGGCGCCGCCGAGCCACGCACCCCAGCGACGCCCGCTCACGCGGCGGAGCCGCACGATGTCACAGCCGACCCCACCAAGGGGACAGCCCCTAGCCCGGGGCCGCCGTCAGCGCAGGTCCACCGACCTGATCGGGGTGGCGTTCAGCATCGAGGCCAGCTGGCCGTCGCCCTCCGAGACGGCGTGCGCGGTGCAGTTCCCCAGCGCGTGCCCGCCCGGCAGCCCCTGGGCGAGGAACCCGGCCATCGCCAGCCCCTGCTGGGTGCCCAGCTTGCCGACCTCCTCGCACGAGGTGTCCAGCGCGCCCTTCAGCCCGTCCTCCTCCTGAACGGCCTGCGCGGTGGCGGGAGCGAAGGCCAACGCGGCCAGAGTGGCGACGGTCACGGCGGTCGCGGCCTTACGGATCATCAGAGGTGCCTCTCACAGACGAATCGTGGTCGCCCCCGATCATCCAGCCCTCCGCACCCCAGAAAGCCCGAAGTACGGCCCTGGCGGCCCTACTTCGCCGTCAGGGGTGACGCTCCATCACCCGTACGGTGGATCTCCGGCGGGTGCGGCCGCATTCTGACACCATGACGGACCGCCCTCTGCTCCTCCTCGACGTCGACGGCCCGCTCAGCCCCTACACCGCCGACCCCACCCACTGCCCCGACGGCTACGCCCCGCACGACGTGCACCCCACCTCGCCCCGGCTGCCCCGCACGGTGCGGCTGAATCCGGCGCACGGGCCCGCACTGCTCGCCCTGCCGTACCAGCTGGTCTGGTGCACCAGCTGGCAGGCGGAGGCCGACACCTGGATCTCCCCGCTGCTCGGCCTGCCCCAACTCCCTTACGTGGACTGGCCGTCCGCGCACGGCGGTGATCCCGACGGGCTGCACTGGAAGACCCGGCGGATCGTCGAGTGGGCCGCCGGGCGGCCGTTCGCCTGGGTGGACGACGAGCTCGAGCCGCAGGACACCGCGTGGATCGCCCGGCACCATCCCGGGCTCGCCCTGACCGTGTCGGTGGACCACCGGTACGGGCTGGGCGGAGCCCACTTCGCGTTGCTGGTGGAGTGGGCCGGAGGGCTGCGCGGTGGGGCTGAGTAGGGTGGGTGGGACAGAGTGTCGGGACAGCAGTAGGAGCAGACGTGAGTGAGCCGGCCGCCAGTGCCCTTCAGCAGGAGATCGCCCGGGACCTCGAGGTCGCGGAGGTGTTCGAAGCCGAGGCGGAGATCGAGCGGCGGGTGGCCTTCCTGGCCGAGCGGCTGACCTCCACCGGGCTGCGGTCGCTGGTGCTCGGGATCAGCGGCGGGGTCGACTCCACCACCGCCGGCCGGCTCTGCCAGCTGGCCGTGGAGCGGGCCCGCGCGGCCGGGCACCAGGCCGAGTTCTACGCGATGCGGCTGCCGTACGGCGTGCAGGCGGACGAGAAGGACGCCCAGCTGGCGCTCTCCTTCATCCAGGCCGACCACGTGCTGACCGTCGACGTGAAGCCCGCCAGCGACGCCATGCTGGCCGCCGTGCTGGAAGGCGGCGCCGCCTTCCGCGACGCCCACCACCAGGACTTCCTGCTCGGCAACGTCAAGGCCCGCCAGCGCATGATCGCCCAGTACGCGGTGGCCGGCGCCCACGACGGTCTGGTGGTCGGCACCGACCACGCGGCCGAGGCGGTCTCGGGCTTCTTCACCAAGTTCGGCGACGGCGCCGCCGACCTGGTGCCGCTCACCGGCCTGACCAAGCGTCGGGTCCGCGCCGTCGCGGACGCCCTCGGCGCCCCGGCCGAACTGGTCTGGAAGGTGCCGACCGCCGACCTGGAGAACCTCGCCCCGGGCAAGGCCGACGAGGACGCCCTCGGCGTCACCTACGACGAGATCGACGACTTCCTGGAGGGCAAGCCGGTCGACGCCGCCTCCTTCGAGAAGATCGTCAACCGCTACCGGCTGACTGACCACAAGCGCCGCCTCCCGATCGCCCCCTGACGTCCCCTGAAGCCCTTGGCCACCCGCCTCCCTTGACGGGCCGTCGGCCCGACCGTGACCCTGTGACCTCCGCAACGACTCGGGGGACACGGGGGATGCAGATGTCGGGTACCAGCAGCCTTGCCAAGGGCGCCAACGCCACGCTCGCCGGACCGGAGGTGACCGTCACGGTCGTCTCCGGCGGGGTGGCGGTGGACGTTTCGGCGCTCCTGGTGGACGAGCGGGGCAAGGTCAGGACCGACGAGGACCTGGTCTTCTTCAACAACCCGGGCCGGGACGGGGTGCGGCTGGACGGTGCGCGGATCACCGCCCGGTTCACGGAGGTGCCGGCCGGGGTGGCGTCCGTGGTGGTGGTCGCCAGCGTGGACGTGGAACTGCCGGGCACCATCTTCCGGCCGGAGACCACGCCCTCGGTGCTGATCGGCGACGGTGCGGCGGAGCTGGAGTTCGTCCCGCCGGGGATGGCGGACGGCGAGACCGTGGTGGTGCTGGCCGAGTTGTACCGGCGCGGCACGCTCTGGAAGGCCCGCGCCGTGGGTCAGGGCTACGCGGGTGGGCTGGCCGCCCTGGCCACCGACTACGGGGTGAGCGTCGAGCGGGACGAGGCACCGGCCGAGGCCCCCGCTGCCACGCCCGCCCCCGCCCCCGCCCCGGTGCCCAGTGGTGCCGCGATCAGTTTCGAGAAGGTGGCCGCCGTCGCCCCCGCGCTGCTGACGAAGTACCAGAGCGCCGGCGCCTCCCTCCAACGGCGCGGCCTCTCCGGCCAACGGGCCGCCGTCTACCTGGTGTTGGACTACTCGGCCAGCATGGGCCACTACTACGACCGGGGCGACGTGCAGGTCTTCGCCGAGCAGGTGCTCGGCCTGGCGGCCAACCTGGACGACGACGGCACCGTCCCGCTGGTGCTCTTCTCCCACTCCGTCGCCAAGACCGCCGAGCTCGAACTCGCCACCCACCAGGGCCGGATCAACGAGCTGCGGCAGGGTCTCTACATGGGCGGCACCGCCTACGCCCCGGCGATCAAGGCCGTGACCAAGCTGCACGAACGACGCGCCCCCGGCACCCCGGCCCTGGTGGTCTTCCAGACCGACGGCGACCCCTCGGACGGGGGCGCCACCCGGCGGGCCCTGAAGTCGGCCTCCAAGCAGCCGCTGTTCTGGAAGTTCGTCGGCTTCGGACGCCGTGAACAGCTCGGCTTCCTGGCCGGGTTGGACGACCTGGACGGCCGCAAGGTGGACAACGCCGACTTCTTCGCGGCCGGCGACGACCCGCGCAGCTGGCAGGAGGACGCGCTCTACGACGCCCTGCTGGAGGAGTACCCGCGCTGGCTGGCCGAGGCCACGGCGCTGGGCATCGTGCGCCGCACGGGATCTGAGTAGGGGTACTCACGACCGGTGGCGGACCGGTGCGGCATGATCGACGGGACCCTGCCGCCGCACCCCGCCCACCGGAGCCCACCGTGAGACGCCTCCTGCTGCCCGCCGTCGCCGGCGCCGCCGCCCTGCTCCTGACGACGGCCGGCTGCGGCAGCCGCCCCGCTCCGGGCAGCACCGGGGCGACGGAGACCAGGGCCTCGGCCCAGGCGTCGGCTCAGGCCTCGGCCTCGCAGAAGGCCGTCGAGGCCGTGGCCGTGCACGACGCGCGCTTCCCGGAGGTGGCGAAGCGCTGCGCCGCCGTCACCGACGCGACCCCGTCGCCGACCCCGACCCCGACGGTGGGCGGTGGGAGCGGCCCCGCGCCGGAGAACCCCAAGTACGCGGAGAACCACGCCTTCAAGACCACCCTCACGCTCACCGCCACGGCCCGCTGCCGAGGCGAGGCGCACGCCGCCCGGATGCTGGCGGCCCTGCCCGCGGACGGGCCGGCGGCGGGGGCGGCCGCAGTGCGGACCACTCTGGAGAACCTCGGGTACCCGAGGGAGAACGTGGAGCTCCAGCTGGACTACGCGCCGGGCTCACTGGCCCTGATGGTGCCCGGGGTCGGTCCCTGCGTGACGGTCCGTTTCGCTGCCAAGGCGACCGCCAAGGCGACCGCCGAGGTGCACGGGGTCTACATGGAGGGCGGCTGCGTCGAGCCCAAGGGCGGTCACTGACCGAGGGCCTCCGCGAGCACCGCGGCGAAGGCGTCCGTGGTGGCCTCGTCCCGGACCGCGATCCGCAGCCAGTCCGGGCCCAGGCCGGGGAAGGTGTCGCCCCGGCGGAGCGCGTAGCCGGCCTCGCGCAGGCGCTCGCGCAGCGCGGCCGCGCCGGGGACGTGGACGAGGAGGAAGGACGCGGCCGGCTCCCCGTACACCGTGACGGCCGGGAACTCCGCCAACCGGGCCAGCAGGTGGGCGCGTTGGGCCGCGATGGTGTGGGCGGCGGCCTCCGCCTCGGCCAGTGCGGCGGGGGTGCTGCACGCCTCGGCGGCGGCCAGCGCGGGGGTGGAGACCGGCCAGAGCGGCTGGGCGGCGGCGAGGCGGGCGATCAGTGCGGCGGGGCCGAGCACGTAGCCGATCCGCAGCCCGGCCAGGCCCCAGGTCTTGGTCAGACTGCGCAGCACCACCACCTCGCCGGGGAGCTCGCGCGGGCCGGCCAGGCTCTCGCGCTCGCCGGGGACGGTGTCGACGAAGGCCTCGTCCACCACCAGGGTCCGGCCGGGGCGGGCGAGGGACGCCAGGGTGGCGGCGGGGTGCAGGACGGAGGTGGGGTTGGTCGGGTTGCCGACCACCACCAGGTCGGCCTCCTCGGGGACCGCGCCGGGGGTGAGGCGGAAGCCGCCGGCGGGGGAGAGCAGCACCCGGGCGACGCGGTGCCCGGCGTCGCGCAGCGCCGCCTCCGGCTCGGTGAACTGCGGGTGCACCACCACGGCGTGACGGGGCGCCAGCACCCGGGCCAGCAGCACGAACGCCTCCGCCGCCCCGGAGGTCAGCAGCACCTCCTCGACCGGCCGCCCGTGCCGCGCGGCCACGGCGGCCCGGGCCCGGCTCCCCTCGGGGTACGCGGCCAGCTCTCCCAGCGTCGCGGCCAGGTGCTCCCGCAGCCACTGCGGCGGGGTCCCGGTCCGCACGTTCACCGCCAGGTCCACCAGCCCGGCCGCCCGCACCTCCACGTCCCCGTGGTGCCGCAGATCCGGCTCCCCGTCAGGGGCGGCCTCGGCGGGGAGGGTTGTGCCCTCGTCAGTGCCTTCGTCAGTGCCGACGGCAGATGCCGCCGTCGCGACGGCCACGGTGGCCCGGGCGGACTTCTGCTTGCCGGCCAGCAGCCGGCCGCCGGCCCCTGCGGCGAGCAGGGCGGCGGCCTCGGCCACGCTCGGGGTACCGACCGCCTCCGCCACCGCTCCCGAGGGGCCGGGCACCGGTACGGCGGCCAACTCCTCGGCGGGGTAGCCGGCCAGCGGCACGGCGAGCTCGGCGGCGGCGGCCAGCAGCCCGGCCTCGGTGGTCTTGGCGGACACGGTGGCCAGCCGGGCCACGTCCTGCCGTGCCCGGCCGAGCCCGGCCAGGGTGGAGTCGATCAGGGCCAGCACTTCGGCGCCGGGTACCCCGCTGCCGCCGCCGACGCCGATGACCAGGGAGGGCTGCTGCACGAGGGGCTACTCCGGACTCCCGACGACCGATGGACCGCCGGAATCCCATCACGCCCGGACGGGACGGTCAATCGGCCGTGGCGACCGTCACCTCGGGCCGGTGGTGCACCGGGAAGTTGACCGAGTTGGCGATGAAGCAGGCCCGGTTGGCGTCGGCGTGCAGGGCGAGGGCCTTCTCCACCATGCCCGGGTCGGTCACCACCACCCGGGGCCGCAGCTCGGCCTCGGTGAAGCGGCCGTCCCCGGCTCCCTCGACCATGGTGCCGACCGGCTCGTCCACGTAGGCGGTGACCACCACCTTGTTGACCGCGCACAGGTGGAGGTAGGAGAGAAGGTGGCACTGGGAGAGCGCGGCGAGCAGCAGCTGCTCGGGGTTCCAGCGGGACGGGTCGCCCCGGAAGAGCGGGTCGGAGCTGCCGATGATGGTCGGCAGGCCCTCGGCCGCGACCTCGTGGGAGCGCTCGTAGGCGCGGTAGTTCGCGGTGCCGGCGCCGGTGTTCCCGGTCCAGGTCACGGCGAGGGTGTAGGTGTGCTGACGGCTCATCACGTCTCCGGAGGGTGCGGGGTGGTCGTGAGGTCTGGACCTGTCGGAGCCGGCCCGTGCATCAGTTCAGCTGTAAGGAAGGGCAGTTCAGCGGGGGTGTGACGGTGCGTCGTTCATCTGACCGCCATGGTGGTTTCACCCGTCGATATGCGGTGCGACTAATATCCATCCGTCAGAGTCCTATCAGATTCGACCAGTTGTGACCGACTGGTGCCACGTCCGAAGGAGCTAGCCCTGCGCACGCGCGCTTCCAGCCGGATCGTCACGGGCCGACTGTCGCTCCGCGCGACCCTGCTCGTGCTGGCCATCGTCCCCGGAGTGGCGCTTGCCGCCCTGTGGGCGGTCACCAGCGGACAGCTCTTCCTCGACTTCCAGCGTCAGGCCGCCCAGGGCCTGCTCGCCCAGGAGGCCGGCCAGCCGTCCAACATCGTGTACTACAACCTCCAGGAGGAGCGGCGGCTGAGCGCCGACGTCCTCGCCAACCGAGGCGGGGTCGGCGACGCGCTGCGGGCGCAGCGGGTCAAGACCGACCAGGCCATCGCCGACTTCCAGAAGCTCTCGGGAGTGTCGGCCGACGACGCGCCCGAGGAGGTCCGCGAGGCGGTCCGGCAGGCCCGGCAGGCGATCAACCAGCTGCCCGCCCAGCGGGCCCTGGTGAACAGTGGCGGTGAGCAGCAGCAGGCCGCCGTCTACGGCTACTACACCGACCTGATCGCGGTGGACCTGAAGCTGTTCTCCGCGCTCAGCCACGTCGACAACGGCCGGATCACCACCATCTCCCAGCCGCTGGTGGACCTGTTCTGGGCGAAGGAGATGATCTCCCGCTCGGACGCCCTGCTGGCCCGGGGCTGGCCGAGCGGCTCGCTCGCCCCCGACGACCACCAGCAGCTGCGGCAGGCGATCGCCGAGCAGACCTTCCAGTTCAACACCCAGGTCGCGCCCTACCTGCCCGCCGACGAGACCGCGATGTGGCAGCAGATCGCCACCGGCCAGGCCTGGCAGGCCAAGACCCGCGCCGAGCAGGAGCTGGTGAAGCAGGCCGCCCCCGGCCGGGACGGCCGGATCGCCCTCGGCGTGGACCGGGACGCCTGGCGCCAGTCGGTCGACGCCATCACCCCGCAGCTGGTCGCGCTGCTGGAGCACCGCACCGGCCTGGTGGTCGAGGAGGGCAAGGGCAGCATCATGTCCCTGGCCCTGCGACTCCTGCTGACCACCGTGGTCGGCCTGATCGCGGTGGTCGCGGTCGCGGTCACCAGCTGGCGGCTCACCCGCACCCTGCGCCGCCGGATCGGCCGCCTCCAGGAGCAGGCGGAGCAGTTGGAGAACGACCTGCCCGCGGTGGTCGAGCGGCTCGGCAACGGCGAGCAGATCGACTCCGAGGAGCTGGCCCGGGCGATCGAGCCCGACCCGTGGGCCCGCACCGAGGACGAGCTGGCCAAGCTGGCCGAGGCCTTCAACCTGGCCCGCACCAGTGCCCTCCAGGCCGCCGTGGCCCAGGCCGACCAGCACCGCGGCTTCGAGCGGCTGCTCCAGCGGATCGCCCGCCGCACCCAGCTGCTGATCGGTCAGCAGCTGAAGAAGCTGGACGAGTTGGAGCGCCGGCACGAGGACCCGGAGATCCTGGAGGGCCTCTTCGACCTCGACCACCTCACCGCACGCCTGCGCCGGTACGAGGAGAACCTGGTGATCCTGGCCGGTGGCACCCCGCACCGCCGCTGGCGCAAGCCGGTCCCGCTGCTGGACGTGATGCGCGCGGCCCAGGGCGAGGTGCAGGACTACCGCCGGGTCGTCATCGACCTGGACGGCAGCCCCTGGCTCTCCGAGCGCGCCGTCGGCCCGGTGGCCCACGTGCTCGCCGAGCTGATCGAGAACGCGCTCAGCTTCTCCCGCCCGCCGAACCCGGTCGAGCTCCGGGCCGGCCGGGTCAGCCGGGGCGTGGCGATCGAGGTCGAGGACCGCGGCCTCGGCATGGACGAGGAACAGATCGCCGAGGCCAACCGCCTGATGACCCGTCCGCCCCGCACCGACGTGCTGGCCCGCGGCGACGACATCCGGCTCGGCTTCTACGTGGTGGCCCGCCTGGCCGCCCAGCACGGCCTGCGGATCGAGTTCCGCCAGTCCGCCTTCGGCGGCACCCGGGTCGTGGTGCTCGTCCCGGAGGAGCTGATCGTCGCGGACCCGACCCTCCGCCCGGTCGCCGCGGCCCCGCAGCAGCACGGCGGCCTGCCCACCCGCTCGCGCGGCCAGGCGCTGGCCGGCGTCACCGCCATCGGCGGCGCCGACCGGTACGCCACCGTCGAGCCGCTCCCGCAGTTCGGCGCACTGCCGGCGGCGCCGCCGCCGGAGGAGCAGCTGACGGCCCGTCACGACCTCCCCGCGCTGCCGCCGCCGTACGGGGCCCCGGAGCCGTACCAGCCGCAGTACCACCACCCGGAGCCGTACAACCCGGAGCCGTACCAGCCGCAGTCCTACCGGCCGGAACCCGAGCCGGAGCCCTACCGCCCCGACCCGCTGCCCGCTCCGCCGGAGGGCGAGGCGCCGCTGCCCCGCCGGGTCCGCCAGGCCAGCCTGGTGGACGAGCTGCGGATCGACCCGGACGGCCCGCCGTCCGCCCCCGTGCCGCCCCGCTGGGACGAGAACCCGCTGTTCCGACCGGCCCCCCGACGGGCCGGAGCAGCCATCGGTGCGTTCCAGCGGCGGTCCCGGGAGGCGCGCTCCGGCGACACCGGCAACCACCACACCATCCCGACGAGAGAAGACCGGACATGACGACGCGTACGACCGCCACCGACCACGACCTCGACTGGCTGCTGGACGGCCTGGTGGACCAGGTGGCCGGCACGAGGAACGCCGTCCTGCTCTCCGACGACGGCCTGGTGGTCAGCCACTCCCGCAGCATCGACCGCTCCGACGCCGAGCGCCTGGCCGCCGTCGCCACCGGCCAGCAGAGCCTGGCCCGCGGCGTCGGCCAGCTGTTCAACGGCGGTCCGGTGCACCAGGTGATCGTCGAGCTGGCCGAGCTCTGGCTGTTCGTCATCGCCGCGGGCCAGGGCACCCACCTGGCCGTGGTCGCCTCCCAGGAGGTCGACGCCGAGGTGATGTCGCTGGCCATGCACAACCTGGTGCAGCAGGTGGGCCAGAAGCTCGGGGCCGCGCAGCGCGGCGAGTTCGACGCGTTCGCCGCTCGGGGTGGGCAGCGCGGGTGAACCCGTACTGGGACGAGGAGGAGGGCGACGACGGCGCGGACAGCATGGTCCGGCCGTACACCATCACCTCCGGCCGCACCGTGTCCGAACGGGACGACCTCACCCTGATCACCCTGCTCACCAGCGTGCCGGCGCCGGCCGACGCCTACGGCGGCCCGGCCCGGCCCGGCCGGCTCCAGCCCGAGCACCGGATGATCCTGGACCGCTGCCGCCGGCCCGCCGCGGTGGCCGAGGTCGCGGCCGACCTGAACCTGCCGGTCTCGGTGACCAAGATCCTGCTCGGCGACCTGGTCGAGCAGGGCCTGCTGACCGCCCGCGCCCCGATCTCGGTGGCCCGGGCCGCGGGCGGGGCCGACCGAGGCCTGCTGGCCGCCGTACGCGAGGGACTGAGGAGGCTTTGAGATGACGACCACTCAGGCGGGCGCCAACGCCGTCAAGATCCTGATCGCCGGCGGCTTCGGCGTCGGCAAGACCACCATGGTCGGTGCCGTCAGCGAGGTCGCCCCGCTGCGCACCGAGGAGTACCTCACCACCGCCAGCGTCGGCGTGGACGACCTGGCCGGGGTCGACCAGAAGGACACCACCACCGTCGCCCTGGACTTCGGCCGGATCACCGTCAGCCCCGAGCTGGTGGTCTACCTGTTCGGCACCCCGGGCCAGGAGCGCTTCTGGTTCATGTGGAACGACCTGGTCAACGGCGCACTCGGCGGGGTGGTCATCGCCGACACCCGCCGACTGGAGACCAGCTTCGCCTCGATCGACTTCTTCGAGAGCCGGGGCATCCCCTTCGTGGTGGCGATCAACTGCTTCCACGGCGTCAACACCCGCACCCCGGACGAGATCCGGGCCGCGCTCGACCTCGACCCGCACGTGCCGATGCTGGTCGGCGACATCCGCGAACGGCCCTTCGGCCGGGACGTGCTGCTCGCCCTGGTCGACCACCTGATGGCCCTCCCGGTCGGCTGACCGGCCCTTCCCCAGCTCCCCAACTCCCCCCGGAGACACCCATGGCACAACCCCTGCGCGTCCTCGTCCACGGCGGCGGCATCGGCGGCCTCAGCCTCGCCGTCGCACTGGCCCGCCGCGGCCACACCGTCGAGGTCGCCGAGCTCCGCGACCAGCTCGACGCCCTCGGCGTCGGCATCATCCAGCCCTCCAACGCGCTGCACGTGATGCGTGAACTCGGCGTCCTGGGCGAGTGCCTGAAGGCCGGCTTCGAGTGGGAGGTGCTGACCATCTGCGACCCGGCCGGCGCCACCCTGGCGAAGATCCCGCAGCCCCGGATGGACGACGCCCCCGCCAACAACGGCATACCCCGCCCGGCGCTGGCCGAGGTGCTCGGCCGGGCCGCCGCCGAGGCCGGCGCCACGGTGCGCTTCTCCACCACCATCGCCGAACTCGCGGACGACGGCGAGGGCGTGGACGTCACCCTCTCCGACGGCTCCACCGGCCGCTACGACCTGGTGGTCGGCTTCGACGGCATCGGCTCCCCGCTGCGCACCCGCCTGTACGGCGACCGCCACCGCCCCGAGTACACCGGCTTCGCCAACTGGCGGGTCACCGTGCCCCGCCAGCCCGAGGTGCAGGGCGTGGTGATGAGCACCGGGAACCAGGCCGCCAAGGCGCTGCTCACCCCGATCACCGACGAACTCATGTACCTGGGCGCCGTGTTCGCCGAGGCCGAGGACTTCCGCCCGGACCCGGAGCGGGCCCACGAGCAGCTCGCCGAGCGGCTGTCCGGCTTCGCCGGCCCGGTCGCCGAGGCGCTCGGCCACGTCACCGACCCGGCCGCCGTGGTGTACTCCCGGATCTCCCAGGTCACCGTGGACGAGCCCTGGCACGTCGGCCGGGTGGTGCTGGCCGGCGACGCCGCGCACGCCTCCACCCCGCACCTGGCCCAGGGCGCCGCGATGGCCGTCGAGGACGCCCTGGTGCTCGCCCAGGAGCTGGACGCCGCCGAGTCGCTGCCCGCCGCCCTGGCGGCCTGGGAGGCCCGCCGCCGCCCGCGTGCGATGTTCGTCCAGTCGCTCTCCCGCGCGGTGCTCAAGCAGGAGACCGGCACGCCCACCACCCCCGAGGAGGACGAACTCCTCAAGATCGGCATCCCCGGCGCCGCCCACGTCCTGGTCAAGCCGTACTGATCCGCCGTCAGGGGCTGTCCGGCCGATAACCGCTGGACAGCCCCCGCCGGGTGGGCGAGCATCCGTCCGTGACAGAACGATCAGCTCCGTGGACCTCCGCCCCCGACGCCCCGCTCCAGGTCAGCCTGGTGAAGGTGCCCCGCCCCGTGATGGGCCTCCTGATGGCCGGTGACCTCCCCGCCGCGGTGGCCGAGTTGGGCCTTCCGCTCGCCGACTACGTCGCCGACGAGAAGATGCGCGGCACCTGGCGCCGCCGCTACCACCAGATCGCCGAGGACCCCACCAGCGCCGACTGGGTCACCCGCGCGGTCCTCTCCGGCGACGTCCCGATCGGCGCGGCCGGGTTCCACGGCCCGCCGGACGAGCGCGGCATGGTCGAGGTCGGCTACGGCGTGGACGCCGCCCACCGCCGCCGCGGCTACGCCAAGGCCATCCTGGCCGCGATGATCCGCCGGGCCGCCGCCGAACCGGACGTCACCGTGGTCCGCGCCACCATCAGCCCGGACAACGAGGCCTCCCTCGCCACCGTCATCGCCTTCGGCTTCGTCCACTGCGGCGAACAGTGGGACGAGGAGGACGGCCTGGAGCTGATCTACGAACTCCCGCTGCCTAGTACCGGGCACGGCACTAGCTGATCGTCACCACGAGGTGCGCGTTGTCGCCGCTGCCCCCGCTGAGCGCGCAGCGGGGCCCGTTGCGCGGGAACGTGCAGTCGCTGGAGTTGGATCCGGCGTAGGGGTTGTTCCAGGTGATCGTGAACTCCCCGACGGGGGAGGTGAAGCTCGCCGTCCCCTCGGTGCCGGTCAGCGCGCCGCAGGACTGGCTGCTGAAGACGAGGTTGGTGTGGGGGGCGACGCTGCCCGGGAACAGGTTGTCCGTCCAGCATCCGTGGCGGAGGGTGGCCGACTGCAGGTTCAGCGTGTAGTTGGCCCGGTTCTGCACCGTCACCAGCATGCTGCGCGCGGCCTGGATGGTGACGGCTGCCGCCGGCGCGTCCGACTTCGGTGCGGTCGCGGCACCGGCCTGCGCCGGCACGGTGGCGAGTACGGTCCCGGCGAGCGCGACGGCGCCGGCGAGGGTACGGAAGTTCGGCAAGGGTCCTCCTGGAGGGTGACGGGTAGCCCACGAACGGGCATGCCCCCGTCACCTTCCCGGTGGATCTGACGCCCCGTCAACGCCTCCCGTCGGAGGATGTTCGAATGCGGACGAGGGCTGCCCGAAAGGGCACACGCGCTCAGTGGTCCCGGTGGGCAGCCGCCGCGCGGACGAAGCGGACGGCCAGCTCCGGTGCGCCCGCCCAGTGCAGGTGCAGGTACGAGGCGTGCACCGAGCCTTCGACGAAGCCCTCCGTCCGGGGTCCGTCCGGCCCGCGCCAGCCCCAGGCCGGGGCGGGGCCGGCCCCGGGCTCGCAGACCGTCCGGTGGAACTCGTGGCCGCGCAGGCGGGTGCCGACCGGGGCCAGCACGCTGTCGGTCAGGGCCACCGCCTCGCGGTAGCCGAGGGTCAGGCGCTGCGTCATCCGGGCCGTGGTGTCCACCACGCCGCACATCGCCACCCCGTCCAACTCCCGCCCCAGGTACAGCAGTCCGGCGCACTCCGCCGCCACCGGCGCCCCCGCCGCCGCCAGCCCGGCGATCGCCTTCCGCAGCCCCTCGTTGGCGCTCAGCTCGCCGACGTACATCTCGGGGAAGCCGCCACCGATCACCAACCCCGCCGTGCCGGACGGCAGTTCGGTGTCCCGCAGCGGGTCGAACGGGACCACCTCGGCCCCCGCCGCCGCCAGCAGCTCCGCGTTCTCCGCGTACGAGAAGGAGAACGCCGCCCCGCCCGCCAGGGCGATCCGCGGCCGCCCGGGGACGACCTCGACCTCCGCCGCCGCGGACCAGGGTGCGTCCGGCAGATCGGGAGCGGTCCGGGCCAGCTCCAGGACGGCGTCCAAGTCGACCGAGGCGCCGATCAGTTCACCCATGTCCCGGACGGCTGCCAGGGCGGCCTCCGAGCGTTCCACGGCCGGGATCAGGCCCAGGTGCCGGGACGGCGTGGCGACCGAGGCCGAGCGCCGGACGGAGCCGAGCACCGGCACGCCGCCGCCCTCCTCCAGGGCCTCCCGCAGCAGTTGCTCGTGCCGGTCGGAGGCGACCCGGTTGAGGATCACCCCGGCCAGCCGCACCTCCGGGTCCCAGGAGGCGAAGCCGTGCACCAGCGCGGCCACCGAGCGGGACTGCGAGGAGGCGTCCACCACCAGCACCACCGGCGCCCGCAGCAGCTTGGCCACGTGCGCGGTGGAGGCCAGCTCCCCGCGCCCGGCGGCCCCGTCGTGCAGGCCCATCACGCCCTCGACCACCGCCACGTCCGCCCCGGCGGCGCCGTGCAGGAAGAGCGGGGCGATCCGCTCCGGGCCGCACATGAAGGCGTCCAGGTTGCGGCCCGGCCGCCCGGCGGCCAGCGCGTGGTAGCCGGGGTCGATGTAGTCGGGCCCGACCTTGTGCGGGGAGACGGCGAGCCCGCGCGCGGCGAGCGCGGCGATCAGACCGGTGGCGACGGTGGTCTTGCCCGCCCCCGAGGAGGGGGCGGCCACGACCAGACGGGGGATGTTCACGTAGCTGTGCTTCCTACTACCACTCGATGCCGCGCTGGCCCTTGCGGCCGGCGTCCATGGGGTGCTTCACCTTGGTCATCTCGGTGACCAGGTCGGCCAGTTCGAGGAGCTCGTCCTTGGCGTAGCGGCCGGTGATCACCACGTGCTGGTTGCCCGGGCGGTTCTTCAGCACGTCCACCACCTCGGCCACGTCCACCCAGCCCCAGTGCATGGGGTAGGTGAACTCGTCCAGCACGTAGAAGCGGTACTTCTCCGCCGCAAGGTCGCGCTTGACCTGCTCCCAGCCCTCCTTGGCGGCCTCCTCGGAGGACTCGATGTCGCGCTGGACCCAGGACCAGCCCTCGCCCATCTTGTGCCAGTCCACCGGGCCGCCCTCGCCGGAGGCGCCGAGCACCTTGAGCGCGTTCTCCTCGCCGACCTTCCACTTGGCCGACTTCACGAACTGGAACACCCCGACCGGCCAGCCCTGGTTCCAGGCCCGCAGCGCCATCCCGAAGGCGGCGGTGGACTTGCCCTTGCCGGGGCCGGTGTGCACGGCGGTGATCGGCTGGGTGCGGCGCTGACGGGTGGTCAGACCGTCGTCGGGGACGGTCTCGGGCTGGCCCTTGGGCATGGGTTCAGGCTGCCTTTCGCAGGGAGGAGGAGGGGCGGTGCGCGTGCACCAGGGCGGCGACGCCCTCGGCGCGGAGTTCGTCCAGGGTGACGGCGGGGCCGCCCAGTTGACCGGCCAGGGTGCGGGCCAGGCCGAGCCGGACGTGGCCGGACTCGCAGTCCAGCACGATGCTGGCGGTGCCCTGCGCGGCCAGCAGCCCGGCGGCCCGCCCGGCCTGCGCCAGCGCGTCCTTGCCGCCGGTGGCCCGGCCGTCGGTGACCACCACCAGCAGCGGGCGGCGGTGCGGATCGCGCATCCGCTCGATCCGCAGCGTCTCGTGGGCCCGCAGCAGCCCGGCCGCCAGCGGGGTCCGCCCACCGGTCGGCAGCTGCTCCAGCCGGGCCGCGCCGACCTCCACCGAGGAGGTGGGCGGCAGCGCCAACTCGGCGCCGGCGCCCCGGAAGGTGACCATGCCGATCTTGTCCCGGCGCTGGTAGGCGTCCATCAGCAGGGAGAGCACGGCGCCCTTGACGGCGGTCATCCGCTGCCGGGCCGCCATCGAGCCGGAGGCGTCCACCACGAACAGCACCAGGTTGGACTCCCGTCCCTGGCGCACCTGTTCGCGGAAGTCGTCCTTGCGCAGCAGCAACGCCCGGTCGGACCGGCCGCGGGCCACCTGGTGCGGCGCGGCGGCCTGCAGCGTGGCGCTCAGGTGCAGCCGGGAGAGGTGGCCCTGCGGCCGCCGGGCCCGGATGGTGTGCCCGCCGTCGGTCTCGGCGGGGGAGCGGCGCCCCTGGGCGCCCTTCCCGGTACCGGGCACCTTGAACAGCCTGGTCCGGTACGGCTCCCCGGCGGAGGCCACCGGGGCGTTCGAACTCCCGCCCTGCGAAGGAACGTTGGGCTCCTCGCCGGCGGGCGCGTCGGAGGCCGCGCTGCCGTCGGGCGCGTCGCCCTGCGGCTCGGGCTCGCCACCGCCGTCCGGGCCGCCGCCGTTGTCCGGGCCGTCGTCCTCGGGGCCCTGCGGGGGCTCCTCGCGGTGCTCGTCCAGGGTGCGGTCCAGCTGCTCCTCGTCCAGGCCCGGCGCGTCGAAGGGGTTGCGGCGGCGCCGGTGCGGCAGGGCCAGCTGGGCGGCCTTGCGGACGTCCTCCTCCAGCACCTCCGTCCGGCCCTCCCAGGCGGCCAGCGCGACGGCGGTGCGGGCCATCACGATGTCCGCCCGCAGGCCGTCCACCTCGAACGCGGCGCAGACGGCGGTGATCTGACGCAGCGCCAGGTCGGTCAGCTCCACCTGCGGCAGCAACTCCCGTGCGGTGGTGATCCGTTCGGCCAGCGCGTCCTCCTCGGCCCCGAACCGCGCCGCGAAGCCCGCCGGGTCGGCGTCGTACGCCAGCCGGCGGCGGACCACCTCGGCCCGCTCCTCCGGGTCCCGGGTGGCGGCGATCTCCACGGTCAGCCCGAAGCGGTCCAGCAGCTGCGGGCGCAGCTCGCCCTCCTCCGGGTTCATCGTGCCGACCAGCAGGAAGCGCGCCGCGTGCCGCACCGAGACGCCCTCGCGCTCCACGTAGGAGCGGCCCATCGCGGCGGCGTCCAGCAGCAGGTCCACCACGTGGTCCTGCAGGAGGTTCACCTCGTCGATGTAGAGCACGCCCCGGTGCGCCCTGGCCAGCAGCCCGGGCTCGTACGCCTTCACGCCCTCGGCCAGTGCCCGCTCCAGGTCGAGCGAGCCGACGATCCGGTCCTCGGTGACGCCGACCGGCAACTCGACCAGGTGGGCGGGCCGTTCGTCCGCCGCGGGCTCGGAGTGCGGGCCGTCCGGGCACTGCGGGTCCGGGCTCGCCGGGTCACAGGCGAAGCGGCAGCCGGGCACGGTGGCGATCGAGGGCAGCAGCCCGGCCAGCGCACGCACCATGGTGGACTTGGCGGTGCCCTTCTCGCCGCGCACCAGTACCCCGCCGACGGCGGGGGAGACCGCGTTCAGCAGCAGCCCGAGCCGCAGGTCGGGCATCCCGACGATCGCGGTGAAGGGGTAACGCACGTCGGTCATCGGTCGGTCTCCACGGTGTGCGGCGCCCCCGGCGGGACGAAGGGCAGGCCGGCCGGTGCGCCGGACTCGATCATTCTCCACAGGGCATCCGTGTCGGCATGCTCTTCAATCAGGTCCCCGAGCCGGTCCAGCCGCTCCTCGCGGGCGGCCGCGAAAGAGGTGTCCGGGGCGGGCACGAACGCCCTCCCCGCCAACTTCGCGACCATCCTCAGCAGTTCGCGGCGGAAGCCGTCGTTCTCCAGCGCCCCGTGCCAGGTGGTGCCGTACACCGGCCCGACCCGGCAGCCGTCCAAGAAGGCTTCCGTCGACCCCTCGACCGTCACCACGCCGTGGTGGATCTCGTACCCCTCCACCCGCTCGCCGAACGCCTCGCCGACCGGCCGGGCCAGCACCTTCTCCCGGCCGAACACCACCCGGGTCGGCAGCAGCCCGAGACCGTCCACCCGCCCGGCCTTGGACTCCACCTCGTCGACGATCTCCCGGCCGAGCATCTGGTACCCGCCGCAGACCCCGAGCACCGGCAGGCCCGCCGCCACCCGCTCGCGCAGCACCGGCTCGATGCCGCGCTCGCGCAGCCAGGCCAGGTCCGCCACGGTGGCCCGGGTGCCGGGCAGCACCACCAGGTCCGCGTCGGCCAGCTCCTCGGCCCTGGTCGCCCAGCGCACCAGCACGCCCGGCTCCTGGGCCAGCGCGTCCAGGTCGGTGAAGTTCGACAGCCGGGGGAAGCGCACCACGGCGACCCGCAGCACGTCCTTGCCGACCGGCCCGCGCACCGCGCCCCGGTCCACCACCGTGGTCAGGTCCAGCGAGTCCTCGGCGTCCAGCCACAGGCCCGGCAGCATCGGCAGGGTGCCGAGCACCGGACGGCCCGTCAGGTCGTGCAGCATCTTCAGCCCCGGCTCCAACAGCCGCGCGTCGCCCCGGAACTTGTTGACGAACCAGCCCGCCACCAGCGCCTGGTCCTCGGCCGACAGCAGCGCCAGCGTCCCGTACATCGCGGCGAAGACCCCGCCCCGGTCGATGTCGCCGACCACCACCACCGGCAGCTTCGCCGCCGTGGCCAGCCCCATGTTGGCGATGTCCCGGTCCCGCAGGTTGATCTCGGCCGGCGAACCGGCGCCCTCGCAGACCACCACCTCGAAGCGGCTGCGCAGATCGGCCAGGCACTCCAGCGAGCGCTCCAGCAGGTACGGCTTGCGCTCCCGGTAGTCCATGGCGCCGACCTCGGCCACCGCCTTGCCCAGCAGCACCACCTGGCTGCGCGAATCCGCCCCGGGCTTGAGCAGCACCGGGTTCATCGCCGCCTCCGGCTCCACCCGGGCGGCCTGCGCCTGCATCGCCTGGGCCCGGCCGATCTCGGCGCCGTCGGCGGTGACGAAGGAGTTCAGCGACATGTTCTGCGCCTTGAACGGAGCGACCCGCACCCCCTGCCGGGCCAGCCAGCGGCAGATGCCCGCCGTCACGACGCTCTTCCCGGCGTCCGAGGTGGTCCCGGCGACCAGCAGCGCGTTGCTCACGTTGTCCTCCCCTTCCGGCCCGTGCCGGAGATGACGGCCCGTCCGACCAGTGCGACGCCCAGCGCCAGCGCGCCGACCCGGCGCGACAGGGCGCAGGCCCGTTCGATGTCCCGCACGCCCACGGGGCGCAGCTCGGCCCCGAGCACCGGCCGGTGCTCCACCCGCTCCCCGTACTGCAGCGTCCCCCCGAGGCGCACCCCCAGGGCGCCCGCGAAGGCCGACTCCGCCTGCCCGGCGTTCGGGCTCGGGTGTGACGAACCGTCACGCCGCCACACCCGCCAGGCCGTCCCCGGCTCCGGCGCGGCCGCCACCGCCAGCAGCGCGGTCAGCCGCGCCCCCGGCCAGCCCGCCACGTCGTCCAGGCGCGCCGAGGCCCAGCCGAACCGCAGGTACCGCGCCGAGCGGTGCCCCACCATCGCGTCCAGCGTGTTGACGGCCCGGAAGGCCAGCAGCCCCGGCGTCCCGGCCAGGGCGCCCCAGGCGAGCGCGTTCACCACGGCGTCGGCGGTGTTCTCGGCCACCGACTCCACCACGGCGCGGGCGATCTGCTGCCCGTCCAGCCCGCTCGGGTCCCGCCCGCACAGGTGTGGCAGCCGCTCCCGAGCCGCCGTCAGGTCCCCGGCCTCCAGCGAGGCCCCGATGGTCCGGGCCTCCTTCGTCAGCGAACTGCCGCCCAGCACCGTGAAGGTCGCGGCGGCGGCCAGCGCGGCCGTACCCACCGGGCTGCGGCGCACCACCCGCCCGGCCAGCGCGGCCCCGGCGGCGACGGCTCCCACGCAGACGGCGGTGTACGCGGCGCCCACGGCCCGGTCGTCGCGCCACACCCGGCGCTCCAGCCGCGTCGCGGCCGAACCGAACAGCGCCACCGGATGGCCGCGCCGGGGATCGCCGAAGCGGGCGTCCGCCAGGTAGCCGGCGGCGGCGCCCAGCAGAAAGGGGGTCAGACGACGCACGGTGCGGGCGAGTCGGTGTGGCTCCGGGCAGGCGGCATCAGTGCGTGTCCTCACTCAGGGTCCGCGCCCTGGATCGACGTAGCGGCGGCGAGAGTCTCCTGGCTTCCGGGTCCGATGCACCCTCGGGCCTTCCAACAGCCGCCTGGGCGGGCCGTCGTGACCATGGATCGAGCGTGCTCCCCGGTGACAGTGGCGGGACCGCGCCGGATTCGCACCGGCTTCCTCTCCTTGCCTCCGATTGGCTGAAAGATCCCACCACGCCCCTCGACCGGGCGTCAACAAAGCCGGCGGAGGGCTTGGTCACACGGTTGTCCGCCCCGCCGTGCGGCGCGCCTCGCGGCGGGCGAGGCTGACCATGGCGCGGCAGCGTTGCCGCGCCGGACCCGGAAGAACAGAGGGACGGCGATGACCGATCTCGGCAAACTCCTCAGTGGCCTGCTCGGCGGCAGCGGCGGTGGCAACGGCAGCGCGGGGAACCTGCTCTCCATCCTGCTCGGCTCGCTCGCCGCGAACGGCGCGGGCCGGGGCAACGGGCTCGCCGCCCTGCTCCAACAACTGACGGAGGGCGGCCTCGGCTCCCAGGCCCGCTCCTGGGTCGGCACCGGCGACAACCACCCCGTCACCGGCGACGAACTCGCCGCCGCCCTCCCGCCCGGCGAACTGGAAATGCTCGCCCGCAACGCCGGCATCACCCCCACCCAGGCCGCGGACACCCTCGCCGCCCACCTCCCCACCACCGTCGACCGCCTCACCCCCAACGGCGAACTCCCCACCCCGGCCACCATCGAGGAACTCTTCGGCAAGCTCCACTGATGGCGAAGCGGTCACCCCAGGGG
>NZ_JBVJLD010000003.1:207026-266635 GCF_055584905.1 Kitasatospora sp. NPDC088742 | reverse complement strand
GACGCCAGCATCAGGCCCGGACCAGCCACTACAAGAGACGAGGCCACAGCCCAAGAGCTGAAGCCTCGTCACAATAAGCACCGTTGCAGTACTAGTGCCGTGCCCGGCACTAGCTCTTGATGGTCCGTCCGGTCGCGTTCGCTGACGGTCTCGGGTCGTCGGACGGCTTTGCCCACGTCGTGGCGGGTGGCGGGCCGCTGGCTTCTCGAGCCGAGCGGACTGCCGGGGCCGGACCGGGTGGGCTTGGGCACACGTGTCCCGCGTCAAGCAGTTGGCAGGTTTTGGGGTTCGGGAAAGTTGGGGACGAGCGGGTTCGCGGCACCGGTGTGGACGTCGTGGGGCCGGTTCCAGGCGAGCGCCTCGTGCGGGCGGACGGTGTTGTAGTCGGACACCTTCGCCCGCCGCGCGGCCTCGGCAACGGTCATCTCACCCGCCAGGATCGACAGCACGATCCGGACCTTCTCCTCCGTCGGCAGCGCCGGTGGCCTCACCATGATCGATCAGACTCCTTCAAGCAGCAGGACCCGCAAGAAACGAGCCCTGCCACAAAGTCTGACGCGGGACAGTGGAACGCTTGCCGATCGGGTGCGGGCCGGCCTTCACCGGTACTCCGGAGGAACTCGTTGCCCACGAGGAAGCAGCCCGAGGCCACCTCAACGGTTGAACGACAAGATGAGCACCTGTGTCCGAAGCCCGTTTTGGGTAGCTTGGAGCCCTGGCCCGGACCGGCGTCCGAGGACGACGGGCCGGTTGGCGAGCGGTGGTGCGAGGGTTGCGGTGTACGGCTCGCTGATCATTTCAGCATGAGTTCGGCCCAGGGGCTCGGCAGTTGAGGTGGTCGGGCGGAAGGGTGCCGCCCTGAGGCCGCCGCGTTGCCCGTCGACGGCCCCGGGCGGATGCGGAGGGTTCAGAACATGAGGTCGTAGCCGGCGTCCTCGTTGGCGCTGAAGTTGGCGTTGCCGTTGGCGTCGGAGAACCGGAGCGTGCCACCGACGACGGAGCCGGTGAACTCCTTGAGCTTGACCCCCTCGTGCGCGACGGACGCGAGCACGGCGATGGCGAGCTCCGATCCTTCGTCGAACTTGAGCTGGAGCGTGCAGTAGACGTTGTCGGCATCCGTACCGGCGACCATCTTCGTGCAGAGGCCGTACGCGGTACCGGGGTCGCTGCCCCTGGCGGCCTTGAAGGTGGCCTTGGTGGCGTAGGGGACACCGACGTCCGGGATCGCACCGCCCGCCAGCGGCGCCGCCACGCTGTCGATGACGAGGTTGGGAATGACGGCCGCCCTGGTCGAACGGTGGGCATCCGCCCGGTCCTGACCATCCGCCAGTGCCGGCACGCCCATCGCGGCGGTCGCGCCGACCACCAGGGCGGCGACAGCCACAGGGAAGGGCTGCTTGAAGAAGAGGGATCGTCGCACGGTTGCTCCAGGGTCATGACGGGATGGGCCGGTTGGCCGATCCGCATCGGAGCACACCGTTCGTGAACGGATCGTACGCCCCGCGCGGACGGACACGGAGTTCCACTCGAACGAACGACGCCCACTCGCCCGATGGGCGCATCAGGGGCCCGGACGGAGCGGCGCGGGAGCCGCTGAGCGAGGAGCCCCGTTCAAATCTTGGCCCTGCCCCCACCCGGGGCACCGAGGGGACCGTCACCCGACGGCCCCCTCGACCGCTTCTCCTCCCTCACCGGGCACTGCCCAAGTCCCGGTCGCCCTCCGCCCCTTCGAGCAGGAGAGTGGTCTCCTCGATCCGGCGGAACCGGCCGTCGGGGGCGAACTCCGCGAAGAGGTAGACCTCCATCCGGACGGTGGAGCCGTCGGTCTTGACCACCTCCACGGTGTGCCGGTCGGCGTAGCGGTCGCCGGAGGAGAGCTCGTCGTGGACCTCGACCGAACCGCCCGCGACCACCGTGCGCAGGTGGGCGATGTGGTCGAGGAACTCGGTGCGGTCGTCCCAGCGGCCGTCGGTGCGCTGACGGTAGTCGGGGGCGAAGTGCCGGTCGGCGGCCTCCTCCAGGGCGAGCCCGGGGGTGAGCAGCAGGTCGGTGAGCGCGGTGCGGATGTCGGTGCGGGGCATGGGAGTTCCTCCAGTGTTCCGATGTGACGGCGCCTCAGCAGATGCGTGCCTCAGGCACGCATCTGACCTTAGCCGAAAAGCGTGCGCTGTGCACGCTATTCTTCGGGGGTGACCGACTCGCCCAACCCGACGGACTCGCCCGGCGCGACCGGATCGACCGGTGCGGACATCGCCCACGCCCTCGGCCAGTTGCTCCGCCGGGGCACCCGCGCCCGCATCTACGCCCACCTGACCGACGGCCTCGGGTCGGCGGTCGACGACCTCACCTACCCCGTCCTCAGCGGCCTGGCCCGCACCGGACGGTGCAGCGCCGCCGACCTCGGCCGCGAGGTGGAGCTCGACCGCACCACCGTCACCCGCCGCGCCGACCGGCTCGAACAGGCCGGACTGCTGCGCCGCGAGCCCGACCCGGCCGACGGCCGGGCCACCCTGCTCGTCCTCACCCCGGCCGGCGAGCAGGTCATCGCCACCACCCGCCGGCGCCTGGCCGCCGCCATCGACTCCGCCCTCGCCGACTGGCCCGAGGACGAGGCCGAGGTCTTCGCCCGCCTCCTCCACCGCTTCGTCGCCGAGGGCCCCTTCGCCGCCGACCTCAGCCGGGCGTGATCCCACGCTCCGTCAGCCAGCCCAGCACGTGGTCGGCGACGGGGCGCCAGCCGCCGTCGACGGTGAGCGAGTGGCCGCGGTCGGCGAACTGTTTCAGGTCGGTGAGGGCGGTGGAGTCGCCGTACTGCTTGTAGACGGTGCGCGTCACCCGATCGGGGACCAGGCGGTCCTCCTGCCCGGAGACCAGCAGCAGCGGGCCACGGGCCGGATTGGCGGTGTCCACGGCGGTGCCGCGGTGGCACAGCACGTCCTCGACCAGGCGCCGTGGGGCCGGCACCGCGTACCGCCGGTACAGGCGGTCGGCCTCCTCCCGGCCGACGGCGTTTGCGACCAGTTCGCCGAAGCACGCGGCGGAGAGCTCGACGACGCCGCCCGGACACTCCAGCGCGTACTCCCGCTCCCGCAGCTCGACCTCGTTGATCGGCGCCGGAGCGAGCGCCACCGCCGCACGCCCCACACCGTCCCCGAGCAGGTGCTGCACGACCAGCCCGCCCACCGAGTGGCCGACCAGCACCGGCGGCACCTCGAAGGAGCGGGCGATCCCGGCGTAATGCCCCGTCAACTCGTCCAGCCCGAGGTCGGGCACACCCGGCCAACCCGGGGCGTGCACCGGGTAGCCGTGGCCGGCGAAGTGCTCGGCCCAGCGCTCCCACGAGCTCGCGCGCAGCCAGACACCGTGGACGAACAGGACGGGGGTGCGGATCACAACGGGCCCTCCGGAGGCGACGAGACCGGGCAACGACGAGGAACCATCCGAGCCTCCTGCATCCCCCACTCTCCGGGATCAGTCGAATGACTGAGTGATCGCCGTACCGACGACCCAACGCCGACGCCGTAGTCCCCGGAGGCGCTGGAGACGACGCTCCCGCGCACCGCCGGCCCTGAGGGTCCGTCAAATGACGACGGGCGGAGGCCGCTTCGAAACACCCGGAAAAAGCAGTCGACGCACCGTCGAACCGTCCTGTTACGCTTGCGAACGAATGACAGACCTCCGGCAGCAGGAGCAGAGGCAGACATGGTGAGTGACGACGACATCTCCGGGTGAGACCCGGTCCTGAGGCCGTCGGCGGGTGGTGGACACCCGGTGTGACGGCCCGGTTCGTCGTACCTCTCCATCCAGTCTCCCGTCACCCCGGCGGAGTCCGCTCCGCCCTGCTCACTTCAGGGTTGCGCCGTGTCCGATGCGTCCATCGTCTGCTCCCACCTGTCCTTCTCCTGGCCCGACGACACCCCCGTCTTCCAGGACCTCTCCTTCGCCCTCGGCCCCGGCCGCACCGGCCTGGTGGCGCCGAACGGCTCCGGCAAGTCCACCCTGCTGCGACTGCTGGCCGGCCAACTCACGCCCACGGCGGGGACGGTGACCATCGCGGGCACCGTGGCGTACCTCCCGCAGGACCTACCCCTCTCGGCCGGCCGCACCGTGGCCGAGGTGCTCGGCGTCGCGGACGTGATCCGCGCGATCGACGCCGTCGAGTCCGGGGACGTCTCGGAGCGGCACTTCACCACCATCGGCGACGACTGGGACGTGGAGGAGCGCAGCACCGCCCAGCTCGAACGCCTCGGCCTGGACGGCATCGGCCTGGACCGGCACCTGGAGACCCTCAGCGGCGGCCAGGTGGTCCAACTCGGTCTCGCCGCCCAACTCCTGGCCCGGCCGGACGTGTTGCTGCTCGACGAGCCCACCAACAACCTCGACCTGGCCGCCCGCCACCAGCTGTACGACGCACTGGACTCCTTCTCCGGCTGCCTGCTGCTGGTCAGCCACGACCGGGCCCTGCTGGACCGGATGGAGCGGATCGCCGAGCTCGGCGGCTCCGAACTCCAGCTGTACGGGGGCGACTTCACCTCGTACGAGCAGTCCGTCCAGGCCGCGCAGGAGACGGCGGAGCGGAACGTCCGCAACGCGGAGCAGGAACTCAGGCGCGAGAAGCGGGAGTTGCAGCAGGCCCGGGAGCGCGCGGACCGGCGGGCGAGCAACGCCGCGCGCAACCTCAAGAGCGCGGGGCTGCCCAAGATCTTCGCCGGCACCATGAAGCGCGGCGCCCAGGAGTCGGCCGGCCGGGCCGGCCAGGTCCACGCGGGGCGGGTCGGGGAGGCTCGGACACGGCTCGACGAGGCGGAGCGCGCGCTGCGCGACGACCAACGGCTGGTCCTCGACCTCCCCGACACCAAGGTCCCCGCCGGGCGCGACCTCTTCGTCGGCGAGGGCCTCCAACTCCTGCGCGACGGCGCCCCGTTCTTCGCGGACGGCGGCATCGACCTCACCATCCGCGGCCCGGAGCGGATCGTCCTGACCGGCCCCAACGGCGCCGGCAAGACCACCCTGCTGCGCCTCCTGCTCGGCGGCCTCACGCCCACCGACGGCCGGCTCCGCCGCGCCGAGGGCCGCGTCGCCTACCTCTCCCAGCGCCTGGACCTGCTCGACCCGGCCCTGACCGTCGCCGAGAACTTCGCCCTGGCCGCCCCCGAACTCCCCGCCGCCGACCGGATGAACCTGCTGGCCCGCTTCCTCTTCCGCGGCCCCAAGGCCCACCTCCCCGCCCACACCCTCTCCGGGGGCGAACGCCTCCGGGCCACCCTGGCCTGCACCCTCTGTGCCTCCCCCGCCCCGCAGCTCCTCCTGCTGGACGAGCCGACCAACAACCTCGACCTGGTCAGCCTCGCCCAGCTCGAGAGCGCCCTCACCTCCTACCAGGGCGCCTTCGTCGTCATCAGCCACGACGACCGCTTCCTCAGCACCATCGCCCCCACCCGCCACCTCCACCTCACCGGCGGCACCCTGACCGAGGCGGCGGTCCCGGCCGGGTAGGCCCCGCAGGGCCGGGGCCCGCGCCAAGGCGCAGGCGGCCGGGCCCGGGGCGGCGGGGGACCGCTCCGTGGGCCCGGCCGACGGGAGGTCAGCAGCGCACAGGGGGCGGCGCTGCTGCTCTGCTCGGCGGCCCGGTAGAGGTGTGGTGGGGCCGCCGTGGCCGGAACACTAAACCCCCAGGTCGGGCCGCCGCCAGACTTCCCAATGCCGCTTGTCAAGGAGATGTGACCCGTCTCAACGAGGTTTGACAGCACTGGACGGCTACCCCGCCCCGCCAGTGGAACCCGGTGATCAATAGGCTGTCGCACATGAAGCAACCGTCGGAGATGAGCGAGCGCGAGTTCTTCGCCTTCATGGGTCGGCGTCCAAGCATGGTCGTGGGCAGGAACTCGTTCGACATGGCGACCGTCTTCCTCTCCGGCTACGCAACGCACGCCGAACGCCACGGCGGCCCGGACCCCCTCGACGGCTTTCACGAGTGGCTGGTCGCCCGCCGAGGCCGAAACTGCAACCACGGCTGGCCGGGCCAGGTCCTACACATTGCTCTCCCCCACGGCTGGGAGAACTTCCAGGACCTACCGCCCGAGGACGAGCAGCGGGCCATCGGGGTCCTGTTCGAGCTCCTCGACGCCTTCCTCGCCGAACGCGAGGCGAAGGCGAACACCCAAACATCAGCGTGACCACACCGGCATCACCAGCGGCGATCAAACTTCGATGAGACGGGTCAAGATGAGATGACTGGCGGTGCAGGTTGGTAGCACCGACCGTCACGCAGAAGTGCCCACAGGACGTTGACGCGTCGACGTGCCAGGGCCAGGACGGCCTGGCTGTGGCGCTTGCCTTCAGCCCGCTTGCGGTCGTAGTACCGCCGCGAGTCGGGGCAGCACGTCAGGCTGCTCATCGCTGACATGTAGAAGACGCGTTGGAGCCCGCGGTGGTAGCGGGTGGGACGGTCTGGGCTGGCGAACAGGGCCATGTCGCCGCCGGTCGCGGCGAGGAACTCCGCGCCGAGCAGGGGGCCGATGCCGGGAACGCTGGTGACGATCTCGGCGTGCGGCTGGGCCTGGAACGCGGCCTGGATCGCCTGGTCGGCCTCGGCGATCTTCTCGTTCAGTTCCATGACCTCGCGGGCCAGGGTGTGCACCATGCGGGCCGTGGCCTTCTCTCCAGGGACGGAGGTGTGCTGGCGCTCGGCGGCGTCGACGGCCAGCCGTGCGAGGCTCGCGCAGCCGCGGACCTTGCGGTTTCGGAGCCAGGTCTCCAGTCTGCTGGCACCCATGCGGCGTATCCCGGCCGGAGTCTGGTAGCCCGTCAGCAGGACCAGCGGGCCATTGTTAGACAGGTCCAACGTTCGTTCAAGTGCCGGAAAGAGACTGGTCAGCATGCCTCGGAGTCGGTTGACGGCGCGGGTGCGGTCGCAGACCAGGTCGGTGCGTCGGCGTGTGGTCAGCCGGAGCTCGGTCAGGTTGTCGTCGGCGACGTTGACGGGCATCAGGTCGCGGCGCATGCGGGCTTGGTCGGCGATAACGACGGCATCGCGAGCGTCGGTCTTGCCTTCGCCCCGGTAGCCGGCGCTGGCGCGGTTGACGGTCCGGCCGGGGATGTAGAGGACACGCTGTCCGTGGCCGACGAGCAGGGCGATGACCAGCGCGGCACCGCCGTCGGCGAGGTCGATGGCCCAGGTCACGTCTTCGCCCAGGACGAGGACGTCGGCGATGAGCTTCAGCAGCTCGGGCTCGTCATTGGCAACGCGGCGCGACAGCAACTTGCCGCCCTCGGCATCCAGGGCCACACAGTGGTGATGCCCCTTGCCCGCGTCGATCCCCGCCCATATCCCGCTCATCGCGCTCCAGGTGCCGTCGAACTTGTCTCGTACTCGGACGACCGCGCCGTCGTTGTCCTACTCAGCGATGTGCTCGCAACTCCCAATGAGCGGCCGGGTCGTCGTTGGGGCACCGGGCGGCCAAGTCTCTCTAGTGCCGCATCAGCCAATGTTTGCCTCGTTGTGATGTGACGCGCCGTCCGGGTGATGCTTTGGACGGTGCCTCTGCGCCAAGCTGTGCGGATGGCAGAGCGGGTACGGGTTCGAGAGATCGATGATGACGAGGGGCAGCGGCTGCTGCGGATTGTCCGGCGGGGCACCGGGTCGGTGGTGACCTGGCGGCGGGCTCAGATGGTGCTGTTGTCCGCGCAGAGCATGGACGTGGGCAAGATCGCCGAGGTTACTTTCACCAGCACGGACCGGGTCCGCGACGTGATCCACAACTTCAACGCCGACGGCTTCGAATCCCTCTACCCGAAGTACCGGGGTGGCTGGCCCAAGACATTCACGCTTCCCGAGCGTCGGGAGATCAAGAAGATCGCGAAGTCCAAGCCGGCCGAGCACGGCCTGCCCTTCTCGACCTGGAGCCTGGCCAAGCTGGCGGACTTCCTGGTCGCCGAGGGGGTGGTCGACGACATCAGCCACGAGGGCCTTCGGGTCCTGCTCCACCAGGAGGGCGTGTCGTTTCAACGCGTGAAGACCTGGAAGACCTCACGTGCCCCGGACTACGCCGCCAAGAAGGCCCGTGTCGAGCACCTCTACGCGATCACCGACGGCGATGTCATACCCGAGGAAGGTGAGCCCGAAGTCGTCTTCTGCATGGACGAGTTCGGCCCGCTCAACCTCCAGCCCCACCCCGGCCGGCAGTGGGTCGAGTGCGGTGGAACGCACAAGGACCCCGACCGCGAACCCCGACCACGGCGGCGGGCGACCTACACCCGCCCGCACGGGGTCCGGCATCTGATGGCTGCCTACGACCTGGCCAAGGACAAGCTCTACGGCCACATCAAGAAGACCAAGAACCGCTCCAAGTTTCTGGAGTTCTGCCGTTACCTGCGCACCCTCTACCCGCTGGACATCCGGATCGCGATCGTCTGCGACAACTACTCGCCGCACCTGACCACCAAGCGGTGCCGGCGGGTCGCCGACTGGGCCGAGGCGAACAACGTCGAGATCGCCTACACCCCCACCAACAGCTCCTGGCTGAACCGCATCGAGGCCCAGTTCACCGCCCTGCGCTACTTCGCCCTCGACGATACCGACCACGCCAGCCACAAGGCCCAGGGCAGCATGATCCGCCGCTACATCATCTGGCGGAACAAGCACACCGCCGACCTTCGGCTCCGCAAGGTCGTGGCCAGGGCCAACGTCGCCTGACCGGCGACTGTCCGAACACCCCGGGGCCGGCGGGCAGCGAACACGTCTGCGCGTGATGCTGTCATCTGGCCTGGCGTTCGACAGTGTCGGCGAGCTGGACGGGTGTTCTGGCCAGAGGCCTACATATCCCATTCGCCGGGAGGGGTTGGCTCGGCATCCGGGTAGTTCTCCCGGAACTCGCGCAGCACCCATTCGTTGGCCGTGCAGACGTCCCAGCTCGTGCTGTCGAACTCTCTCAAGGTCACCACAAGCTCGCCGCCCGAGTACCCCCTGAAGTCCCCGTCGACCGTCTGCAGGTCGGGCGCGGCCAGGGCCAACAACTCCAGGGTGCCGATTCCGGCGCGCGTCGACGCACGTTCCAACTCGGCAAATGCGGCATCCAGCTGAGTGTGATCGGTTCGCGCCTTCCAGGTGAGGCCAAGCCCGAAAGATCCCAGTCGTACAAGGAGCTCCGCCAGGGTTACGTAGCGGAGAGTGACTTGCCCGGCGGCGCGATCACTGACATTTCGCCAAGCTGCGAATGTGAGCGACTGCATCGGGGCCGACGTCTCGGTCATCTGGCTGGAACCCCGTTCGCCCTGGAGGAGTCGGCATCGCCGACCCCTCCATTGTGTTGCTGATCCCGTCCAAACGAAACCGATTTCAGAGTGAGACCGCCAGCCTCACAACAGGGCAAACGTTGACTAATACGGCACTAGCCACGGTCGGCAACATCTCAGCAGCCACACCCGGCGCCCCTGGGCGACCGGACCCAACGAATGGCCCGCTCATCCCGCTCAGAAGGTAGGACATCTCAGGGAGCTAGGACGTCAACCGGTAGCAGGAACTGATGAGATTCGGGGTTCTGGCCGTGAAGGCGCGTCGGCGGCCTGCGGGAACGTTTCATCGCTCCCGGCGGTGGCTCCCCCTTGCACGGTCACAAACCGTTCGACCACCGCACCACCGGCGTCGTAGGGTCGGCAGATGCGACCTGCCTCGGGTCGCAGTTGGCCTCGGCTGACTAGGGCGACAGCCTGGAGCGGGGCGGTTGGCTCGTAAGCTCAGTTGGCCAGAGCTCCCGGCTGCTCGTCGGGGCGCGCAGGTTCAAGTCCTGCCGAGTCCGCGCAGCATGGCCCATATCCGCCTGCACTCCGGCCAGGTTCAGGACGCACTCCGAGCCGCAGGGCCGGCTGTCCGTTGAGTGTTCGGCCCGGCTGCCCGGTCAAGGGCGCTCTGCCCGTGTGACTACGCCGCCGCCATGAGAGCTTGCGGGGCTGCGAAGGCAATCTGTTCGTCGAACAGTCGGCGGTTCTGGAGGCAGTGGTGGAGCTGGCCCAGGAGTCGGTTGAGGAGGTTGCGCTGGGCGGCAGCGTGCCAGTCTCCGTGGTCGCGTCGGCGGCGGTAGTAGGCGTCGGCTCCGGGCGAGGCTGTGAGGGAGGAGAAGGCCCAGAGGAATCCGGCGTGCATGAGGCGGTTGTTCTTGACCATGCGTCGGCCGATGTAGCTCTTCTTGCCGGAGGCGCGGGTGATGGGCGCTGACCCGGCGTAGGCCTTGAGGCCGCGGGCATCAGCGAACCGGGTCCGGTCGTCTCCAATCTCCGCCAGGAGCCGGGCAGCGAGCTGCACTCCGAGCCCTGGGAAGCTCAGGTATATGTCCGCGTCCGGGTGTTCACGGAAGGCGACCTCGACCGCCTCGGCGAGATCGTCCCCAGCCTGACAGGCCGCGTCGAACTGCTTCAGCAGGGCAAGCAGTTGGTGACCGAAGGCGTCCTCGACCGCCTGGGGGTGGCGGGCGTGCTCGGCGCGGAAGACGTCACGCAGGCCTTCGGCCTCGGCGTCGATGCCGCGGGTGCGGCCGGCCCGCTTGAGCGCGGCCCGCAGCTGGACCACGGAGAGCGTCGCCGCCCTGGCCGGAGTGGGGGCTGCGGCGAGCACAGCGCGAGCGTCAGGGCGGGCAAGACCACCAGCTTTGCCCTGGAAGGCTTCCAGAGCGGCCGGGTAGTACTCACGCAGGAGCGAGCGGATCTGATTGCCGAGCTGCTGCCGGTTCCAAACGGCATCCTGTTGGGCGCGGGCCAGCACGGTGACGGCCCGGCCCTGATCGGAGTCGGCCGGCAGCGGCCGGTGCATGGGCATGTCGGTGCGCAGGATGTTCGCCAGCACCAGGGCGTCGCCCGAGTCGGACTTCTTGCGGGACACGCCGTGGCGGTCGCGGTAGCGGGCTGCGGCCAGCGGGTTGATCCCAAACAGCTTGCGGTCGCCGGCGCGCAGGATGGCCACCAGCAGGCCCCGGTTGGTCTCGATCGCCACCGGAATTGGCGCCTCGGGAATGTCGCCGTGCTCGGCGAGTAGGTCCAGCAGCAGCCGGTAGCCGGCCGCGTCATCGGTGATCCGGCGCTTGGCGATCAACTCGCCGTCCTCGTCGACCAGGGCGACATCGTGGTGCGATTCGGCCCAGTCGATACCGCAGAAGATCTTCAACCGACTCTCCCAACCTTGGCTGTTCTCGCAGGTCACGAGCCTATGCGGGTCATGCGGCGCCCTAATCCCAGGACTCTTCGGTCCGCCATCTCAGTAGCCGTTCATGACACCAGCGCGCCCCAGGGGCCCCAATCTGTGCCAGAGCTCAACGGCTCGCGGACTCATGAAGAGGTCAGCCCTGGAACGGGCTCGCGCCACGGCCACACAAACACGATCACCGGTGGGTTTCGCGGCGGCCCGAAGGCGCCAGCCAGCGCCAATCTCCGTTCAGACCTCACAGGTCAGGTAGGTATCAGGCATCAGCCCCGCGCCCACGCGACCACCACGAAACCCACCATCACCACCGTGACGGCACCGCTCTAGCGGTAGGCCTCGCGGGCCAGGGCTGTGAAAGGCATCCGCCACACCCGACAGATCCGGAAGCCCCAGCCGGGACGATCCGGAACTGCCTCACTACGGATTAGGGCTGTGACCAGGGAAATTTTCGGCCGCGGACATGCCACCCGGCCGACCCTGCCCACGCCCCCGCCCCCGCCCGCCGTTGGCGGACGCCTCAGGCCCGGTCGGCCGGCAACAGGGCGAGGGCGTCGCGCAGGGCGGCCCGGGACGTGATGCCGAGCTTCGGGAAGACGCGGTAGAGGTGGGAGCTGACGGTGCGTGGGGAGAGGTGGGTGCGTTCGCCGATCTCCTTGTTGGTGAGGCCGGTCGCGGCCAGGTCGGCGATGCGGCGCTCCTGCCAGGTGAGGGCCGCGGGGTCCGGGTCGGCCGCAGAGGCGGCGGAGGCCGGGGCGCCGCAGGTGCGGAGTTCGGCGCGGGCGCGTTCGGACCAGGCGCGGGCGCCGAGGCGGTCGAGGGTCTCGGCGGCGGCGGTGAGGACGGGGCGGGCGGCCCGGGGGCCGAGGTTCTGGCGCAGGTGGATGCCGTGGGCGAGGCGGATGCGGGCCAGCTCGAAGGGGAAGTCACCGGCGGCGGGGTGGGCCTCGGCCCGCCGGTACATCGCGTCGGCCTCCTCGTGGCCTTGGGCCGTCATGGCCAGCGCGCCGTAGGTGGTGACCGCGAGCCGGGGCGAGATCCCCGGCAGGTCCGCGTCGCGCGCGGCCTCCGCGTGGCGGCGGGCCTGTTCGCCGCGCCCCGTGTGCAGGGCCGCCTCGACCAGGTCGAGCAGGGTCCGCGTGGCCTGGTGCGAGCAGGGCTCGAACTCGCCCGGCGCGGTGATGCCGATCGCGCACAGGTAGGCCGCCTCGTAGTCCCCCTCGCTCAGGGCGGCCGTCGTCGCCACCGCCTCGGTGATCTGGGTGAGGAAGGCGATCCGCCGAGGCCGGGCCCAACTGTCCACCGCCTGCTGGAGTTCCCGGGCTCGCTCCAGATCACCCCGCAGCGCGGCGAGTTGGGCCAGGTAGGCGCGGCTCTGCTGCGCGAAGAGCACGTTCCCGTGGGCCGAGGTCAGCTCCAACGCCTGCTGCCCGGTGCGCTCGGCGGCCTCCCACTCGCCGGAGGCCAGCTGGTCGAGCATGATCAGGTGAAGCATCGTCATGCCGTTGTTCACCGCGCCCGTGCGCAGCTCGCGTTCCACGCTCCGCAGCAGGTAGGTCCGGTAGTGGCTCAGGTGGTCGACGTGGTAGGCGGCGACGCCGAGCCGGGTGATGTCCCACGGGTCCATGTCCGGGAAGTCCGCGTACGCGTCGGCGACCCGCTCGGCCACCCCCTCCCCCCGCCGCACCACGTCGCTCCAGGCGTCCTGGTAGATCCGCGACCGGGCGGGCACCAAGTCACCCAGGGAGTCCAGGAGTTGGTGCGTCCGCTGCCAGGAGTCGGCGTCGCCCGCGTACTGGCTGACCCCCAGCAGCAGGTTCACCACCCGCGCGACCTCCTCCGACGACCCGGCCGCACCCGCCCGCTCCACGGCGGCGAGCAGCTGCCGGTGCGCCGACCGCACGTCCCCGTCCTCGTAGAGGACCGCGTACGCGAAGGCCAGGGCCGAGGCCGTCGTCCCGGCCCCGCCGGACACCCGGTCGGCGCCGACCAGCAGTTGGGCCTGGTCCAGCAGCCCGGCGTGTCCGGCCACGAAGGCCGCGTCGCCGAGCCGGCGGGTACGGTCGGCGGCTGCCGGGCTCAGCTCGGCCGCCCGCGTCAGCCAGGTCACCGCGGCGGCGGCACCTCCGCGCCGGGTGGCCGAGGCCGCGGCCGCCTCCAGGGCGACGGCGACCTCCTCGTCCGGGTCGACCGCCGCGGCCGCCAGGTGCGTGGCCCGCCGTTCGACCTGGTCACGGTGGACCCGGGCCAACTCCGCGTGGGCGGCCCGGCGTTCGTTCGGGGTGGCCAGCCGGACCACGGTGGAGCGCACCAGCGGGTGCCGGAAGGCGAACTCCCCGCTCACCGGATCCTGGTCCAGCAGCCCCGCGGCGGCCGCCGCCTCCACGTCCCGCATCCGGTACCGCAGCACGGGCCCCGGCTCACCACCACCAACGGTACCCGCCGACACCGCGACGGCGTTGACGCCGTCGAGCGCACCCCGCAGCAACTCGGCCCGCACCGCCGCCCCGAGCCCCGCGACCCGCGCGCCGTACACCTGCCGGAACCGGTCCGGCAGCGGCACCGGCACCTGTCCGGCCGCGAGCTCTCCCTCCGCCAACCCGCCGAGGTAGGACGGGAGTTCGAGCAGGGCGAGCGGATTGCCCCGCGCCTGCTCCAGGACCTGCCGGCGCACCCGCCGGTCCACCGCCGGATGCCGCCCGTCGAGCAGCTGCTCCGCGGCGGCCCCGTCCAGGGGCGGCACCGGCAGCACCGGCAGGGCCGCCGCGTCGAAGCCCGCCGAGCTCTCCGGCCGCAGCGCGGCCAGCAGCTTCACGGTGGTACCGGCCAGCCGCCGGCCGACGAACCCGCAGACCTCCGTACTGGCCGCGTCCAGCCACTGGCCGTCGTCCAGCACCAGCAGCAACCGCTCCTGCGCGGCGGCCGCGGCGACCAGGTCCAGGACCGCGATCCCGAGGGCCATCACCGAGGGCGGCGTCTCGCGGCTGCGGCCGAAGACCACGTCGAAGGCGGTCCGGTGGGCGGCGTCCAGCCCCTCGGCGTACGGCAGCAGCGGGTGGAGCAGCTGGTGCAGGCCCGCGAAGGGCAGTTCGGACTCCGCCTCGACTCCGACCGCGCGCACCACCCGGTGGCCGGCGGCGGCCGCGCGCTGCGCGGTGTGCTCCAGCAGGGCGCTCTTGCCGACGCCGGTCTCGCCCTTGAGGACCAGGGCCTGGCCGTAAGCAGCCGTCAGGAAGGAGGTGAGCACCGCCCGTTCGTTCTCCCGACCGACCATGGGCGTGGTGAGGTGTTCCACCGTTGCTGCTCCTTCCCCCGGCTGGGCCGCGTCCAGCCTTCCCGCTCCCGCCCCTGGCGGCCAGGCGGCCGACAGGCGGTTCCCGGGCAGTTCGCAGGCAGTTCGCGGGCGGGCGCCCGGGTGAGATGATCTCCGTGCGGGGGCGGGTCGAGGGGGTACGTAGGTGGAGCGGACGGAGTTCGGCCGGCTGTTGCGGGGCGCGCGCGAACGGGCCCGGCTCACGTTGGAGGGGCTGGCGGCCGCCTCGGGCGTGAGCGTGCGGGCGATCGGGGACATGGAGCGCGGGCGCAGCGTGCCCCGGCTCAGCACGCTCGCCGAACTGCTGGACGCGCTGCCCCTGGACGAGCGGGAACGCCACGCCCTCACCGAGGCCGCCCGCCCCGCCGCCACTCCATCCCCCTCCCGGGAGAGCCCGACGCCGCGTCAGCTCCCGCCCGACCTGCGGCTGTTCCGCGGCCGCGAGGAGATCCTGACCCGGTTCGCCACCGCCCCGACGCCGACACCTACGCCAACTCCGTCACCGACCTCGGCACCAGCACTCGAGAGCCACCCGCCGGTCGTGGTGGTGAGCGGCCTCGCCGGGGTGGGCAAGACCAGCCTGGCCGTGCACTGGGCGCACCGCCACGCCGACCGCTTCCCGGACGGCCAGCTCTACCTCGACCTGCGCGGCTTCGCCCCCTCGGGCGACCACCTCGACCCCGGCGAGGCCCTCGCCGGACTGCTCAGCGCCCTCGGCCTGCCCGCCGCCGCCGTCCCCGAGGGGACCGAGCAGCGCGCCGCCGCCTTCCGGGAGCGGATCGCCGGACGCCGGGTGCTCCTGCTGCTGGACAACGCCCGCGACTCCCGGCAGGTCCGCCCGCTGCTCCCCCGGTCCGCGAGCTGTCTGACCGTCATCACCTCCCGCCACCACCTCACCGGGCTCGCCGCCACCGACGAGGCCGTGCTGGTCAACCTCGGCCCGTGGAGCGGCGAGGAGGGCCTGGCGGCACTGGCCGCCCGGATCGGCGCCGAGCGGGTGGCCGCCGAACCCGCCCACGCCGCCGAGCTGGTGGAGCTGTGCGGACGGCTGCCGCTGGCCGTGGCCATCCTGGCGGCCCGCCTCGGCGCCGAACCCGCCCTCGGCCTGCGGGCGGTGGCGGGCGAGCTGGCCCGGGCCCGTACCCGTCTGGACGAGTTCACCACCGACGACCCGCACACCGACGTCCGGGCCGTCTTCTCCTGGTCCTACCGGGCCCTCGACCCCGAGACCGCCCGCTTCTTCCGCCATCTGGCCGTCCTCCCCGGCCCGGTCTTCTCGGCCGAGGCGGCGGCCTCCGCCGGCGCCGAACCTCCCTCCCGGGCACGGCTGTTGCTCCGTTCCCTGGTCTCGGCGAGCCTGCTCGGCCGGGACGCGGACGGGCAGTTCGTCCTGCACGACCTGGTGCGCGAGCACGCGGCCGAGCTGCTGGACGGGGAGGGGGACGACCGGTACGCCGCCGAGCTGCGCCTGCTGGACTACCTGCGGCACAACGCGCGGGCCGCCGTCCGGGCCTGGGAGACCCGCACCATCCACGCCCTGGACCACGCGCCCGCGCCCGGCGTCACCCTGCTGCCCTTCGACGACCGCGAGGGGGCGCTCGCCTGGTTCCGGCGGGAGGAGCGCACCATCCTGGCCGCGCTGCGCCAGGGCGACGACCCCCGGCTGCTGCACTTCCGGACCAGCCTCGCCGAGGACTGCGTCCCCTACTTCTCCGCGCTGGGCCAGTGGGCCGACGAGATCGAGATCCAGCGGCTGGCCCTGGAGGCGGCCCTGCTGCTGGGCGATCCCGCGGGCATCTGCCGGGCCGCCGCCGCGCTGGCCCGGGCGCTGGCCGAGGCGGGACGCGGCGAGGAGGCCGAGGAGACGGTCGGCCACCTCGAACACCACCTGCCCCGGCTCGCCCCGTTCGAACGGGCCAACGCGCTGCGCAGCCTCGGCTGGGTCCGGGGCCGGCAGCAGCGGTACGCGGAGGCGCTCGACCACGCCCGGGCCGCGCTGGCGATCTACCGGACCCTGGACGACCCCAACCCCGTCGCCCGTGAACTCAACGCCGTGGGCTGGTACTCGACCCTGCTCGGCCGGCACCACGCGGCCATCGCCAGCTGCCGCGAGGCACTGCCGCTGCTCCAGCGGACCGGCAACACCTTCAGCGAGGCCGCCACCTGGGACAGCATCGGCTACGCCCTCCACCGCCTCGGTGAACTCCCGGAGGCGGTGCGGCACTTCGAGGTCTCGCTACGCCTCTACGGGGAGGTCCTCAACCACTACAACCAGGCCGAGGTGCTCGCCCACCTCGCCGAGGCCCAGCACGACCTCGGCGACCTCGCCGCCGCCCGCACCGCCTGGCTGCGCGCGGCCGAGCTCCTCACCGCCCTCGGCAACCCCCGCGCCGCGGCCATGCACGCCGCCGCCGACCGGATTGCGGGCCGTCCGACCGGGGCATGACACGTTCCGTGACCGGAGCATGATCGTGAGTGCTCCCCATCGCGCCATCCTTGTGGCGTGAGCCAGCTCACCATGCCCGCCACCAGCACGGGGGCCGCGGAAGGATCTCCGGCCGGGCGACTACACAGGGTGAAGATCCCTCTCCTTCTGATGATCGTTCAGTGAAGGAGGTGAAGATCTTACGGTCCGTCCCGAGAAGTGGTCCACGCTCCGCTGGCTCGATCCAGCCACCTCCTTTCGACCCCCGCCGATCGGCAGTTCCGCAGGCGATCCCGACTTGAAAGCATCGAAACTGCGAGGGTGATCTTGGGATTCCTTCGCATTAACGTTTCTGCACTGCTTGATGAACGGCGCCCCAACACAGCGGGGGCGCCCAAGGGGGTACTTCTGATGTCCGAAACCACCCACACCTCGGAACTGACCCGCCGTCGGATGCTGCAGGGCTCGGCCGTCGCGCTGACCGCCGCCGCCGGCACCTTCGCGCTCGGCCTCGTCGGCCCGGCCGGCGACTCCGCCACCGCCGCCGACCCGGGCGCCTCCGACACCTTCGACGAGGTCTTCCACGGCCGCCGCATCCAGGGCCGTCCGGTCGCCGACACCGGCGGCCACCACCACGGCACCACCGGCGGCGCGGGCGGCGGCACCGGCTACGCGGTCCACATCGACGGCGAGGAGCTGCACATGATGCGCAACGCCGACGGCAGTTGGATCAGCGTCGTCAACCACTACCAGACCTTCGCGACGCCCCGCGCGCTGGCCCGCGCCGCCGTCAACGACCTCCAGGGCGCCGCGCTCGTCCCGGTCGCCGTCGCCTGATCCGCGGCACACCCTCACCTTCACCCTCACCAACCACCACACGTACAAGGGGGGACTCATGGCAGTCCGCAAGAACCAGGCGACCCTGACGGCCCAGGAGAAGCGCGCCTTCGTCAACGCCGTCATCGCGCTCAAGCGCAACGGCGGTTACGACTCCTTCGTCAGCACCCACAACCAGTTCATCGTCAGCGACACCGACAACGGCGAGCGGGTCGGCCACCGCTCGCCGTCCTTCCTGCCCTGGCACCGCCGCTTCCTGCTCCAGTTCGAGCAGGCGCTCCAGGCGATCGACCCCACCGTCACCCTCCCCTACTGGGACTGGACCGCCGACCGCACCACCGGCGCCACCATCTGGGGCGCCGACTTCATGGGCGGCAACGGCCGCAGCAGCGACGGCCAGGTCACCACCGGCCCGTTCGCCTACAACACCGGCAACTGGACCCTCACCGTCCGCCCCGACACCCGCAACTACCTGCGCCGCTCCCTCGCCACCGGGGTCGCCCAACTCCCCACCCGCACCGAGGCGGACGGCGTGCTCAACATCGCCGAGTACGACGCCGCCCCGTGGAACAGCACCTCGGCCGGCTTCCGCAACAACCTCGAGGGCTGGCGCGGCGTCAACCTCCACAACCGCGTGCACGTCTGGGTCGGCGGCATGATGAGCACCGGCATGTCCCCCAACGACCCGGTCTTCTGGCTCCACCACTGCTTCATCGACAAGCTCTGGTCCGAGTGGCAGAAGCGCCACCCCTCCTCCCCCTACCTCCCCGCCGCCGGCACCGCCAACGTCGTCGACCTCAACGACACCATGAAGCCCTGGAACAACGTCACCCCGGCCGACATGCTCGACCACACCGCCCTCTACACCTACGACACCGGCTTCTGACCACCCTCGTCCACGCCCGGCGGACCACCGAACACGGCCCGCCGGGCGCCCGCCGCTCCGCTTCCGCCGTCACCGCCCCCGGGGCAGGTGGCGGTGCGTTCGAGGAGGTCGAGGGCGGCGGGGAGGGAGCGGGGGCCGGCGGTGCCTTCGGGTTGGTCGCCGCGGTGCCAGCCGGGGCCGGCGGCGAGGACGCGGGGGTGGGTGCGGGCGCCGCGTGGGCCCCAGGTGGTGGTGAGGACGCGGCGGACGAGGTGGGGGTCGGCGGTGGTGGGGTGCTGGGACCAGAGCATGACGGCGCCCGGGCCGGTGCGGTCCAGGGCGTCGAGCAGGGCGCGCGGCGGGACGGCCGCGCCGAGCATGCGGAACGGGATCCGACGGGCTGTCAGGCCAGCGGCGACCGCCTCCAGGGGGAGGGTGTGCTGTTCGTCGGGCATCGCGGCCAGCAGGACGGGCGGGACCGTGCGCGGGGCGCCGGGGCGGACGGCCTCGGTGCGCAGGACGGTGGAGACGTGCCAGGAGAGCAGGTGCTCCACCTCGACGTACTGCTCGCCCGAGCGGGCCCATTTGCGGCCGGCCGCGCGCAGGGCCGGCATCATCACCTCGCCCCAGGCCTCCACCACGCCCAGCTCGTCCACGGTCTCCCGCAGGAGGGCGGCGACCTCGGCCGAGTCCAGCCGCACGGCGGCCCGGACCAGGCCCCGGCACTCCGGACGGACCGCGCCCACCCGCAGGGCGCGGTCGCCGTCCGTCGGGGTGCGGCCGCCGGGCGGGGCGGTGGCCGGGGTGCCGCGCTCCGCGAGGACGGCGCGGGCCGCCTCGGCGGGCGGGACGCCCCGGGCGGTCAGGGCGCACATGGCAGCCAGGGTCTCGATGTCCGCCGGGCTCCAGCGGCGGTGGTGGCCGGGGTCGCGTTCGGCCGGCCCGAGGCCGTAACGGCGTTCCCAGGAGCGGACGGTGGTCGGGGAGACCCCGAGCTGCCGGGCCACCGCCCCGGTGGGCAGGCCCGCGCCCGGGCCGTCCGGCGGCTGCGGTGTCGCGTGCTCCGGCGCCCCGGTCTGACGGTCCCTCATGACACGCCACCATCCCACGTCCGCAGGGGTGCGGGCCGCGGGCCGACGGCGGCCGGCCGCGGGCCGTTCAGCGGACGACCATCGGTCGCAGCCGGCGCAGCCCGTCCCGCATCCGGGTCTTCACGGTGCCGAGCGGCACCCCGAGCAGCGCCGCGATCTCCCGCTGCGAGTAGCCGCCGTAGTAGGCCAGCACCAGCGACTCGCGCTGCGGCGCGGTCAGCTCCGCCAGCGCCGACCGGACGCGCTCCGCCTCCAGCAGGTGCTCGACCTGGTCGGTGGACGGGGCGTGCAGCGGTTGGTCCTGGCGGCTGAAGCGCAGCTCGCGGTCGGAGGAGGCGCGGACCGAGCGGACCCGGTCCACCGCGCGGTGGTGAGCGATCGTCAGCGCCCAGGTCAGTACGGTCCCGCGTTCGGGGCGGTAGGCGGCGGCGGTCCGCCAGACCTCCAACAGGACCTCCTGGGCGACCTCCTCCGCGTGAGCGGGGCTGCGCAGCAGCCGCAGCGCGAGCCCGTACACGGGGCCGGCGAGGGAGCGGTAGAGCTCGGCGAAGGCGGCCTGGTCGCCGCGGGCGACCGCCGCGAGCAGGGCCGGCCGGCCGTCCTGGGCGGGGGACGGCCGGCACTCGGTGGTCACTGTTCCGGTCACACCGCCACAGTGCGGCGAATCGATGCGTCGCGGCCAAGCGCAGCGTTGGTGCAGCGTTTCGCGGGCGGTCAGCGAGGAGCGGCTCAGGCCCCGCGCGGGGTCCGGGCCAGGCCGAGGACGGAGAGCGAGGCCCAGCCGACCGAGACCGTCAGGGCCATGGCGCGGTGGCGGCGACCCGGGAGGGTGGTGGTCAGGGTGAGGGCGTCGGAGAGGTCGGAGGCGATCCGCAGGGCGGCGGCGGTGCGCAGGCTCCGGTCGTCCGGAGCGAGGGCCATGGCCAGGCCGCAGGCGGCGTCGCGGAGGGCGAGCGGCCGCAGGCAGGTGGCCACGTCCCGGGGCACCGCCCCGCCCGGGGCCAGGCCCGAAGGGCCGGCCAGGACGAGCGGCCGGGCGGCCACGGCCAGGCCGTAGAGGGCGGTGGCGGCTCCGACCGTCCTGAGCAGTCGACGATCCATCGCGGTGACCTCCGTGGTCGGCGGGCCTGCGGCTGCCGCAGGCGGTTTGTCCCTGTCTTCGGCGCGGAACCCGGTGACGGATGGGCCCGCTCCGGCGGGAAAACGCTGCGCGAGCGCTGCGAGTGCCCGCCCGCCGGTGCCGGGAGGACCGTCACGGGTGGAGGACCGGACACCTCCGGATCTCCGTGAGGAGGAGACGAGCCATGAAACTCCAGGACGAACTGCCGGTCGACCACCGGCTCGCCCGGGTCTACCGGATCGGCGCCGGACTGTGCGGCGCGGTGCTGTTGGTGTTCGGCTGCCTCGGGCTGGCCGACGGACTGTCGTTCTTCAGCACGGACGGCGAGAACGTCGCCGGCCTGTCCTCGAACGGGCTGCTCAGCGTCGTCTCGCTGGTGGTCGCCGCCGTGCTGATCACCGGCGCGGTCATCGGCGGCAACACCGCCTCCACCGTGAACATCGTGGTCGGCACGCTGTTCGTCGTCAGCGGCTTCGTGAACCTCGTGCTGCTGGAGCGCTCCGCCAACCTGCTGGCGTTCCGGATGCCGAACGTGATCTTCAGCTTCGTGATGGGCCTGCTGATCGCCACCTTCGGCATGTACGGCCGGGTCAGCGCCGGACTGCCCCGGGACAACCCGTACTGGCTGCACCGCCACCCCGGTGCGACCCCCGCCGGCGACTCGTAACGCCCTTGCCCCCGAGCATGGTCGATGCCCCGCCGGGAGCCACCGGCGGGGCATCGACCACGGGCCGGCGCGGTCAGCGCATCCGCAGTCCGGCCAGGCGGCGGAACGCGGCCACCACCACGGCGCCCGCGAGCACCGCGGGGACGGCCGCCCACGGGGTCCGCAGGACGGCGAGGACGGTGCAGGCCTCGGCGAGGAGGGAGAGCAGCAGGACGGTGAGGACCAGCGGGAGCGGCCGGGCGGCAAGGCGCCGGAGCGGGCCGGGCCGGTGGCGGAGGAGTCGGTCGAGGGTGGGGTCGGTGTGACGGAGGGTCTCCTCGATGCCGTGGAGGAGGCGGAGTTCGGCTGCGGTGAGGTGAACTGCCATGGCCCATCTGCTCCTTGGACGGATCGGCTGTCGGACGGCTTCGGGAGTGTCCCCACTCACCGTCCTGCGGAAGCCCTCCGGGACGCAGTCGCACCGTTCGCGCAGCGGATCGTCAGGACACGGCGGCCGGGGCGAAGGCCAGAGCGGTGTTGTGGCCGCCGAAGCCGGCCGAGGTGGAGAGGGCGAGCCGGACGGGCTGGGCGCGCGGGGCCGTGTGGACCAGGTCGATCAGCGCGGTCTCGGGGTCGGGGGTGCTGAACCCGGCGGTGGGGGGCACCAGTTGGCATTCGGTGGTGAGGACGGTGAGGACCGCCTCGATCGCTCCGGCGGCGCCCATGGTGTGGCCGATGGTGCCCTTGGCGGAGGTGACGGAGGGCGGGCGGCGGGCGAACAGTCCGGCGATCATCCGGGCCTCGGTGGCGTCGTTGAGCGGGGTGCCGGTGCCGTGGGCGTTCAGGTGGTCGACGTCCTCCGGGGCGGCGTCGGCCTCGGCCAGGGCCAGCCGGACGGCGGCCGTCAGGCCGCGTGCCTCGGGGTGCGGGGCGGTGGCGTGGTGGGCGTCGGCGGCGCTGCCGGTGCCGACCAGCAGGGCCTTCGGCCGTGCGCCCCGGGCGGCGGCGTCGGCCTGACGCTCCAGCACCAGGAAGCCGGCGCCCTCGCCGATCACGAAGCCGTCCCGCTGCGCGTCGAACGGCCTTGCGGCTCTGCTGGGTTCGGGGTTGCGGGAGAGCGCCCGCATCCGGGCGAAGCCGGTCACGCAGACCGGTGTGACCATGGCGTCGGCCCCGCCCGCGAGCGCGATGTCGCAGGCGTCGGCGCGCAGCAGCAGGGCGGCCGTCTGGATGGCGGTGGCGCCCGAGGCGCAGGCGGTGGCGGTGTGCAGGACGGGGCCGGTGACGGCGAGGTCGATGGCCAGTTCACCGGCGGCCATGTTGGGGAGGAAGGCGGGGAGGGTGAGCGGGGAGACCGCGCCGGGGCCCTGGGTACGGAGGCGGTCGGCGGCCTGTTCGTAGCTGCCGATGCCCCCGGCCGCGGAGCCGAGCACGATGGCCACCCGGGCCCCGTCCCAGTCGGCCGGGTCCAGCCCGGCGTCGGCGACGGCCTGGCGGGCGGCGGCCAGCGCGAAGTGGGTGGCCCGGTCCAGCCGCCAGGGCTGCCGACGGCCCGTCAGGGACAGGTAGTCGCCGGCCACCCGGCAGGAGAGGCCCACGGGCAGCCCCGCCAGCAGCGGGTCGGGGGCGGCGGCGGGGCGGCCGTCGAGGACGCCCCGCCAGGTCTGCTCGGTCCCGACCCCGGCCGGGGTGACCAGGCCGAGGCCGGTGACCGCCAGCGGCGCGCGGGGGGCGGGACGCGAGCGCGTCCGGACCGTGCTCACGCCGAGGGCCCGGCCAGGCGGGTGGACTGGGCGAGCAGGGCGCTGACCCGGCCGACCAGGTCGGCCACGGTGACGTCGGCGGCGGAGTCGGCGTCGTCGTCCAGGGCGACGCCCCAGTGCTCCTGGAGGCTGACGACCAGTTCGACCCTGGCCAGCGAGTCCAGCTCCAGGTCCTCGAGGGCGGCGGTGTCGGTGACCTCGGTGGCGGGCGCGTCGAACTTCTCGGTGAGCAGGGTGACCAGGTGGGCGCGGACGGGGTTGGTGGTGCTCATGGCGTGCTGACCTCCAGAGGAGAGTGGTGCGGTGCGGCGGGGTCCTGCGGGGTCGCCGCGCGGACCGGGGCGTCCGGCCAGCGCAGGGTGACGGAGGCCCAGGTCAGGCCGCCGCCGAAGGCGGTGAGCAGGGTCGGGGCCCCGGGGGCGCAGCGCCCCCGGGCGAGGGTGTCGGCGAGGGCCAGCGGGATGGAGGCCCCGGCCGTGTTGCCGACCTCGGCGATGTTGCCGAAGCGGTGCGGCGGGGCGATGCCGATCCGGTCGGCGACGGCGTCCAGGATGCGCTGGTTGGCCTGGTGGCCGATGAACGCCCGGATCTCGGACGGCCGCCAGCCGGTGGCGGCCAGCACCGCCCCGGACGAGGAGGCCATCCGCCGGACGGCGTGGGCGTAGACCTGACGGCCGCTCATCCGGAAGTACCGCTGCTCGCGCGGTAGTTCGTCGGCGGCGGGCAGCCGGGTGCCGCCCGCACCGACCGCGATCAGGTCGCTGCCGCCGCCGTCGCTGCCCCAGTCGGCCTCCAGGACGGCGCCGGGCTCCTCGGCGCTCCCGGCGCGGAGCAGGACGGCGGCCGCGCCGTCGCCGAACAGGGGTGCGGTGTCGCGGTCGAAGGGGTCGATGATCGCCGAGTACTTCTCGGCCGCCACCACCAGCGGCGTGCGGCAACAGCCGCTCCGGACGAGGGAGTTGGCGGTGATGAGGGCGTAGAGGAAGCCGGAGCAGACGGCGGCCAGGTCGAAGGCGGGGACGGTGCCGAGGCCGAGCCGGTGGGCGACCTCGGGGGCGGTGGCGGGGCAGGGGCGGTCGGGGGTGGTGGTGGCGAGCAGCAGCAGGTCGGGGCGCGGGGCCGGGCCGTCGCCGTCGCCGGCCTCCAGGGCGGCCCGGGCGGCGGCGGCGGCGAGGTCCCCGGTGCTGGTGCCGGGCCCGGCCAGGCGGCGGCGGTGGATGCCGGTCCGGCTGGTGATCCACTCGTCGGTGCTGTCCAGCCCGCCCCTGGCGATGACCTGACCGTTGGTCACCACCCGGGGCGGCAGGGCCGTGCCGACTGCGGCCACCACGGCAACGGGGCCGCAGCGGGGCGGGGCGACGGTCGGACGTTGCGGGGCGCCGGCCAGGCGGGGAGTGGCGCCGGTCCGGCGGGGCGTCGCGCCGGGCCGGCGGGGCGTCGCGCCGGTCATACGGCGGCGGCGAACGGGGAGGGCGGCTTGGGGAACCCGGCCAGGCCGCCGTCAGGGACCGAGAGGCCGCCGTCCAGCACCACCGCCTGGCCGCTCAGGAAGGAGGCGGCGGGCGAGGCGAGGAAGAGCGCGGCCCCGGCCACCTCCTCCGGGTCGGCCCACCGCCCGGCCGGCACGTGCGCCAACAGCCAGGCGGAGAGCGCCGGATCGGCCTGCACGGCGGCGGTCATGTCGGTGCGCACCCAGCCGGGGCAGAGCGCGTTGACCCGGATCCCGCTGCGGGCCCAGCCGACCGCGAGGCTGCGGGCCAGCGACACCTGGGCGGCCTTGGTCGCCGCGTAGGCCTCCATCAGCGGGGTGCCGACCACCCCGGCCACCGAGGACATCAGCACCAGGCTGGCCCCGTCCGAGGCGGCCAGGTAGGGGTGGGCGTGGCGGCAGATCGCGGCGGTGGCGTTGAGGTTGACCGCGACCACCTGGTCCCAGGCGGCCTGCGGCAGGTACTGGAGCGGGGCCATCATGGGGCTGCCGTCCGGCTGGACGGGCAGGGTTCCGGCGTTGTGGACCAGGACGTCCAGGCCGCCCAGCTCCTCGGCGGCCCGGTCGACCAGGGCGGCCTGCGCGGTGTCGGCGAGGTCGCCGGGCACCAGCACGGGCGGGTGGCCGTAGGAGGCGACCAGGTCGGCGGTCTCCTTGAGGGCGGCCTCGGTACGGGCCGAGAGCGCGAGCCGCGCACCGGCCTGGGCGAAGGCCACGGCGACGGCGCGGCCGATGCCCCGGGAGGCGCCGGTCACCAGGGTGCGGCGGCCGTCGAGGCGGAAGCGGTCGAGGATGGTCATGGGGGTACCTCCGGTGGTGACGGCCGGTCAGACCTGAACGGCGGTGTGGAGAGCGGAAGTTCGGGGATCGGCGGTACGCCGCGAGGCAGGGGTGTGGTGGCTGGGCGCACCCGTCCAGGTGAGGTGCGCGGTGCCCCAGGTGAGACCGGCGCCGAAGACGCAGATCAGCACCCGGGCCCCGTCCCGCAACAGGCCGAGGGCGGCCGCGTCGGCGAGGGCGTAGGGGGCGGAGGCGGCGCCGATGTTGCCGGTGAGGTCGCCGGTGATGTGAAGGCGGTCGGCGGGGATGCCGATCCGGTCGGCGACACCGCGCAGCAGCAGCGGGTTGGGCTGGTGGGTGATGACGGCGTCGACGTCCTTGAGGTCCAACTCGTAGTCGGCCAAGGCCTGTTCGACGATCTGCGGGAAGATCTCGGTGATGAAGCCGCCGACCGCCCGGCCGTCCATGTGGATGTGGTGACGGCCATCCGCCAGGCTCTGCGCACTGGCCGGGATGCGGCTGCCGCCGCCGGGGATCAGCACGTGGTGGGCGCCCCGGCCGTCCGAGCCGAGCCGGAAGCCCTGGAAGCCGCCGTGCGGGACGTGGCCGAGGATGCCGGCGGCGGCGCCGTCGGCGAACAGCACGGCGGTACCCCGGTGGGTGGGGTCGACGAACTTGGAGTACGCCTCGACGCCGACCACCGCCGCGTACCGGGCGCCGGGGGTGGTGGCGAGCCAGGCGTGCGCGACCTTCGCGGCGAACAGCCAGCCGGAGCAGGCCGCGCTGACGTCCAGCGCCACCGCGTTGACCGCGCCGGTCAGCGCCTGGACCCGGCAGGCGGTGGCCGGTCCCAGCTCGTCGGGGGTGGAGGTGGCCAGCACCAGCAGGTCCAACTGCCCGGGTTCGAGCCCGGCCGCCCGGCAGGCGGCGAGGACGGCGGCGGCCGCCAGGTCGGAGGCGGCCTGGTCGGGGCCGGCGGTGCGGCGCTCGAGCACGCCGGTGCGTTCGGCGATCCAGTCGGCCGGGACTCCGGCCTCGCGGGCGACGTCGTGGTTGGTGCGGACGGCGGACGGCAGGTGGGTGCCCATGCCGAGGATGCCGATCTGCGGGGCGTGGTTCACGGGGTCCGTCCGATCCGGGCGGTGAGGCGGCTGATGGGGGCGGGGGCGTGACGGTCGATCACCGCGGCGGCGTACTCCGGGGCGTCGAGGGCGGCGCCGCCCGGCGCCGGGTCCAGCGCCGCGACGACCTCCGGCAACCGCGGCAGCAGCCGGTCGCAGACGGTGTCCAGGGCGGCCGGGAGGGCGCGGACGGTGGCGGGGTCGAGGACGCCGAACGCCAGCAGCGGGCCGGCCAGTCGGCTCGCCCGGCGCAGGCCGTCGAGGGCGGCCAGCTCGGCGGCACCGGGGAGCATCCCGCCGGGGCCTGGAGCAGTGCCTGCTGACGCGGCGTCGGCCGCGAGGCGGGTGGCGTGGACCTCACCCAGCAGCAGCACGTCGGCCAGCAACGGGTTCCAGAGGTCGAGCCGCTCGTGGCCCGCGCTCAGTCGCGCGGCCCGGGCCCGGGAGAGCTCGGCGGCGAGGCGGTCCTGGAGGGCCGCGACCACGGCGGGCCACCAGCCGGGCTCGGTCGGGGCGGGCAGTCCGTCGGGCAGCGGCCGGGAGTCCGTGGACGCTTCGGCGAGGGCGCGTCCGGCGTCCATCAGGGTCAGGGTATTGTCCCCGCCGGCGTTCTCGAAGGCGCGGGCCAGCCCGAGGTACTCGGAGAGCCGGTTCTCGCCGAAGAAGCCCGAGAGGCCGCAGCGGTGCTGGAGCTCGTCGACGGTCTCGGCGACCGCCCGGGTGGCGTACACCTTCCGCAGGGCCAGCGCCCGGTCCACGGCGGCCCAGGGCGAGAAGGTCATCACGGCCCCCGGCGCACCGGCGCCGCACTCCGGGGCCCGCAACTCGGGAGCCCGCAGCGCCTCCCACTCCGCCAGCGCCGCCCGGGCGGAGCAGCGCAGGGTGTGCGCGGTGGCGAGCGCCCCGAGCACGGCGTGCTGCTGGGTGCGGTACTCCAGCACCGGACGCCCCGGGGCCAGCCGGCCGTGGCTGCGCCGGGCGGAGCTGAACCGCCAGGCCGTCGCGGCGGAGCGGGCCGCCAGGGCGGCCATCGCCGAGGGCAGGGTGGCCCAGAGCGCCTGACCGCAGCTCAGGGTCCGCTGCAGCCGGGCGTCCTGACCGCCCCTCGGGTCGTCCACCGCGCCCCGCTCGTCGATCTTCGCGCCGTCGGCCAGCCAGCGGTCGTGCGGCACCTCGGCGCCGTCGAAGCGGACGAAGCCGTAGGGCAGCGGCAGCGCGTCCACGGTGACCGGGCCGGAGATGCTCACGCCCGGGGCGGGCCGCCCGTCGGCCCCCGTGATGTCCGTCAGGAAGGAGAACACCCCGCCGTCCTGACCGTCCGTCACGATCCGGGCGCAGACCACCGCCTGCTGGGGCAGACCGGTGGCGGCGACGGAGGAGAACTTGGCCGCCGCCGCGTCCGGGGTGTGCAGGGTGAAGAGGCCGCGCCGGGCGTCGTAGCGGGCCTCGGTGCGGATGCGCAGGTGGCTGGAGGCCTCGCCGATCTCGGTGACCATGAACGAGCCCTTGGTCCGCGCCCGGGCCAGTTCGCCGCGGAGGTCGTCCTCGGCACCGCCGAGCAGGGTGAGGGAGCCGACGCAGAGGATGTAGTGGGAGAGGAAGGTCTGGTAGAGCGAGGGGTCCGCGAGGGCGGTCAACTCGCTGAGCGTGGCGAGGAGTTCGGAATCGGCCAGCACCTCCGGCGCGGGCGGGAGGTGGGCCGCCAGCCGGGCCAGCCGGCGGTGTGCGCCGGTGTCGGCGACGGCGGAGGGCGGGCGGCGCAGCAGGGGGCCGTCCAGCAGACGGGCCAGCTGGGCCGCCTGCTCCGGTGGCAGCAGGGGAGCGAGCCGGGCGTGCAGCTCGCCGGGTGCGGTGGTGGTCATGGTTTCCTCCCGGCGGAGGTCGACGGAGGGCGGTGGGAGCGGGCGGCCCGGAAGGTCCGCATCCGGGGTACGTCGAGAGCGCGGTCCGTGCCCGACGTCGTGTCAGGAGTCCCGGAGGGGGCGGGCCCAGCAGGAGCGGGGGCGGCGGAGGGAGCGGGCCAGCGGCCTTCCGCGAGCGGCGCGAGCGCCCGTACCCCCGGCGTGACGGCGCGCACCGCGCCCGCCAGTGCGCCCCCGGTGCCCGTCTCCACCGCGAGCGCGGCGCCGTTGAGGCCCGAGGGCAGCACGGTGGGCAGCGAGAAGGCCTTGACCAGGCAGGCGGCCAGCGCCTTCGGCAGGTCGGTGTGCGCCTGGTGGAGGCGGCCCGCCACCGCCGAGAAGACCGGGCGGCGGGGCGGCTCCAGCCGGAGCTGCCGCGCGTACCGTTCGAACGCGGCGGCCTCCTCGGCGAGACCGGGGTGGTGGCTCATGAACGGCAGCCGCAACCGCTGGACCGGGACGCCCAGTGCCACGGCGCACCGCTCGGCGGCCTCCAGGTCGGGGAGCGGTCCCGAGATCACCGTCTCCCCGGCGTGGTTGACGCAGGCCGGCACCGTCCGCGCCGCCTCCGGCCCGGCCTGGGCGAGCAGCCGCCTGGTCTCGAACGGTCCGGAGCCGAGGAGGGTCATCCCGCCGCCGTGCGAGGTGAGCAACTGCCCCAGGCGGAAGGCGAGTCGGGCGCCGTCGGCGACCGAGCAGCAGCCGGCGGCGGTCAGCGCGGGGATCTCGCCGAAGCTCACGGAGATGAACCGGCCCGCCACCACACCGTCCTCCTCCAGCGCCCGGTGCACCGCCAGGCAGATGCCGAACTGGGCGAGTTGGAGCGTGCCGGGCGGCTCGGCGGCCAGTTCCCGGGCACTCGGCGCGGAGCCCGGAGCGGCGGTCGCCGCCGCCAGCAGCCTGGGGCCGAGCGGCGCGATGGCGAGTTCGGGGGCGGCCTGGTCCGCCTCCTCGAACACCTCGGCCAGGGCGCGCCGCAGCGAGGGCACGGCGGGCAGGGCCCGGAGCACCGGCCCGAGGCCGAAGTCGCCCTGGCCGGGGAAGAGATGGACGGTGCGAACGGTGCGGGCGGTGCCCGCACCCTCGGGCGCCGACCGTGGTGCGCTGGTCATCGCGGAGTACCTTCCCTTCCGGGGCGCACGCTTCGGCGCACCCGGTCACCTCGATGGTGCGACCTGCCGTGCGCCCCGTGCGGCTTCACCGGTCACTGAGGTGTCAAGAGTTCCGCTCCGTCAATTACCGCCCGTTCTGTCCGTCTTGGCCCCCTGTGCTCTAACCTCTTGGTAGGCATCCGGAGTTCTGCGGCAGCCTCGCCGTCGCAGCCGCTCCGACGACCTCGTCTAGGAGGTGCGGGCGGGTGACAGTCCACCGCGTACCGAACGTCCGTCTCAGAGAACTCCTGCTCGAAGCCCGGTGGACCGGCGCGCAGTTGGCCCGCGCGGTCAACCGGATCGGCGCCGAGTCCGGCCTGCGGAGCGTCGCCTACCAGCGCGCCTCCGTGCACCAGTGGCTGACCGGTACCCAACCCCGCGGCCCGGTGGCCCACCTGGTCTGCGCCGCGCTCACCGAGCGGCTCGGCCGCGCCATCGGCCTGGCCGAGGCCGGCTTCGAGCGCGACACCCCGTCCGAGGGCGCACGCACCGGCGCCCGTACCGGCGCTCGCAACGGCAGCCGCACCGGCGCCCCTCCGCCCGCCAACCCCCGCTCCCTGCTCACCCACCTGGCCGCCGCCGCGCTCAGCCCCGACCGGGGCGGCAGCGTGCTCGCCTACCAACCCTCGACCGAGGCACGGCTGAGCGCCCAGGCGCCCGCCCCGTTCTCCGCCGGAGTGGCCCTGGAGCTCCGGCCCGACGGCGAGGGGGCACCCGCCGACCCGCACGTCCTCACCCTCCTGCTCCCGGTCTTCTCCGCCGCCGACCACCTGCGCGGCGGCGGTCACGCCCGCGCCGCGCTGGCCGCCTTCCTCTCCGCGGCCGTCCCCGACATGCTCGCCGCCGCAGCCTCACCGGTGCGGCGCACCGAGGTGCTGGCGGCCGCCTCGCGGCTGAGCTACCTGTGCGCCTTCATGCACTTCGACGACGAACTCAACGGCCTGGCCCTGCACTTCTACCGCTTCGGCCTGGAGCTGGCCCGCCAGTGCGGGGACCCGGCGGCCCAGGCCATGACGCTGCGGGCGATGGCCGCCCAGGCCTACGAGCTCAACCACCCGCAGGAGAGCCTCAGCCTGGCCCGGGCCGCCGCCGAGCTCCGTCTCTCCACCTCCGCCACCCGCCTGCGGGCCTCCGTCCTCGGCCAGCTCGCCCTCGCCGAGGCCGCCACCGGCGACCGGGCCGCCGCGGTGCGGCACGTCCACGAGGCCTTCGACCTGCTCCCCCGCATCGAGGGCCCGGCACCGCCGGTCGGCGACTACCACCGGGCCGCCTGGGACCACCACCACGCCCTGGTCCAGGCCGAGTTGGGCGACCTCAACGGAGCCATCAAGTCCCTGGAGACCTCCGCCGCGCGCCGCCCCCGCACCGAGACCCGCTCCCACGCCCTGGTCCTCGGCAAGCTGGCGGAGCGTCAGCTCACCGCCGGCCGCCTCGACGCCGCCTGCTCCACCTGGCACCAGTTCCTCGACGTCTACCCCCTCCTCACCTCCCGCCGCGCCCACTCCGCCGCGGCCCGCCTGCACCGCCGCCTCCTCCCCCACCGCCGCCGCCACAGCGCCGACCACCTCCTCCAACGCGTCGCCTCGCTCCGCCTCCCCTGACACCCTCCATCGCCGGGATCTCCCGTCCCACCCCCAGGGACGGGACTCCTCGGAGCCGGTGGGATGCTGGCCCGATGACGCGAACCGAGCGGGGCGAACTGGACCGGATGCGGGAGTCCGCCGCGGCGTGGCAGGAGCTGCGGTGCGAGCCGGCCACCGGCGCCGACGGGTACGAGCACGACCGGAACGCGGTACGGCGGGCGCAGGTGCTCTGGGCCCTGCAGTACGACCGGCGACCGGGGGACCTGGAGTTGGTCCGGTGGCTCGCCGGGCAGGAGGCGGAGTGGCGGCGGGAGGCGCCGTTCCAGGGGCTGGGCGAGGAGACCACGCTGGCCGGGCTGCTGCTCGCCGAGTACCGCCAGGTGGAGGACGTCTGGCTGCACTGGGAGATCAAGCGGGCCAACTTCGACACCTGGTGCGGCTACGATCTCCAGGCGCTGTGCGCGGCGGGCGTCGAGCCCACCCTCGCCCACGTCCGGGCCGGCGACCACCCGGAGCGGGACGCCCTCTTGGAGCGGCTGCTCGGCGAGGACGGCACGCCGTGGGTGACCGAGCAGGAGCTGGCCGACTGGTTCCCCTTCATGCGCAGGCGGTTCCCGGCCGATCCGGCCGAGGAGGACCTGCTCACCCTGGTCGACCGCGCCGCCATGACCGGGGACACCGGGCGTGCCCGTGCCCTGCTGGACGCCTGGGCCGCCGAGGAGGAACGGACCGCCGGTACCCTGAGCCAACTCCGCTACCACCTGGCTGAGTTGGGAGACTTCGCCGGGGCCGCCCGGGCCCAGCGGGAGTCCCTGCCGTTCGCCGAGAGCGCCTGGGACCGGGCCTCGGCCTGGCAGACCCTGGCCGGGCTGGAGCGCCGGGCGGGCGACCATCCGGCGGCCTGGGAGGCGCTGACCGAGTGCCGCCGCGCCCTGACGGACGTCGACGAGTGGCAGGAGGTGGGCCTGGGCCGCAGCTACGTCGAGGAGCTCTTCCTCCTCGCGGGGACGGCCGCGACCGACCTCGCCACCACCGTCTTCGCCGACGCGGATCAGCAGGCCGCCGAGGTCCCGCGACTGTCCCTCGTTGTCCTCCAGGCCGCCACCGCTGCCGCCGCCCACATCGGCGACGGGTCACGGGAGGAGCACTACCGCACCCTCGCCGCAGCGGAGCGGCAGCGCATCGACAGCCTCTAGCCGACCCAGGGCTGAGCCCGGGTCAGCAGGGCGTCGGCCATCTCGGTGACCAGCTCGCGCCCCTCCACCACCGCCAGCCAGTCGGCCGGCAGGGCGGCCGCGCCGTACAGGGCCCCGACCAGGTTGCCGCAGACCGCTCCGGTGGAGTCGCTGTCGCCGGAGTGGTTCACGGCGAGCAGCAGGGCGGCGCGGGCGTCGGTGGTGGTGAGCGCGCTGTAGACCGCGATGGCCAGGCACTCCTCGGCGATCCAGCCGAGCCCGACCCGTTCCACCGCCTCCGCCGTGGGCGGGCCTTCGGCGGCGATCCGCACCGCCCTGTCCAGGGCCTCGACGGTCTCCGCCGCGTTCGGGTACCGCTCCAGCACGGCCACGGCCGCCGCGAGCGCCTCGGGCAGCGGCAGACCGGCCACCACCCGGTCGACCAGAGCTGCGAAGGTGCCGGCCGCCAGCTGTCCGGTGGGGTGACCATGCGTCAACTGGGCACACTGGGACGCCAGTTCGAAGGCCGCTTCGGCACCGAGACCGAGCAGGCCGAACGGGGCCGAGCGCATCACCGTGCCGCAGCCCTTGGAGTGCCCGTTCACCGGGCCGGCCAGGCCGGTCGCGACCGGCGGGACGAACTCCGGGTGGTCCTCCAGGCCGCTCATGCAGGCGTTGCCGGGGGCGCGGCGGGCGTAGAGGAAGGCGTGCGCCAGCAGCGGCGAGGCCACGGGCCCGGGACCGGGTCCCTTCCGGTGCTGGGTCAGCAGCCAGTGCCGGTAGGAGCGGTGCAGGTCGGCCGGGGTCCCGCCGGCCAGCAGGCCCTCGACGGTGAACAGCGTCATCTGGGTGTCGTCGGTGATGTCCCCGGCCCGGTCCCCCGGGCGGTCCGCGGCCCGGAGACCGGTCACGCCGTCGGGGCCGTGGTCCTCGCGGATCCGGTCGAGCCGGCGGAACTCCACCGGCCAGCCCAGCGCGTCGCCGAGGGCACCGCCGAGCAGGGAGCCACGGACACGGTCGGATAGGGAAATGGTCATCCGTGGACGCTACGTGGTGGGCCGGCCGGCACGGAAGGGCGTTTCGTGACCGGCCGTCAGCGGGCGGGCAGGACGTCCACGCCGAGGGAGGTGAGCTCGGCGACCACCGGGTGGCGGGGGTCGGCGTCGGTGATCACCGCGGTGACCTTCTCCCACGGGAGGACGCGGTACTGCGAGGCGGTGCCCAGCTTCTCGGAGGAGGCGAGGACGTAGGTGTCGGCCGCCCGCCCGGCGAGGGCGCGCTTCATCGCGGCCTCGTCGGCGTCGGCGGTGGTGAGCCCGGCCCGGGGGTGGACGCCGGTGACGCCGAGCAGGCAGAGCTCGGCGGAGACGTTCTGGGCGGCCTCGACGGCGGCGGCGCCGCAGGTGACGGCGGAGTGCTTGAAGACCCGGCCTCCGAGCAGGAAGATCTCCACGCCCTGATGGTCGATCAGAGCCGTGGCGACGGTCGGGCTGTGGGTGATGACGGTGCAGACGAGGTCCTTCGGGAGTGCCCGGGCCACGGCGAGGGCGGTGGTGCCGCCGTCGAGGATGACCGAGCCGCCCGGCCGCACGAGCGCGGCGGCCACCGCCGCCACCTTCCGCTTGCCGTCGGGGGCGACGGCCTGCCGCGTCCCGTAGTCGGCCACGGCCGGGGAGACGGGCAGCGCGCCGCCGTAGACCCGCTGGCACAGCCCCTCGGCCGCGAGGTCGCGCAGGTCGCGGCGGACGCTGTCCTCCGAGATGCCCAGCTCGGCGGCGACCTCCTTGGCCACCACCTTGCCCGTACGGGCGAGCAGTTCCAGCAGGTGGTCGCGCCGTTCGGCAGCCAGCATTCGCGTTCCTTCCCGTTCTTGCACGATTCTGCATGTATGGTAACCGCCATGACCACCGCGCAGCCACCGGACACCGCCCCTGCACCCTTCCCCGGCACGACCACCCCCGACCACCGCGGTCGCACCGGCCTCGACCTGGCCGGCCGCGACCTCGACCGCAACCCCGGCGTCCGGGTCCGCGAGGTGGATCTCACCTCCCGGGGCTGGCACGTCCTGCGCCGCACCACCTTCGACTACCGCCGCCGGGACGGGCGTTGGGAGACCCAGCAGCGCGAGACCTACGACCGGGGCAACGGCGCCGTCGTGCTGCCCTACGACGCCGAGCGCGGACTCGTCCTGCTCACCCGCCAGTTCCGCTACCCCGCCTACGTCAACGGCCACCCCGACGGGATGCTCGTGGAGGCGGCGGCCGGCCTGCTCGACGCGGACGACCCGGAGACCGCGATCCGGCGCGAGAGCGCGGAGGAGCTCGGCGTCGAACTCGGGCCGCTCACCCACCTGTTCGACTCCTACATGAGTCCGGGCTCCGTCACCGAACGCCTGCACTTCTTCGCCGCCCCCTACACCCCGGCTGACCGCACCGGCCCCGGCGGCGGCCTGGAGGACGACGGCGAGGACATCGAGGTCCTCGAACTCCCCTTCACCGAGGCCCTCGCGATGACCCTCGACGGCCGGATCGCCGACGGCAAGACCGTCATGCTCCTCCAATGGGCGGCCCTGCACGGCCCGTTCCGCGATGCCCCGGCATCGAACTGACCAAGGCCCCGCACACCACGGAATCGGTCGGCGATCGCCTCCGGACGTCACAGAAACCTGAGAGTCTGTCAGTTCCCTTGCCGTAAAGGACTCGACACCGAAGGACGTGCCCATGACCGTCGACCGCCGCCCCCGCCCGGCCCTGCGCGGAGCGTTCACCCTCGCCGTCGCCGCCCTGCTGTCAGCCGGACTCGCAGGCTGCTCCTCCGACGACAACACCTTCAAGAGCTGGGTCGACAAGGGCGGCAAGGAACACACCCTGACGCTGGGCACCGACATCCGCTCGCTGATATCCCTCAGCGGGCAGGGGGGCGGCAGCACTACCGTCCAGCGCTGCAAGGAGGTGCTCGACCACGTCAAGTCGGCGAAGGCGTACCGCAAGCTGCCCAACGAGACCGCCCAGGGCTACTGGTCCAAGGTGCTCGACGAGACGGAGCGCACGGCCACGAACTGCGTCCAGAACAAGGAGACGGGCATGTCCGGCGGCCCGAAGCTCTCGGAGGCCGCCGAGGCGCAGAGCGCGTACAGCTCACTGACCATCAGCATCGACCACCTCTCCAAGACCAAGTCCTGACGGCGGCGGCTCCGCGACCACGACTGAACGGAGCGCCGCAATGCTGCGGCAACACGGGAACATTCCCTGGAAGGTCTCGGTTCGGCATCCACGTGACGGGCAGCACAGTGCCCGTCGGACCGCTGAAGCACCGTGAGACCGACCGAGAGGAGTGCTCCATGAGCACCCAGTCCACCTCCCGCCCCGCCGACGCCTCCGGCGCCTTCGCCCTCGGTGGCGACCTTCCCGTCAACCGGCTCGGCTTCGGCGCGATGCGCCTGACCGGGCCCGGCGTCTGGGGTGACCCGGAGGACCCGGCGGAGGCGGTGCGGGTGCTGCGCCGCGCGGTGGAGCTGGGCGTGACCTTCATCGACACCGCCGACTCCTACGGGCCGTTCATCAGCGAGAACCTGATCCGGCAGGCTCTGCGCCCGTACGCCGACGACCTGGTGATCGCCACCAAGGGCGGGCTGACCCGGACCGGCCCGAACGGGTGGCACCCGGTCGGGCGGCCGGAGTACCTGCGCCAGCAGGTCGAGCTGAGCCTGCGCCACCTCGGCCTGGAGCGGATCGACCTGTACCAGCTGCACCGGATCGACCCGCAGGTGCCGCTCGCCGACCAGCTCGGTGAGCTGGCGCAGCTCCAGCAGGAGGGCAAGATCCGCCACCTGGGTCTGTCCGAGGTCACCGTGGAGGAGCTGGAGGAGGCCCGCAAGCACGCCACCATCGTCTCCGTCCAGAACCGCTACAACCTGGTCGACCGCAGCTCCGAGCAGGTGCTCGACCACGTCACGGCGGAGGGCATCGCCTTCATCCCGTGGTTCCCGATCGCCACCGGTGAACTCGCCCGCCCGGGAAGCAAGTTGGACTCCATCGCGGCCCGCCTCGACGCCACGCCCGCCCAGCTCGCGCTGGCCTGGCTGCTGCGCCGCTCGCCCGTCGTGCTGCCGATCCCCGGCACCTCCCGGGTGGCCCACCTGGAGGAGAACCTCGGCGGCGCCCTGGTCACCCTGGACGACGCGGACTTCGCCGAGCTCAGCGCCCTCGCCTGACCTTCCTCCCCTACCTACGAGAACGGACGCACCCCATGAAGATCGGCATCATCGGCGCTGGGCACATCGGCGGCAACCTGACCCGCCGCCTCAGCGCCCTCGGCCACGAGGTTTCGGTGGCCAACTCCCGTGGCCCGGAGACCCTTTCGGACCTGGCGGCCGAGACCGGCGCCACCCCCGTGGCGGCCGCCGAGGCGGCGGCCGGCGCGGAACTGGTCGTGGTGACCATCCCGCTGAAGAACATCCCCGACCTGCCGGACGACCTGTTCGCCGGCGCGGCCGAGGGCTTCGTGGTCATCGACACCAACAACTACTACCCGCGCAACCGCGACGGCCGGATCGGGGGCATCGAGGACGAGGGCGTGACCGAGAGCCGCTGGGTGGAGCGCCAGCTCGGCCACCCGGTGGTCAAGGCCTTCAACGGCACCTACGCCCAGGACATCCTCGACCGCCCCCTCCCGGCCGGCGACCCGGCCCGGCTCGCCCTCCCGGTGGCCGGCGACGACCCGGCCGCCAAGCAGCTGGTCCGCGAGCTCATCGACGCCCTCGGCTTCGACAGCGTCGACTCCGGCACCATCGACGACTCCTGGCGCCAGCAGCCCGACACCCCCGTCTACGGCCTCCGCGCCGGCGTCGAGGCCGTCACCAAGGCGCTCGCCGAGGCCTCCCCGGACCGCACGGCGAACTTCCGCGGCTGACCGGCTGACCGGCCGACCGCGGCCGACCGGCTGCGGCTGACCGGCCGTCAGGACCACTCCCTCGCCCCGTTGCTCGGCAGCCGCCGGGTACGGGGCGAAGGTGCTGGTGCGCTCGTCCACCAGCAGCGGGCGCCCGAGCGGCGGCGCGGCCCGCTGCGGGCAGGCCGGGCGGTCGCAGAGCTCGCACCCCAGGCCGATCGGGGTGAGCGACCAGACGATGGATGGACCCGGCGGAGCTGTCCTCGGCCGCCAACTCCGGTAGCAGCGGTTCGTGTTCGAGGTAGGCGAGCTGGCTGGCCAGCCGGAACGCCCGCCTCCGTCGCCCGTCCTGAGCGTGCCACCGCCCGCAGCGCGTCTCGGTCTGCGGCGCGCTCAGTCCGCTTCGCGCCGGAGCAGGTAGGTGTCCATGATCCAGCCCTTGCGCGTGCGGGCCTCCTCGCGCAACTCCCGGATCCGCGCCGCCTGTTCGGCCAGCGGACCGGCCACCAGGATCTCGTCCGGGGTGCCGAGGTAGGCGCCGTAGTGGATCTCCAGGCCGGCGGGGTCGATCTCGGTGAAGGCGGCCCGGCCGTCCAGCATCACCACGACGTCGTCCACCCCGTCCGGCATCCCGGCGGCCAGCCGGCGCCCGGTGGTGATCTGGAGCGGGCGGCCGACCCGGGTCAGGGTGGTGCGGTGGCGGGCCGCCAGCGCCGAGACGCTGCTGATGCCGGGGATCACCTGGTACTCGAAGCCGGCACCGGCGCTGCGGTCCAGCACCTCGGCCACCACCGCGATCACGCTGTCGTACAGGCTCGGATCGCCCCAGACCAGGAACGCTCCGGTCTGACCGTCCGTCAACTCCTGGGCCAGCAGCGCCTCCACCAGGTCGCCGCGCCGCAGCCGCCAGTCGTCCACCGCCTCCCGGTAGGCGGGCGTGCTCCGGTCCCGCTCCGCGTCCGGCACCGCCACCACCCGGTGGCGCGGCCGGGCGTGCTCGGCCAGGATCCGCCGCCGCAGCTCGATCATGTCCTGTCGCTCCTCGGGCTTGTCGAGGAGGAAGAAGACGTCGGTGCGCGCGATCGCCTTGGCGGCCTGGAGGGTGAGGTGGTCGGGGTCGCCCGCGCCGATGCCGATGATCAGGATGTGTCGCATGGCGCGATTCTCCCGCACCGGGCCCCGTCGGTCGGTCGCGGGCGACCGACCGGGGCCGATCTGCTGTGACGAACTCGCCCTTGACCCTGGCTTTCGGGCGCCGAGATGATGAGCCGTCACATCGTGACTCCGCCGTTGGGGGAAGCCGGTCAGAATCCGGCGCTGACCCGCAACGGTAGGCAGCCGGCCCAGGCCGGCGGCGAGCCCGGATGCCCGGCGGCGGAGGTGTACGTCCCACTCCTCCCGTCGTGGTCTGCGGGCCGGAGCCCCGTGGGCTGCCCGGATTCTCGTCCGGCGCCCTCCGGGCGCCTGCGTCCAGGCCCGGAAAGGCAGTTCATGCCCGCGCTCCGCCGCTCCCTGGGTCTGCTCGCGATATCCGCGCTCACCCTCGCCGCCACTGTGCCGACCGTCACCGCCGCCCAGGCCACCACCGGCTCCACCGTCCGGCCCGACGCCGCCGCCGCCGGCTGGCTGGCCCGCCAGCTGGTGAACGGGGACCACTTCGAGTCGGTCTTCGACGGCGTCGCCTACCCCGACCAGGGCCTGACCATCGACGCCGTGCTGGCCTTCGCCGCCGCCCGCAGCTCCGACCAGGCCTCCGCCCGCGCCACCGCCTGGCTCGCCCAGCCCGCCAACACCACCGGCTACGTCGGCGACGGCACCACCGAGGCCTACGCCGGCGCCACCGCCAAGCTGCTGCTGGCCGCCGAGGTCCGGGGCGCCGACCCGGCCGCCTTCGGCGGGGTCGACCTGCCCGCCCGCCTCCGCGGCCTCCAGACCCCCTCCGGCCGGTTCTCCGACCGCTCCCAGTGGGGCGACTACAGCAACAACTTCGGCCAGTCCCTGGCCGTCATCGCCCTCAAGCGCACCCCGGGCGGCGCCCCGGCCGCCGCCGTGGACTTCCTGGCGGGCACCCAGTGCGCCGACGGCGGCTACCCCGTCGCCCTGGCCCAGCCCAGCTGCACCAGCGACCCGGACGCCACTGCATTCGCCGTCCAGGCGCTGGCCGCCACCGGCCGCACCGCGAAGGCGAACGCGGGCCTCGCCTGGCTGACCTCCCACCAGAACGCCGACGGCGGCTTCGCCGCCGCCGGGGCGGCCGCCTCCAACGCCAACAGCACCGGCCTGGCCACCGCCGCCCTGCTCTCCGGCGGCCGCTACTCCTCCGGCCTCAAGGGCTGGAGCAGCCTGGTCAAGCTCCAGCAGCGCTGCTCCACCACCCCGGTGGACCAGGGCGCGGTGGCCTACGACGCCTCCGGCTTCAACGCCGCCACCGCCAACCGGGCCACCGCCCAGGCCGTGCTCGGCCTGGCCGGCACCTCACTGGCCACCGTCTCCGCGAACGGCGCCCGCCCCGACGCCCCCACCCTCGCCTGCCACTGACCCGAAGGAGACCCGAACTCGTGCTCACCAGAAGAACGTTCGGCGCCACCGCCCTGGCCGCCGGCCTGCTGGCCGCCTCCGCCGTGACCGCCACCCCGGCCCAGGCCGCCGCCTGCACCGGCACCTCCGGCGTCACCGTCGTGGTCGACTTCACCGCCGTCGGCGGCGGCATCCAGACCGGCTGCGCCCCGGGCGACCCGGCCAGCGGCCTGGCGGCCCTCACCGGGGCGGGCTTCTCCTACTCCTTCCACCCGCGCTTCCCGGGCTTCGTGTGCAAGATCAACAGCCTGCCCGCCGTCTGCACCAACCCGACCGGCTCCGCCTACTGGTCCTACTGGCACGCCCAGCACGGCACCCCCTGGGTCTACAGCAACCTCGGCGGCGCCTCCTACAACCCGGCCCCCGGCGACGTCGAGGGCTGGTCCTTCGGCGCCGGCACCCAGCCCGGCATCACCGCTCCCTGACGCACCGTCACCCACCGCTGCCCCGGCCCTCCGAGGGGAAGGGCCGGGGCGGCGGTGGGTCGCCGTGCCCCGGAGCCCGGCCGACGGGGTCAGCGGCAGAGGGCCGCGTCGACCGCGTCGGTCAGGCGGGTGCCTGCGGGAGCGTCGGGGACGGTGGTGAGGGTGATGGTGGCGGCGCGGCCGTCCTCGGTGGCGCCGCCGCGGGTGCGGTAACCGGGTGAGGTGCCGCCGTGGCCCCAGACCAGACCGCCGCAGGTCAGCGGACGGCTCTGGATGCCGAGGCCGTAGCGGACCCCGGGGCCGAGGAGCTCGGCCGGGACGGTGGTGCGCATCTCGGCGAGCTGGGCGGCGGGCAGCAGACGGCCCGTCAGGAGCGCGCCGTAGAAGGTGTTGAGGTCGGTGTTGGTGGAGACCACCGCTCCCGCCGCCCAGGCCATCGAGGAGTCCATGGCCGTGTAGTCGACCATCGGCACACCGGGGGCGGTACGCAGGTAGCCGTGCGGGTGGGCCTCGCGGACGGCGGTCTCCCCGGCCGCCGGGACGTAGGTGTGGCGCAGGCCGATCCGGTCGACGACGCGCTTGGTGGCCTCCTCGCCGTAGGGGCGGCCGGTGACCTTCTGGATCAGGAGGCCGGCCACCAGGTAGTTGGTGTTGCTGTACTCCCACCGCGTGCCGGGCGCGAACCGCGCCTTCTGGGCCAGTGCCCCGTCGAGCAGTTCGCGCGGCTCGAACCAGCGGTACTGGATGGTGGTGAAGTCGGCCAGCGCGGGCGCGTCCATGTAGTCGGGCAGGCCGCTGGTGTGCTGGAGCAGCTGACGGACTGTGATGGTGCGGCCGTCGAAGCCGTCGCCGCGCAGCAGGCCCGGCAGGTAGACGTCGACGGCCGTGTCGAGACCGACCTTGCCCTCGGCGACCAGCTGGAGGACGACGACGGCGGTGAAGGCCTTGGTGTTGCTGCCGGCCCTGATCTGCCCGTCGACGGGCACCCTGGCCCCGGTGGCCAGGTCACCGACTCCGGCGGTGTACGTGCGGCTGCGGCCGTCGCGGCCCTTGACGGTGGCGAGGGCGGCGGGTATCCCGTCGTCCTTCACCAGCGCGTCGAGGCGCTGCTGCACGACGTCCGGGCGCGGTGCGGCGGAAGCCGGGGGCGGGAACGGGGCGAAGGCGCTCAGCGCGATGGTGACGGCGGCCGTGGCCGTCATGGCGTACCGCGCCGTGCGGAGGTGGTGCGCCCTGCGCTGCGGGGCGTGTGCGTTCATCGGGACTCCACTGCTGGGAGGTGAAGGGGGCGTACGAGTGGCGGTGCTCGGGGCTCAGCGGCAGAGCGCCGCGTCCACCGCCTGCTCCACGTGCTTCGCGCCGTCGGCGGACGGGATGGTGGTCACCGCGAAGTTGACGGCGCGTCCGTCCTCGGTGGCGCCGCCGGCGGTCTCGTACCCCGGGATGGTCCCGCCGTGGCCCCAGGCCAGGCCGCCGCAGGAGAGCGGGCGGCTGATCAGACCGAGGCCGTAGCGGGCCCCTGGGCCGATCTCCTCGGCGGGGACGGTGGTGCGCATCTGGGCGAGCTGGGCCGCGGGGAGCAACCGGCCGCCGAGCAGCGCGCCGTAGAACCGGTTGACGTCGCTGTTGGTCGAGACGGCCGCGCCGGCCGCCCAGCCCCAGGACGGGTCCAGCTCGGTGTAGTCGCGCAGCGAGCCGTCGGCGGCGCGCTGGTAGCCCTTGGGGTGGGCCTCGCGGATCGTCATGTCCCCCGGGGTGGGGAAGGAGGTGTGGCGCAGGCCGATCCGGTCGACGATACGCCGGGTGATCTCCTCGCCGAGCGGGCGGCCGGTGACCTTCTGGATGATCAGGCCCGCCAGCAGGAAGTTGGTGTTGTTGTACTCCCACCGGGTGCCGGGCGCGAAGTGGGCCTTCTGGGCCAGTGCGGCGTCCAGGAGTTCGCGCGGCTCGTAGTAGCGCTTGGGGCTGGTCAGCACGGCCTCGCGGTCCACGTACTCGGGCAGGCCGCTGGTGTGCTGGAGCAGCTGACGGACCGTGATGTTCCGGCCGTCGATGCCCTCGCCCCGCACCAGGCCGGGCAGGTACGCGTCCACGGCGGTGTCCAGGCCGACCTTGCCCTCGGCGACCAGCTGGAGGACGACCACGGCGGTGAAGGCCTTGGTGTTGCTGCCGATCCGCACCTGTCCGTCCATCGGCACCTTGGCCTTGGTGGCCGCGTCGCCGACGCCGGCCGTGTAGGTGCGGGTGCGGCCGTCGCGGCCCTTGACGGAAGCGAGGGCCGCGGGCACGCCGTCGGCCTTGACCAGGGCGTCCAGTCGCTGCTGCACGGCGTCGGGCCGTGGGCCGGCGGAGGCCGCGGACGGGGCCAGGGTACCGGCCACCACAGCGGCCGCGGCCACGACGGTGACGGCCGCCGCCAGCCCGCGCCGGCCGCTTCGGGGGCGGTTCGGGAGGTGGTTCTGCGGTGCGTGCTCGTTCATGGGAAAGCCCCTCCGGGTAGGGCGCCGGAGCTCTTCTCGGCGCCCTCCAAGAGGATCATCCGACGGACCGTCAATCCGTCCGCGCAGCGGACGAGACCGCACCCGGGAACGTGCTCCGGGGAGGGCCCGGGCAGGGGACCGTGCTCCCGGGGCCGGACGGCGGGTGGGACCGGCGGGTCGGCGGGCCGTCCCACGTCTCATGTCTCACGTCGGCATTCAGCATCCGGACGGTTGGCGACACCGGCCCGCCCAGGACCTAGGCTGGGGACCGCAGTCGGTTCGCCCTGACAGCCGGTCAGGTGCGTCGCAAGAGGGAACCCGGTGGGAATCCGGGACTGCCCCGCAGCGGTGAGTGGGAACGACCGCCGTCACATGCACTGGGCCCGTGACGGGCCCGGGAAGCGACGGCCAGTAGGTGTCCGGTTCTTGGAACGCTCCAGGACGGACGGGCCCGCGAGTCCGAAGACCTGCCACTGCCCGTGTGCACCCCGCACGCGGTGATCTCGGTGACCTCGTGGGCGGGTCGGCGGAACGGGCGGGCACATCCTGGTGCCGCGTCCGCACTGTCACACCTCCTCGCCCCGTGCTCTCCCGGGATCGCAGCGCGACTCGCGAAGGAGAGTTCCGTGACCACGAGCACCACCGCCTCGCAGGCCACCGTGTACGGCTACCCCAGGCAGGGGCCGGACCGGGAGCTGAAGAGGGCGATCGAGGGCTACTGGGCGGGCACCGTCACCGCCGCCGCCCTCCACTCCACCGGGGCCGAACTGCGGTGCGCCAACTGGCGCCGCCTCGCCGGGGCCGGCATCACCGAAGTCCCCACCGGGGACTTCTCGTTCTACGACCACGTGCTGGACACCACGGTGGCCGTCGGCGCGATCCCGGCCCGGCACCGGGCCACCGTCGCGGCCGATCCACTGGACGGCTACTTCGCCATGGCCCGGGGCACCCAGGAGGCCGCTCCGCTGGAGATGACCAAGTGGTTCGACACCAACTACCACTACCTCGTGCCGGAGTTGGGACCTGACACGGTCTTCACTGCCGACCCGTCCAAGCAGGTCGCCGAACTCCGCGAGGCGATCGTCCTCGGCCACCGCGCCCGCCCCGTGCTGCTCGGCCCACTGACCTACCTGCTGCTCGCCAAGCCCGCCCCGGGCGTCGCCGCCGACTTCCAGCCCATCACCCTGCTGGACCGGCTGCTGCCGGTCTACGCCGAGCTGCTGGCGGCCCTCCGGGAGGCCGGCGCCGCGTGGGTGCAGCTGGACGAGCCCGCGCTGGTGCAGGACCGCACCCCGGCCGAACTCAACGCCGCCACCCGGGCGTTCCGCCACCTCGGTGCGCTGACGGACCGCCCGAAGCTGCTCGTCGCCACCTACTTCGACCGGGCCGGCGAAGCCCTCAAGGTGCTCGCCAAGGCCCCGGTCGAAGGCGTCGGCCTGGACTTCACCGGCCCGGCCGCCGCCAACCTGGACGACCTGGCCGCCGTCGGCGGCCTGCCCGGCAAGCGCCTGGTGGCCGGGGTGGTGGACGGGCGCAACGTCTGGATCAACGACCTGGGGAAGTCCCTCGCCACCCTGGCCACCCTGCTCGGCCTGGCCGGGCGGGTCGACGTCGCACCGTCCTGCTCACTGCTGCACGTGCCCCTCGACGCCACCGCCGAACGGGAGTTGGACCCGCAGATCGCGCGCTGGCTGGCCTTCGCCCGGCAGAAGAGCGCGGAGGTGTCCCTGCTCGCCCGCGGCCTGCGCGAGGGCGCCGACACCATCGCCCCCCAACTCGCCGCCAACTGCGCCGACCTGACCTCCCGTTCCCTCTCCCCGATCACCCACGACCCGGCGGTCCGCGCCCGGGCCGCCGCCACCACCGACGCCGACGCCCACCGCACCCAGGCCTACCCCGAGCGTGCGGCGGCCCAACGGGCCCGGCTGGCCCTGCCGTTGCTCCCGACCACCACCATCGGCTCGTTCCCGCAGACCGCCGAGCTCCGCGTCGCCCGAGCCGCCCTGCGAGCAGGCCGGATCGACGCGGCGGCCTACCAGGAACGGATGGAGGCCGAGGTCCGGGAGGTGATCGCCTACCAGGAGAAGGCCGGCCTGGACGTCCTGGTGCACGGCGAGCCCGAACGCAACGACATGGTGCAGTACTTCGCCGAGCAGCTCACCGGCTACCTGGCAACCCGGCACGGCTGGGTGCAGTCCTACGGCACCCGCTACGTCCGGCCGCCGGTGCTGGCCGGGGACGTCGCCCGGCCCGGCCCGATGACCGTCGACTGGCAGCGCTACGCCCAATCCCTGACGGACCGTCCGGTCAAGGGCATGCTCACCGGCCCGGTCACCATGCTCGCCTGGTCCTTCGTCCGGGACGACCAGCCGCTCGCCGACACCGCCCGGCAGGTCGCCCTGGCCCTGCGCGACGAGGTCACCGACCTGGAGGCCGCCGGGGCGGCGGTGATCCAGGTGGACGAGCCCGCGCTGCGCGAGACCCTGCCGCTGCGCGCGGCCGACCGCGCCGCCTACCTGGAGTGGGCCACCGAGGCGTTCCGCCTCACCACCTCCGGGGTCCGGGCCGACACCCAGGTGCACACCCACATGTGCTACGCCGAGTTCGGCGAAGTCCTCAGTGCCATCGAGGACTTGGACGCCGACGTGATCTCGCTGGAGGCGGCCCGCTCGCACATGGAGGTGGCCCACGAGCTGTCCGGCGCCGGGTACCCGCGCGAGGTCGGGCCGGGCGTCTACGACATCCACTCCCCCCGGGTGCCCTCCGCCGAGGAGGCCGCCGCCCTGCTCCGCGCCGGCCTCGCCGCGATCCCGGCCGAGCGGCTCTGGGTCAACCCCGACTGCGGCCTGAAGACCCGCGCCTGGCCCGAGACCCGGGCCTCGCTGGAGAACCTCGTCGAGGCCGCCCGGACGGTCCGGGCGGAGCTGGCCGGCTGAGCCGACCCGGTCACCGGCGGAGCGCCACGACGGGCCCGCCGGCGGCCGGCCCGGGACGTCAACTCGCCCCGCACCGCCGCGCGTCAGCCCTGGATTCGCACCGGGTTCCCCCCTCGGCGACCGCGGACGCCACCGCAGGTGCGGCTGATGACGGTGTGGCGAAGGCGATATGACACAGCGTTGACCCTCGGGTCGGCCCCGTGGTCTGATGAACCGCCTTTTTCAGATTGTCGATGGTGGGGGAAGCCGGTCCGACTCCGGCGCTGACCCGCAACCGTGGACCCGCCGACCCGGCGGGTGAGCCGGAATGCCCGCCTCGGACAGCTCGTCAGCATCACGTGCGTCGTCGCGGACTACGACGCGGTCGGGCCAGGCCCCCACCCGGGCCTGGCGGCTGCGCCGTCGGATCCCGCGTCGACCGACCAGGGAGACGTATCCGGTGAGGGTCAGCAGCAGCCGTACCACCCGCGCGCACAGGGGCCGGAGCCTCGCCTCTGCCCTGCTCACCTCGGCGATCGCGGTCGCCGCCACCGGTACCGTGCTGTTCGGCCGCCCCGGCAACGCCGTGGCCGATCCGCTCGAGGACTGCACCGCCACCACCGGCGCGATCGTCGCGGTCGACTTCGGCCACTGGGGCGGCGGCACGGTACGCGGCTGCGACGCCCACCCGACCACCGGCCTGAACCTGCTGCTCAAGGCCGGGTTCACCACGGCCGGCACCCAGCACGACGGCCCCGGCTTCGTCTGCCGGATCGGCAGCTCCACCTTCGGCAGCGGTGTCCAGTACCCGACCCCGGCCGAGGAGCCCTGCACCTCCACCCCGCAGGCCGAGGCGTACTGGTCCTACTGGATCGCCCTGCCCGGTCAACAGACCTGGTCCTACAGCCAGTTCGGCGCCGCGGGCCAGCAGCCCAAACCGGGTGAGGTCGAGGCCTGGGTGTACGGCGCCACCTCCCTGGACGGCAGCACCGGCGGGCCGTCGTTCACCCCCGACTCGGTCCGGTCCAAGAACACCACGAGCCCGTCCGCCTCCGACTCCGCCTCGCCGAGCCCGAGCCCGAGTCCGAGTCCGAGCCCGACCGCGCCTCCGGCCCCCGCCGACCCCGCCGCGGCCGCCGCCTGGCTGGCCGGCCAACTGGCCGACGGCGACCACATGGAAAGCCGGGCCTTCGAGGGCCCCGACCTCCCCCGCACCTCGTTCACCGCCCTCGCCCTCGCCGCCTCGCGCACCCAGGATCCGGCACTGCGCAGGGTGGTGGCCTTCCTCCGGGCACACACCGAGCAGTTCGTCCTCCCCGACGGCCCGGGCTCCACGCCGGACTCCGGCGCCGCCTCCCTGCTCGCCCTGGTCGCCGAGAGCACCGGCGGCAACCCACGTGCCTTCGGCGGCCGGGACCTGCTCGCCGAACTGACCGACCACGTCTGCACCGGCCAGGGCGAGAACGGCAAGTGCACCGCGGCGGGCGACTTCCACGGCGCCGCCTCACCCTGGGTGCAGGCCTACGGCGTGATCGCCCTGGTGCGCGGCGGTATCACCCCGCCCGCCGCCGTCCTCGACCGCTTCCAGGGCCTCCAGTGCGCCGACGGCGGGATCGCCGGCTCGATGATCGTGGCCGGCGGCCACTGCGAGTCGGACCCTTCCAGCACCTCACTCGCCGTCATCGCGCTGCGCGCGGCCGGCGGCCACGAGGCGTTCGTCACACGGGCCGCCGAGCAACTGGGCGCGAGCCAGCAGGCCGACGGCTCCTACGTCCCCTACGCCGGCGCGAGCGGCGAGACCGCCGGCACCGCGGCGGCCGCCCAGGCGCTCAAGTCCTCCGGCCTCGGCGACAGGCAGGCCGCCGCGAAGAGCTGGCTGAACACCCGTCAGAACAAGGACGGCGGCTTCGCCCCCGACGCGGGGAACCCGGACTCCGACGTCCCCTCCACCGAGCAGGCCCTGCTCGCGCTGACCGGCAACGACTACGCCACCGTCAGCCGGGACCTCGGCCCCACCACCACCCCGAAGCCCGCCCGCACGCCGGACCTGGCCAAGGGCAGCCGCTTCCTCACCGACCCGGCCAACCTGGTCGACGGCCACTACTACGACGCCCTTCCCGGCCAGAAGTTCGCCGACTTCGGGCTCACCGTCGACGGCGCCTACGCGCTGGCCGCCACCGGCACCGACGACGCCGCGCTGCGCCGGATCGTGGACTTCCTCGACCAGCAGGGCAAGGACGGCAACGGGCGGCTCATCGACGAGTGGACCGGCATCGGCTCCGACTACCCCTCCGGCGGCGCGATCGGCAAGGAGGCCCTGCTCGCCGAGATCGTCGGCCGCGACCCGCGCGACTTCGGCGGCCACGACCTGATCGCCGCGCTGGACGCCGCGATCTGCGCCAAGGCCGACGCGGACCTCGGCTGCGAGGCGGCGGGCAACTACACCTGGGCCACCTCCGTCTTCTCCCAGTCCCTGGGCGTGACGGCCCAGCTGCGGGCGGGCGACACCGCGAACGCGGCCGCCCCGATCGCCTACCTGCGCAGCCTGCAGAAGCCCGACGGCGCCTGGCCGAGCCTGATCCCGAGCACCGACGACTCCGACGTGGACAGCACCGCGATGGCCGTGATGGCACTCTCCCTGATCCCCGGCGAGGAAGCCGCCGAGGCCGTCGACCAGGGCCTCGCCTGGCTCGCCACCACCCAGGCCGCCGACGGCGGCTTCCCCGGTGCGGCGGGCAACTCCACCAACTCCGCCGCCCTGGCCGTCCAGGGCATGACGCTCCGTCAGAACACCTACGCGGACCGGATCGCCAAGGCCATCGAGTTCCTGGCCGACCGCCAGAACGCCGACGGCGGCTTCGACGTCGCCTCAGCCGGGCAGAAGGGTTCGGACCTCCGCGCCTCCACCCAGGCCCTCGGCGGGGTCACCGGCATCTCCTTCGGCACCCTGAAGCGCGACCTCGGCACCACCACCCCGAGCCCGAGCCCCTCCCCGTCCGACTCCACCTCGCCGTCTCCTTCACCGTCACCCTCACCCTCTCCTTCACCCTCGGCCTCGCCGTCACCGGAAGCCTCCAACTCGCCCTCCCCGTCCGTCTCGGAGCCGGGCTCCGGCTCGCTCCCTCCGTCACCGCCCGCGCCGTCCTCCGCCACCCCGGCACCGGCCGGTGCCGGCGGCCAGAGCGGCCCGCAGGACTCCAGCCTCGCCTGGACCGGTACCGAGGTCCTCGGCCTGGTCGCGCCCGGCGTGCTGCTGACGGTCGGCGGCGCCTCCGTACTGGTCGCCCTGCACCGCCGCAAGGCCTCGGCCCCGGGACGGCACCTGTGAGCCGCCGTAGCGCCCGACTCCCCCGCCTGGCAAGGCTGTTGGCCGCCGCCGGGGTCACGCTCGCGATGGCCCTCGGCGGGCTCGGCGCGGGCGTGGCCCCGGCGGCCGCCGACCCGCTGCCGATCGACCGGTGCACCACCACCTCCGGCGTGGTGCTCGCGGTCGACTTCGGCCACTGGGGCGGCCCGCTGCTGCGTTCCTGCGGCACCACCCCCACCACCGGCTACACCCTGCTGAACCAGGGCGGCTGGAAGACCACCGGCACCGGCCACGACGGGCCGGCCTTCATCTGCCGGATCGGCTACAGCGGCCACCAGGGCGGCACGCAGTACCCGACGCCCGCGCAGGACAAGTGCGTCAAGACCCCGCCGGCCACCGCGTACTGGTCGTACTGGCACGCCGACCCCGGCCAGAACTCCTGGTCCTACAGTCAGTTGGGCGCGATGAGCTACAGGCCGCTGCCCGGCAGCGTCGACCTGTGGATCTTCGGCGCCACCAACATCGAGGGCACCGAAGGCCGGCCCGCGATGTCCCCGGACAGCCTCCGCGCCCACAACACCTCTCCCGGGGGCGCTCAGAGCCCCGCCCCCACGCCCACACCCACGCCCCCGGCCGGTGGCGGCACCACGACCGGCGGATCCGGCGGAAGCACCAACGGCGTTTCGGGCGGCGGAACTTCGAACGGAACCTCGGGCGGAACCGGCGGCACGAGCGGGGCCAGGACCACCGGCGGAACCACCGGCGGCAAGGCCACCACCCCCGCCACCCCGCAACCGGGCAGCCCGCAGACCACTCCGGGCACCGCGGACCCGACGCCCCAGGAGGGTGCCTCGCCGACCTCCGGTGCCTCCCCCTCGCCCAGCCCCTCCGACTCGCCCTCGCCGACGCCGACGCCGACCGCGTCGTCATCGGCCTCCGCCACCGGCCTGACGCCGGTCGATGCCGCCCCGGTCGCCGACGCCCCGCACGAGGCGGGCTCGATCGCCCCGGTGGTCACCGGGGTCGCCCTGGTGATCGCCCTCGGCGTCGCCACCACGGTCGCCGCGCTGCACCGCCGCCGGCAGCGACGGGCCGAGTGATCCGGGTGGCACGACTCACCGAGCACGACCAGGACTCCACCCGGTCCACGGGGCGGGTCCCGCGCGACCTGCACCCCGTGGCCTGGTGGATCTGGGCACTCGCCCTCGGCACCGCCGCCAGCCGCACCACCAATCCGCTGCTGCTCTCCCTGGTGCTCGCCGTGCTCGGCTTCGTGGTCACCCAGCGCCGCACGGACGCGCCCTGGGCCCGTGGCTTCACGTACTACCTCTGGCTGGCCCTGACCGTGGTGGCCATCCGGGTGGTCTTCCGCTGCGTCTTCGCCACCGGCATCACCCCGCGCGACCACCTGCTGTTCTCGCTCCCGCACATCCCCACCCCCGCCTGGTACGCGGGTATCCAGATCGGCGGCCCGGTCTCCCTGGAGGCCACCCTCTCGGCCGCCACCGACGGCCTGCGGCTGGCCTGTCTGCTCTGCTGCATCGGCGCCGCCAACACCCTGGCCAACCCCAAGCGCGCCCTGCGCGTGCTGCCGGGCGCGCTGTACGAACTCGGCGTGGCCGTCACCGTCTCGCTCAGCGTCGCGCCCCAACTGGTGCAGAGCGTCCAACGGGTGCTCCGGGCACGGCGGTTGAGGGCCGGGCGGAGCAAGGGCCTGCGCGCCCTGCGCAGCATCGCCGTCCCGGTGCTGGAGGACGCCCTCGAGCGCTCGCTGCTCCTGGCCGCCGCGATGGACTCCCGGGGCTACGGCCGGTCCGGCACCGCCACCCGGGCCTCCCGCCGGACCACCGGCGCGCTGCTGCTCCTCGGCATGTGCGGCCTGTGCGCCGGGATGTACGGACTGCTCGACGGCACCGCCCCCGCCCTGCTCGGCCTGCCCGCGCTGGCCGTGGGCTCGGCGCTCTGCGTGGGCGGCCTGGCCCTCGGCGGCCGCCGGGTCCGCCGCACCAGCTACCGGCCCGATCCGTGGCGGGCCGCCGAGTGGTGGGTCGCCGGCTGCGGGGTGACGGCCGCCGTCCTGCTCTGCCTCTCCGTCGGCTACGACCCGGCCGACCTCAACCCCTCGCTCTACCCGCTGAGTTGGCCAACCCTTCCGGCCCTGCCGGTCGTCGCCCTGCTCCTGGCCGGTCTGGCCGGCGTCATCGCGCCACCGCCGGGCCGCCCGCCGGTGACCGCCGAACGACTCCCGGCCGGTACGACCCGAAAGCCCACCGAGGTAACCCAGTGATCCGCTTCGACCAGGTCGGCGTCCGCTACGACGGCGCCGAACACCCCGTCCTGCACGGGGTCGACCTCACCGTCCCGGAGGGCGAGCTCTGCCTGGTGGTGGGCCGCACCGGCAGCGGCAAGTCCACCCTGCTCGGCGCGGTGAACGGGCTGGTGCCGCACTTCACCGGCGGCACCCTGAGCGGCCGGGTCACCGTGGACGGGCGGGACACCGCCCACCACCCCCCGCGCGAACTGGCCGACGTGGTGGGCGTGGTGGGACAGGACCCGCTGGCCGGATTCGTCACCGACACGGTCGAGGAGGAACTCGCCTACGCGATGGAGCAGCTGGCCATCGAACCGGCGGTCATGCGGAAGCGAGTGGAGGAGACCCTCGACCTGCTGGGGCTGGCCGACCTGCGCCACCGCGGCCTGCACGAGCTCTCCGGCGGCCAGCAACAGCGGGTCGCCATCGGCTCGGTGCTCACCGCCCACCCCCGGATCCTCGTCCTGGACGAACCGACCTCCGCGCTGGACCCGACCGCCGCCGAGGAGGTGCTGGCCGCGGTCACCCGGCTGGTGCACGACCTGGGCGTCACGGTCCTGCTCGCCGAGCACCGGCTGGAGCGCGTCGTGCAGTACGCGGACCGGGTGCTGTACCTGCCCGGCGACGGCGCCCTCCGGGACGGAGCCCCGGCCGAGGTCTTCGCCGACACCGCGATCGCCCCGCCGGTGGTCGAGCTCGGCCGGCTGGCCGGCTGGCGGCCGCTGCCGCTCTCCATCCGCGACGCCCGCCGGGCCGCCGCCCCGCTGCGCGAGCGCCTCGCCGACCGCCCCGTCCCGCCCGCCCGCTCCCGACCGGCCGACGGAGCGCCGTTGCTGACGGCCCAGCGGGTCGTGGTCAAGCACGGCCGGACGGTCGCCGTCCGCGAGGTCTCGCTGGAGCTGCGCGCCGGTGAGGTGACGGCGCTGATGGGCCGTAACGGCTCCGGCAAGTCCTCCCTGCTCTGGGCCCTCCAGGGCTCCGGCCCGCGCCAGGGCGGGACCGTACGAGTGACCCGCGCCCGGCAGGACCCGGCCGATCCGAAGAAGGTCTCCGCCGCCGTGGCCCGCCGCCTGGTCGGCCTGGTCCCGCAGACGCCGACCGACCTGCTCTACCTGGAGACCGTGGCCGAGGAGTTGGCGCAGGCCGACCGCGACGCGGCATCCGCCCTCCCGGGAGCGACCGCCCGGCAGATCCTCGACCGGCTGGCCCCGGGGATCGAGGACGGCAGCCACCCCCGCGACCTCTCCGAGGGGCAGAAGCTCTCGCTCGTGCTGGCGATCCAGCTGGCCACCGCCCCGCCGGTGGTCCTGCTGGACGAGCCCACCCGCGGCCTGGACTACCGGGCCAAGACCGAGCTGGCCGCCGTCGTCGACCGACTCGCCGAGGAGGGACGAGCGGTCGTGGTGTGCACCCACGACGTCGAGTTCGTCGCGGGCGCCGCCGACCGCGTGGTGGTGATGGCCGAGGGTGAGGTGGTCGCGGACGGACCGACCGCCGAAGTGATCGTCGCCTCCCCCACCTTCGCCCCGCAGACCGCCAAGATCCTCGCCCCGCTGCCCTACCTGACCACCGCTCAGGTGGCCGGGGCCCTCACCGCGGCGGAGGCCGGCCGATGAGTGCCCTGCCCGCCGCCGTCCGCATCCCGGGCCGGGCCCGGATCATGGTCGCCCTCGCCGCCTTCATCGGCCTGGTCGCCTTCCTCTGGCCCTTCGTGGTGGCCCCTGGCAGGTTCGGCGCCTCGTACGCGCCGCCGCTCATCTTCGGCGTCCTGCTCGCCCTGGTCCTCTCCGTGGTGATCGCCGAGATCTCCGCCGGGGGCATCGACGCCAAGGCGCTCGCCATGCTCGGCGTGCTGTCGGCCGTCAACGCGGGCCTGCGCCCGCTGGGCGCCGGAACCGCCGGGGTCGAGACGGTGTTCTTCATCCTGGTGCTGGCCGGCCGGGTCTTCGGTGCCGGATTCGGCTTCGTGCTCGGCTGCACCTCGCTCTTCGCCTCCGCCCTGCTCACCGGCGGCGTCGGCCCCTGGATGCCGTACCAGATGTTCGGCTGCGCCTTCGTCGGCCTGATCGCCGGGCTGCTCCCGCCGCTGCGCGGCAAGGCCGAGGCACTGATGCTCGCCGGCTACGGAGCCTTCTCCGGCTACCTGTTCGGCTTCCTGCTCAACCTCTCCTTCTGGCCGTTCAGCCTCGACCCGAACAGCTCGATCGCCTACCTCCCCGGCCTGCCCTTCACCGAGCAGTGGCACCGCTACCTGCTCTTCGACCTCACCACCTCACTCGGCTGGGACACCGGACGGGCCGTCACCACCGGCCTCTGCCTGCTGCTGGTCGGCCCGGCCCTCCTCACGGTCTTCCGCCGCGCGGCCCGCCGGGCCAACTTCGAGGCCCCCGTCCACTTCGCCCCGGGGCAGGACGACTCCACGACCTGAGGCTGCTCGCGATGACCGGCGACGGGACGGGCACCTGCTCCACCACCCCTGGCTCACCTCGGAGACCCGGTCGGGGGCGAGTCGCCGGTAGGCCGGCGAACAGGTGGGCCGGAGGCGGCAGTTGCCCCCTCCGGCCCACCGTCGTGATCAGCTCGCGGACGGGCCGCGCCGCACCAGACCGGCGAGGACGTCGACCAGGACGAAGGCGGCCAGCGTCACGCCGAGGACGGGCAGCGCCCAGCCCAGCGCTACCGTCAGCGGGATGCCGAGCACCAGGGCGGTGACGGGCAGGCGCCGCCAGACGCCGCGGGCGGGGGCCTTGCCGAAGCGGGCCGTCCGGTCGGCGCGAGTGGGGCGGCGCTGCCACCACATCCGGTAGCCGAGCACGGTGATGACGCTCAGTCCGATCGCCAGCGCGGCGAGCACCAGCTGGTTGGCCAGGCCGAAGAGCCGGCCCATGTGGCCCTGGACGCCGAGCTTGGTGAGCTTGGACAGCACCGGGTACTCGGACCACCGGGTCTCGGCGGTGACGGTGCCAGTGCCGTCCGCGACGTCGACCGCCACCCGGTCGTAGTGCACCGGCCAGGTGTTGTCGGCCTGCGCCACCGTCCAGGCCTTGCCCGGCTTCGCGGGCGGAGCCACGGTCACGGTGCCGCCGAGGCCGGCGGCCCGGGCCGCCATCAGGGCCGCCTCGAAGGCTGCCGGGTCCGGCTCGGCCACGGCCTGGGCCGTCGCCGCCCCGCCGTGCTCGGCGTGCTCACCGGCCGGGGCGTCCGTGGCAGGTGCCTTGGCGCCGGGCAGGGTGGTGTCCAGCTTGGGGGTACGGGCCTTGGCCGCGTCCAGCAGCTGTCCGAAGCGGTCACCCGCGTACTGCGACCAGGTCATACCGGTGGCGGAGAGGAAGAGCAGCCCGAGCGCCAGCCAGACGCCGGTCGCGGCGTGCAGGCTGCGGGTACGGCGCACGCCCTTCGCGGAGCGCTCCGGCAGCAGCACGCCGCGCGCGCTCGCCGCGCGCTGCCCCCGGGCCCGGCCCAGCCAGAGCGCCAGGCCACCGAGGACGACCACCCAGAGCCAGGTGGCGGCCGTCTCCGAGTAGAGGCGGCCGAGGTCGCCGAGGTGGAGGTTGCGGTGCAGGTCGTCCAGCCAGGTGCTGAGCGGGGTCGACCCGAACCAGGTGACCAGATCGCCCTTCACCTGCGCGGTGTACGGGTCGACGTAGACGGTGAGCTGCTTCTCCCCGAGCTCGGGGAGGGAGAGGACCACCTGGGTGGTGTCCTCCGGCCCCGCCGGAGTGATCACCGAGGCGAGCTCGCCCTCGGGGTACGCCCGGCGGGCGGCGGCTATCTGCTCGGCGAGCGGCCGCACGGCGTCGCCGGGCTGATCGACCGTCAGCCAGGTCTCGTAGACCAGCCGGTCCAGCTGAGGGGTGAAGGTGTAGAGCAGGCCGGTCACGGCCGCGACGAGCAGGAACGGCGCGATCAGGATGCCCGCGTAGAAGTGCAGGCGGGCCAGCAGCGTTCTGACCTCGCGCCAGGAGCGCGCGGGTACGCCGCTCTCCGCCTCCGGGGCGGAGGCGTCGGACGGCCGGTTTTCGGTTGTCGAAGACATGGGTGTTCGTCCCCTGGGGTCGCGCGCCCGATCGTGCGGGCGCGGGGCAGGCGTCGGGTTGTGGGGTGCACGGGCCGCACCCGGAAGGCGCGGCCGGGCCAGACGCCCGCGAGGACGTCAGGCCCGCACCACCGGCGGCCCCCGACGGGGGAGGGAACGGGCGAGCAGCGCCCCGATCGCGGGACGCACCGGCTCGGGGAACACCGGCCGGGGTGCGGCCGGAAGCGCGGGGGCGGCGAACAGCGCCGCGAGGAACGGGAGTCGGGGCCGCGGCAGCAGCGCCGCCAAGCGGCGCAGCAGCCGGCTCCCGTGGATCAGCGCGACCGCGCTGGTGACGGTGGCCACGGTGTGCCAGGCGGCCATCGAGCCGTGCATGCCGTGGACTCCGGCCATGCCGGCCATGCCGCTCATGCCGTGGTCGGCGGAAGGCATCCCACCCATACCGGCCATGCTTCCCATGTCCGCCATGCCCGCCATTCCAAGGTCATGGCCGGAGCCACCGCCGGACGGCATCGGGGCGAGGCGGTGGAAGCTCTCGTGCAGGCCCAGCTGAAGGACCGCCAGGACCGCGACCGCCACCTCGAAGCGGTGGCGCAGCCGACTGCCGGCGAGCAGGGTGCCGGGCACCGCGAGGGCCGCGAGCAGCAGCCCGAGCGCGCCCGGGCCGGGCAGCGCTCCCCCGGCGGCAGCGTGCGCGGCGGCAGCCGGAAGCAGGCACGCGAGAGCCCCGAGCAGGCCCCAGCCCGCCCGCTCCCCCAAGCCGACCGGTCTGCGCACGGCCACAACGTACCGGCTCCCCGACCGCACGGCGTGCCGTTCGCCCGGGCCGCCCCTACACCCTCTTCTGCCGACCGGAACGTCATGTGTACGGAACAAGGCGGCAGTTGGGGCACACACCGGCCTCACGGACGGCGACCGTGGGGTACACCGTGTCGTCCGTCACAGCGGCGGCCGCCGTGGTCACGGGGTGACGGCGTGGAGGGAGCCGAGGAGGGCGAGGGCGTGGGCGCTGGGGCTGTCGGGTTCGGCTTGGTAGACGACGAGTTGCTGGCCTGGGGCGGCGCGGACGTCGAAGGTCTGGTAGGTGAGGGTCAGCGGGCCGAGGTCCGGGTGGTGGAGGTGCTTGGCGTCCTGGGTCTTGGCCCGCACGGCGTGGGTGTCCCACAGCCGGGTGAAGTCGGCGCTGTGCGCGGCGAGTTCGTCGAGGAGTTCCCGTAGGCGGGGGTCGTCGGGGTGGTGGCCCTGGGCTTGCCTCAGGTGGCCGGCGGTCGCCCGGGATCGCCGCCGCGCTGCCGGTGATGCGGGCCCAGGGCAGCGGACACTTCGTCACCATCGCGTCCGTCGGCGCCCACGAGGTCTCCCCCACCGCAGCCGTGTACTGCGCCACCAAGTTCGCGGTCCGCGCGATCTCCGAGGGCCTGCGGCAGGAGTCCGCCGGGGACGTCCGGGTCACGGTCGTCTCCCCCGGCGTCACCGAGTCCGAACTCGCCGACGGCATCGGCGACCCGGACGCCCGGGAAGCCATGCGGACCTACCGCGCCGTGGCCCTCCCGTCCGCCGCCGTAGCGGGGGCCGTCGCCTACGCCGTCTCCCAGCCCCCGCACGTCGACGTCAACGAGATCCTCGTCCGCCCCACCGCCAGTGCCCAATGACCCACCGGGCGGCATGGCCCTGCCTGTCCGACTTGCCTGTCCGACCTGCCTGTCCGACCTGCCTGCGCGCCGACGGCCGGTGGTGCGACGATGGCGCGATGGAGCGGAAACTGAGCGGGCGGGAAGCCTCGGACGCGGTCGGCGAGTTGGGGTGGCGGTTCCTGTTGGGTGCGATCCGGACCTCGGTGCCGGTCGGGTCGCTGGCCGAGGGGGTCAGCCTCGCGGCGGACGCGGTGACGGTCTGCGGCGACGACGCCGACCGGCACCTGCGCGCCGATCTCAGGCCCGGGCGGGTCGTGTTCACCCTCCAGTCGCTGGACCGGGCGGCGGTGACCACTCACGACGTGGAGCTGGCGCGGCGGATCTCCGGCCTCGCGCGCGAGGCCGGGTCGCGGACGGAGCCCGAGCTCGGTGCGGAGGCGCCGCGGTCGGTCCAGGTCCTGGAGATCGCGATCGACGCGCTCGACATCGCGGCCGTCCGCCCGTTCTGGAAGGCGGTGTTGGGCTACGCCGACGAGGCGGGGGCCGACGGTCCGGAGGATCCCCTCGTCGACCCGGTCGGGCAGGGGCCCGCGGTCTGGTTCCAGCAGATGGACCAGGTGCGCTCGGAACGCAACCGCATCCACTTCGACGTCTGCGTCCCGCACGACGAGGCACCGCGCCGGATCGCGGCCGCGCTGGCGGCGGGCGGGCGGCTGCTCTCCGTCGTCCGCGCACCGGCGTTCTGGGTCCTCGCCGACGTCGAGGGCAACGAGGCCTGTGTGACGACCTGGCAGGGCCGGGAGGGTTGACGCGCGCGGCGGACGCGATGGGACGAAACTCGGGTACCCCCGTCGGCGGCACCGGCAAAACTGACGCCATGACTGACGCCGTGACTGACGCCGTGAGTGTTGCCGCACCGTCTCAGCTGCTCCGCCCACGTGCACTGGGGCCCGGAAACCTCGTGGTCATCGCCGCGCTGTCCGGTCCGTTGCCGGCCGCCTGCGAGCCCAACGTCCAGGAGGCGGTGGGCATGTTGGAGCGGATGGGCTTCCAAGTGCGTCGGGCTCCGCTCCTCGAGGTCGGACGCCGTCACTGGTGGAGCGTGGCCACCCCGGCCGAGATCGTCCCCGCGCTCAACAGCCTGCTGCGCGAAAGCCTGGCGCCTCCCCCACCCTCCCGGAGCTCGTCCTCGACGTCCTCGGCGACCGTGACATCCCGGCCCTGGGCAACGTCGACTTCGGGCACGCCTTCCCGAACCTGCCGATGCCGGTCGGTCTCCGGGTCGGACTGGACGCGCAGGAGCGGAGGCTTTCACTGCTCGAACCCGCAGTGCTGCCAAGCACGTTGGCGGAATCGGTCGGCTGAGGCGTAAATGCGGTTGCCAGGCAGGACCGGTCTGGCGCAGAGTAGGCACATCAGCCCGGCAGCACCGCCACGGAGAGGAGCGCACGTCATGAGCAACAGCCAGTCGTATCAGCGTTCTTCGGGCTCCCAGCAGAGCCAGGGGTATCCCTCCACGCGGTAGACCGGCGCCGTCACGCGCCCCGGCCGCCCGGGAGGGGATTCCCCTTCCGGGCGGCCTTCGCGTTTCCGCCCCGCAGTGCCGGATGGTGCAACTGGCAGCACGCCTGACTCTGAATCAGGAAGTTCGAGGTTCGAATCCTCGTCCGGCAGCGCAGCACCCGTGCGGAGCACGGGAGTTCACGGAGGAGCCAGCCGACAGGTGGCGCCGGCCTCGGTCTTGAAAACCGTTGGGGTGCGCGAGCACCCGTGTGGGTTCGACCCCCACTTCCTCCGCCAAGGGCGAGCTGGGCACTGGAGAGCCCAAGGGCCTGTAAAGCCCCCGCATCGCTGTGCCGGTTCGACTCCGGCCTCGCCCACCACCACCATCCCGGCTACCAGCCACCCGGCCGAGCCGGCCGACTCGCTACCACCAGCGGCGCCACCACAGGCTCCGCCGAGCCGCGGTTCGCCAATGGGCGAGGTTCGATCGGGTGACCAGGGTGTCGGGATGCTCTGGCCCGAGGACGCGGATGCGGTCCGGAAGGAGCTCGGCGAAGGCGGCCGCTGCCCCTGCCACGTCCCCGGCCTCCCCCTGCCAGTGGGCCAGATTGTTCCTGGCGGTGAGGATGTGAGGGTGGTCGGGGCCAAGGACCCGTGTGTAGGTGGGGAGAAGTTCGGCGTAGGCAGCCCTGGCGCCTTCGGCGTCTCCCGCCTTCCCCCTCCAGCGGGCGAAGTTGCCCCGGGTGTTCAGGGTGTCGGGATGCTCCGGTCCCAGGATGCGGATGCGGTCCGGCAGGAGCTCGGCGAAGGCGGCCGCTGCCCCTGCCGCGTCCCCGGCCTCCCCCTGCCGGTGGGCGAGGCTGTGACGAGTGGTGAGGGTGTCGGGGTGGTCCGCACCGAGCACCCGAACGCGGTCGCGGAGGAGCTCGGCGTACGCAGCCCTGGCCCCCTCTGCATCCCCTACCTCCCCTCGCCAGAGGGCAAGATCCGCCCGGGTCATGAGGGTGTCGGGGTGGTCCGCCCCAAGGACCCGGACGCGGTCCGGAAGGAGCTCGGCGTACGCAGCCCTGGCCCCCTCTGCAT
>NZ_JBVJLD010000003.1:205728-206927 GCF_055584905.1 Kitasatospora sp. NPDC088742 | reverse complement strand
GTCCGCCCCAAGGACCCGGACGCGGTCCGGAAGGAGCTCGGCGTACGCAGCCCTGGCCCCCTCTGCATCCCCAGCCTCCCCCCGCCAATAGGCAAGGTTGTTGCGGGTGGTGAGGGTGTCTGGGTGGTCCGCCCCAAGGACCCGGATCCGGTCATGGATGACCTCCGCGAACGCGGTGACTGCACCCTCGGCGTCCCCGGCCTCCCCACGCCAGTAGGCAAGGTTGTTGCGGGTGGTGAGGATGTCGGGGTGGTCCGCCCCAAGGACCCGGATGCGGTCAGGGAGGAGCTCGACGAACTCGATCACAGCGCCCTCGGCGTCTCCGGCCTCCCCCCGCCAGTAGGCAAGATTCGCCCGGGTCGTGAGGGTGTGGGGGTGCTCTGTGCCAAGGACCCGGATGTAGTCGGCCAGGAGCTCGGCCAACGCGGTGACTGCACCCTCGGCGTCCCCGGCCTCCCCCCGCCAGTAGGCAAGACCGTGCTGAGTGTTCAGGGTGAGGGGGTGCTCTGGACCCAGGACCCGGATGCGATCGGTGAGGAGCTCGGCACAGGCTTCGCTGGCGCCCGCCGGGTCGCCCGCCTTGCCCCGCCAGTAGGCAACGCCGAGCTGGACGGTGAGGGTCCCGGGGTGGTCCGGTCCCAGCGCTCGCGTCATGTCCCCGAACAGTGCGGCGTAGGCGATGGCTGCGCCTTCCGTGTCCCCGCTCCGACCATGACAGTTGGCGTGGCTCGCGCGCGCGAAGAACGTATCCGGATGGTCACGGCCCATGACCCGGACCAGATCGGGTAGCAGCTCGTCGAAAGCTCCCGCTGCCGCCGGGTCACCGGCTTCGCCTCGCCAATAGGCCAGATCGGCGCGGATGTTGAGCGTGCGCGGGTGGTCGGGTCCCAGAGCTCTGAGAACGTCGTCCAGCAACTCCACGTACGCGGCGACGGCGACGGCCGCGCCTCTGGCCTCGCCTTGCTGGTCGGCGAGGTTTGCGCGGGTGGTGAGGGTGTCGGGGTGGTCGGGGCCGAGGATCCGGCTCTGGTCGGGGAGCAGGGTGGCGAGGCCCGCGGCCGCGCTTGCCGGATCTCCGGCCTCGCCCTGCCAGCAGGCGAAGCTGTGACGGGTGGTCAGGGTGTCGGGGTGCTCCGCGCCCAGGACGCGGATGCGGTCGGGTAGCAGAATCGCGAACGCGGCGGCCGCACCCGCCGGAT
>NZ_JBVJLD010000003.1:199437-205629 GCF_055584905.1 Kitasatospora sp. NPDC088742 | reverse complement strand
TGTGACGGGTGGTCAGGGTGTCGGGGTGCTCCGCGCCCAGGACGCGGATGCGGTCGGGTAGCAGAATCGCGAACGCGGCGGCCGCACCCGCCGGATCTCCGGCCTCGCCCTGCCAGCGGGCGTGGTCGTTGCGGCCGGCGAGGGCCCGGGGGTGGTCGGGGCCGCAGCTGCGGCTGATTCCGGTGGTGAGATCCGCGAAGTGGTCCCGGGCGCTTGCGGCTTGGCCGGACTCGCCGAGGCTCCGGCCGTTCCGGAACAGCACTTCGTGGGCCTCCGGTCGATGGAGGACGTCCTCGGCCACCGCGGTCAGGGCGGTGGCGCAGGCGCGCAGGGCTTCGCCGAGACCGGTGTCACGTTCGACCTCGGGCCAGGCCGCGACCAACGCGTCGGCGGCGGCGCTGGCGACCGCGGTGCGCTGCTCGGGGGTGAGGGTGTCCCGGGCGGCGTGCTGGGTGAGTTGGTGGACGACCACGGCTCGTGCCGGGTTCGTCGGTGCGTAGTCGACGAGGTGGAGGCGGTCGAGCGCGCTCAGGGCGAGACGGACCTCGTCCTCGCTGACGCCGACTGCCGCTGGCACCGCTCCGCTCGCGGGTGACCGGTGTCGGGTGAGGTGGGCGAGAACCGGGGCACTGGTGAGAACGGGATGGGGAACACCGTTCGGAGCGAGGAAGGCCAGGAGCTCCAGCAGGGGCTTCGCCAGGCCCGCGGGTCGCAGGTTGTTCGCACGCTCGAGGGAGAGGAGCAGAGCCGCGGCGGTGGTGTGCTGCTGGCCTGTGGGCAGCCGGTCGGGCGCGGTGTCGGCCAAGGCCGTGGCACGGCCGGTGAGCTTCTCCCGGTAGTCGTGCACGCTGATGCGGGTGTCGGCGATGTACACGGCGGCCTGCGACAGCGCCAGCGGGAGGTGGCCGAGGTCGTCGGCGAGCGCCGCGAGGTGCTCGTCGGGTTCACGCCGGCCGCGGTGGGCCAGTACCTCGCTCAGACAGGCGACGGCCTCGCCGCGGTCGAACAGGCCGACCTCGACCACGCGGCTGCCGGCCCGTGCGAGCGCGGTCTCACGGCTGCGGGTGGTGACGATCGTCTGGCCGGTCGGGCTGGCCGGCGGCCAGAGGTTCTCCAGGTCGTCCGGGTCGGTCACGTCGTCCAGCACCACCAGCCAGCGGCACGGGGTCAGCCCCGGTCTCGGCTCCAGCCACCGCCGGAAGCTCTCGGCGGCCTGCTCGGTGTCGTTCGGGTCGGCGCGGCACAGCTTCACCCCGGCCTCCGCCAGCCCGCTCGCCGCGGCCGCGCGGTTGCTCGCGTTCACCCACACCAGCACGTCCAACTCGCCGCCCTGCCAGGCGGTACGGGCGAACTCGGCGGCCAGCTGGGTCTTGCCGACCCCACCCATCCCGGTCAGCAGCTGTCCCACCACCGCCGTGCCTCCCCCGGCCAGTACCTTGCTCAGTTGGCCGGCCAGAACACGGTGCTGGAAACCGACCGAAGGAGGGGGGACCGTTCCGACCTGGAAGGGCCAGGCTTCCGGCTCCTGCGGCCCACGCTGCCGGAAGCCTCGCAGCCCGCCCCCGCCGATGGACACACCAGGCACGCGCTGCATGTGTTCGAGCCGCCCGCGCAGCTGACCCGGCGTCTCCTCCGCACCTCGCACCTCACGGGTCTCCCGCCCGTACGCCTTCCGTGCGGCACGGGCCTGCAAGGCCCGGCGCCGCGCCTCGATCCACGTCCGCACCTCGTCGCGCTCACCCCGGCCCAGCGCCTCCAGCAGCAGTTCCAGCTGCTCCTCGCGCGGGATGACGCTGGTACGCCAGTTCGCGAGCGAGTTCTCCGAGACACCGGCCCGCCGCGCGAGCCCGGACAGCGAACCGCCCCCGGCCACATGACCAGTGATCAGCTTGGCCAGCAGCGCGGTGAATCCCGCCTCGTCTTTCACCCGGACCAGGTCGTCGGTCCCGACCACCGTCCACCCCCATCGATCGTCTCCAACCACTCCACAAGATAGGGAAGTTGGGGGCTCCTGCCAGCACGAATCCCAACTTCGGACGGACAGGAACATGTTGAGGCGGCCGGGCCGGGCCCGTGACGTGCACTGGAACCGTCACCCGCCGGGAGCATCAGGCCGGCGCACCAGCAGCCCAAGGGGGAACCCCATGACGGCCTTCGTCGACCTGCTCGCCCAGTCCGCGACCAGCGTGCTGACGACCCTCGTCTCCACCGCACTCACCGCGGCCGCGGCCAAGGCCTGCAAGGGGCTCCGCACCCGCGCCGGCCGTCCCACCGGCACCGAACCGGCTATCAGCGGCCCTACGCTGTCGGCTCCGGCTGACGACTCCTCGCCATCCGTTCCGGCACCGGTGGACCGACCCGAAACGACGGAGCGTCAGATCCGATGAGCTGAACGGGGCGGCCTGGGTGGCTCACCGCCGGAACAGCCCGCGCAGGCCTCGTGCTCTGGGCTTCCCGGTCTCCGTCTCCGGCGTTACGGGCGGGCCGGGACGGGTGGCCGCGTGGACCGGGGCGGAGTCGTCCAGGATCCGTTCGATCGCCGTGACGAAGGCCTCGGGTTCGGCGGCGGGCCCGGGGCCGAGGTTGAGGTGGGAGCCGTCGGCGGTCCATTCGCCGAGGGCCGTGTAGGTCTGGCCGTCGATCGGGCTGACGCCGTGTTCGAGCGTCAGGTACCGGCAGGTCGCGGCCCCGGCCGGCTGCACCACCGCGACGAAGTGCGCCTCGGACGGCCCCACCGCCAGGGGCAGGGCGACGAACAGGGCGCGGTAGCCGTCGCGCTGGACGAGGACGGCCGACAGTCCGTCGGCGGGCAGCCGCTCGGCCTCCGGGAGGCGCTCGCCGAACCCTTCCCAGATGGTCGTGAGCGCGCTGGTGAATCCGACGTCCGGCTCCTGGTCCAGCAGCTCCGCCCCGAGGTCGCGGGCCAGGCCCGGCAACACCCGGTGCGCGTACGTGTAGTGGTGCGGCCTCGGCTCGTCCGCGTCGATCGTCGTCATGCCGATCATGATGACGTCCCCGTCCGAACGGCGGGTGAACTTCCGGACGGAGCGTCAGGCCGGGCACCGTGCCGGAACTCTTCCGTACGGAAATGGTTGGCCCTACTGTCTGCAGCCATGACCGAGACATCCGCGTCGCAAGACATCGAGGGCTTCGGCTACCGGCAGGAGCTCCGGCGTTCCCTGACCTTCAGTGACCTGCTCGTCTACGGGCTGGTGTTCATGGTGCCGATCGCCCCGTTCGGCATCTTCGGCGGCGTCTTCCAGGGCTCCGGCGGCATGGTCGCCCTGGCCTACGTCCTGGGCATGGTGGCGATGATGTTCACCGCGCTCTCCTACGCCCAGATGTCCCGGGCCTTCCCGATGGCCGGGTCGGTCTACACCTACGCGGGGCGCGGCATCGGCGCCCCGGTCGGCTTCCTGGCCGGCTGGATGATCCTGCTGGACTACGTCCTGGTACCGGGACTGCTCTACCTGATCGCCGGGGTGGCGATGAACTCGCTGGTGCCGTCGGTCCCGGTGTGGCTCTGGCTGATCGGCTTCGTGCTGCTCAACACCGCGGTCAACTACCTCGGGATCGAGACCACCGCCCGGGTCAACAAGGCCGTGCTGGCCGGCGAACTCCTGGTGCTGGCCGTGTTCGTGACGGCCGGGGTGATCGCGCTGGCCGCCGGGAAGGGGCGCGGTTTCGACCTGACCCCGCTGTACGACTCGCACACCTTCTCCTGGAGCCTGGCCTTCGGCGCGGTCTCCGTCGCGGTGCTCAGCTTCCTCGGCTTCGACGGGATCTCCACCCTGGCGGAGGAGAACCGGGACTCCGCCAGGGCCATCGGCCGCTCGATGGTGGCCGCGCTGCTGCTGGCCGGGACCCTGTTCATCGTGCAGACCTGGGTGGCCTCCCTGCTGGTCACCGACCCGCAGGCGCTGATCCGGGACGGCGACCCGGACGGCACCGCCTTCTACGACGCGGCGCGCACCGCCGCCGGGGGCTGGCTGGCCACCCTGACCGCCGTGGCCACCGCCGTCGCCTGGGGCTTCGCCAACTCCCTGGTGGCGCAGGCCGCCACCTCCCGGCTGCTGTTCGCGATGGCCCGCGACCGCCAACTGCCGTCCTTCCTGGCCGAGGTGCACCCCACCCGCCGGGTGCCGGTCAACGCCACCCTGCTCACCGCCGGGGTCTCGCTGGTCCTCGGGCTCTGCACCGCCTCCCGGGACGACGGCATCACCCTGCTGAGCACCCTGGTCAACTTCGGTGCGCTGACCACCTTCCTGGTCCTGCACGTGGCCGTGGTGGTCCACTACCTGGTCCGCAACCGCAGCCGGGACTACTGGCGGCACCTGATCGCCCCCGCGCTCGGCTTCGCGATCCTCGCCTACGTGATCGTCAACGCCGACATCGCGGCCCAACGGCTGGGCTTCGTCTGGCTGTTGATCGGTGCGATCGTCCTGGTGGGGCTGATGGCGACCGGCCGCAGGCCCCGCCTGTCCGTCACCGGGCAGAGCGAGAAGACCGAGAAGACCGAGACCACCGGAGAGCCGCAGTGAGCATGCCCGACCTCGTCCACCTGTCCCCGGCCCCCGAGGAGTACGCGTACACCTTCGGCGGCCGGCCGGCCCTGACCACCGTCCGGCCGGGCACCGTGGTCGAGTTGACCACCGAGGACTGCTTCGGCGGCAAGGTGCGCGGCACCGGCGACCTGCCCAGCCAGGTCTGCGTCTTCCCCTACCTCAACCCCGTCACCGGCCCGATCGCGGTGGCCGGTGCCGAGCCCGGCGACCTGCTCGCCGTGCACTTCGTGGAGCTCACCCCGGCCCGGGACCACGGCATCTCCAGCACCTTCCCGCACTTCGGCGCCCTGACGGCCACGCACCGGACCGCGATGCTCCACCCCGCCCTGGAGGAGCGGGTCTGGTTCTACGACCTGGACCTCAAGGCCGGGCTCTGCCACTTCCGGGCCCGGAACTCCGACTTCACCGTCGCGCTCCCGCTCGACCCGATGCACGGCACCGTCGGCGTGGCCCCGGCCGGCGGCGAGGTGCTCGCCTCCATCACCCCGGGCGCCCACGGCGGCAACCTCGACACCCCCGAGATGCGGGCCGGCACCACCGCCTACTTCCGGGTGAACGTCGAGGGCGGCCTACTCGCGATCGGCGACGGCCACGCCCGCCAGGGCGAGGGCGAGGTCTGCGGCACCGCCGTGGAGGCCGCCATGCGCACCACCGTCGTCGTCGACCTGGTCAAGGGCGCGGGCCCGGCCTGGCCCCGGTTGGAGAACGACGACTTCCTGATCACCACCGGTTCGGCCCGCCCGCTGGAGGACGCCTTCCGGATCAGCCAGCACGACCTGGTGACTTGGACCTCGGGCCTGCTCGGGCTCGACCTCCTGGACGCCTACCAACTCGTCAGCCAGGCCGGCCTGGCCCCGGCCGCCAACGTCTGCGACACCAACTACACGATGGCCGCCAAGCTCCCCAAGTCCGTCCTGGGCGGGGTACGGGCCTACGACGGTCTGCACGCGCGGCTGCGCGAGACGGCCGCCGCGTACCTGCGCCACCGCTGAACTCCCGCGCGGGGAACCGCGGACAGCCCCGGCAAGGCCGCCGAGTGCGGCCCCGCCGGGGCTGTTCCGAGGAGACGGTGGGTCAGCTGAGGTGACGGTAGACCCCCGCCTGGCCGGCCTTGTCGATCGCGACCTGGTCGACGTCGGCGGCGGGCGTGCCGCTCGTCACCAGGGTGGGGTGACCGTTCGTCACCGAGTAGAGCCGGCCGGTGCCGTAGCCGCGCAGGACGGTGCCGTCGGCCGGGGTCATCCGCAGGTGGCTGTAGAGCACATTCAGACCGCCGTTGTCGATCGCGGTGCCGTCCACCGTGGTGGGCGAGTGGAAGCCACCGACGTTGGCCCAGTTGGTGACGACGATCGGGGCGCCGCCCGCCACCTCGTAGACCGTGCCGGTGGCGCCGTCGTTGAGGTAGGTGCCGTCGGCGGGGGTGGTGCGCAGGTGGTTGAAGAAGCCGCCGGCCCCCGCGTTGTCGATGGCGGTCTGGTCGACCGTCACCCGGGCCGCGATACCGGGCACGTGGGCGAAGTCGCTCACGTACACTGGCGCCCCACCGGCCACCACGAAGACACCGCCACCGTTCGCACCGGCCAGCGCGGTGCCGTCCGCCGGGACCGACCGCAGGTGGCTGTACACG